>NZ_AP019365.1:2885166-3194833 GCF_033095865.1 Pseudomonas sp. KU43P | reverse complement strand
GGGGGTTGCGCCGGTGGCGGCAATCACCAGGTCGGGGCGCTCACGTTCGATCAGGGCACGGTCGACTCGTGTGTTACGTACCACACGTACACCTGCCAGTTGCATTTCGCGTTGCAGGTTGGTACTGGCACCGCCGAACTCGGCGCGCCGCGGCAGCAGTTGTGCAAGCAGCACCTGGCCACCGAGCTGCGCACTGGCTTCATATAGCGTCACTTCATGCCCACGCGCAGCCGCTACTGCCGCCGCTTTCATGCCGGCAGGGCCACCGCCAGCCACCAGGATGCGCTTGCGCGTGGCGGCAGGTTCCAGCGTGCCGTACTGCAGCTCGCGGCCGGTTTCCGGGTGCTGGATGCAGGAGATCGGCAGGCCCCGGTGGAAATGGCCGATGCAGGCTTGGTTGCAGGCGATGCAGGCGCGAACGTCCTCGACGTTGCCTTGCTCGGTCTTGCTTGGCATATCCGGGTCGCAGATCAGTGCGCGGGTCATGCCGCACACATCGGCCTGGCCACGGGCCAGGATCAGTTCCGCTTCCTGTGGCTGGTTGATGCGCCCAGTGACGAACAGCGGGATGGCCAGGCGCTGCTTGAAAGTGCCGGCCTCGCGGGCCAGGTAGGCCGGCGCGATGGCCATCGGCGGCACGATGTGCACGGCGCCGCCGAGCGAGGCCGAGGTGCCGGCGACGATGTGCAGGTAGTCCAGCTGGCCTTGCAGCGCTTCGGCGGCGGCCAGCGATTCATCCTCGCTGAGGCCGTCGGTGTCGCGTTCGTCGGCACTGATGCGCAGGCCGACGATGAAGTCTTCGTCGGTAGCTGCGCGTACGGCCTGCAGCACCTCGCGCAGGAAACGCAGGCGTTGTTCCAGGCCGCCGTTGTAGCCGTCGCTGCGCAGGTTGACCCGCGGGTTGAGGAACTGCGCCGGCAGGTAGCCATGGCTGGCCACCACCTCGACGCCATCCAGCCCCGCCTGATACAGGCGGCGGGCGGCATCGGCATAGCCTTGGACGATCTCGTCGATCATTACCTGGTCCAGGGCCCGTGGCATCACGCGAAACCGCTCGTTGGGCACTGCCGAGGCCGAGTAGGCGACCGCCAGCAGCCCATCGGCCGACTCCATGATTTCCCTTCCCGGGTGGAACAGCTGCGACAGCACCACCGTGCCGTGGGCATGGCAGGCCTCGGCCAGGCGCCGGTAGCCGTCAATGCAGGCATCGTCGGTGGCCATCAGTACATGGGAGGTGTAGCGGGCGCTGTCGTGCACCCCTGCGACCTGCAGCACGATCAACCCTGCACCGCCTGCGGCGCGAGCGCTCTGGTAGGCGATGAGCTTGTCGTTGACCAGGTTGTCGGTGGGCAGGCAGGTATCGTGGCCGGTGGACATGATGCGGTTCTTCAGGCGCTTGCCGCGAATCTGCAAGGGCTCGAACAGGTGAGCGAAGGCGGTCGACATGCGGTGCGGCTCCGGTGTTGTTCTTGTTTTGATCATGAAAGTGTAGCTGCAGTAAAAAATCAACTTGTTTTTTTACTGGCTCCCGACTAGCTTTTTTCTCACCCACGGCAGTGGGCATGACCTCACAACAACAAGAAAACGGGCCCTTCGGGCACCGGCAGGAGGCAATTCGATGCAGGCATTTCCTCGCAGTACCGGCCTTTGCGCAGCGCTGTTGGCTATTGGCCTTGGCAATGCGCAAGCGGCGCCGCAGATGGTCGTGGTTGGCTATGGCGGCGCCGGTCAGAAAGCCCAGGATGTGGCGATCTTCCAGCCTTTTAGCGCCCAGGACGGCAGCCAGTTGATTCAGAGCGAGTACAACGGCGAGATGGCGCGCATTCAGGTCATGGCCGATACCGGTAATGTCGACTGGGACGTGGTGCAGATCGAAGGGCCGGACCTGGCCCGCGGCTGCGACGAGGGCATCTACGAGCACCTCGACTGGCAGCGACTGGGGCACGCCGCCGAACTGATCCCGGACGCTGCGCAGGCGTGTGGCTCGGCGGCGCTGGTGTGGAGCGTGGCGATCGCCTACGACCGCAACAAGCTGGCCGAGGCGCCCGACTCCTGGGCCGACTTCTGGGACGTGAAGAAATACCCGGGCAAACGCGGCCTGCGCAAGCGCGCGGTATACAACCTGGAGTTCGCCCTGCTGGCCGACGGCGTCAAGGTCGACGACGTGTACAAGGTGCTGTCGACCCCGGCCGGGGTAGAGCGGGCCTTCGCCAAGCTCAGCGAACTCAAGCCCTATATCCAGTGGTGGGATGCCGGCGCACAACCGGCCCAATGGCTGGCCGCCGGTGACGTGGTGATGACCTCGACCTACAGCGGCCGTATCGCTGTCGCCGCCCAGCAGGGCAGCCCGCTGGCGGTGGTGTGGCCGGGCAGTTTGTACGGCATGGATTACTGGGCCATCATCAAGGGCTCGAAACATGTCGACCAGGCCAAGCGGCTGATCAGCTACGCCAACCAGCCCGATACCCAGGTGCGCTATGTCGAGCAGATTCCCTATGGGCCGACCAACACCCAGGCGGCAGCGAAGCTTGACCCGGCATTGGCCAGCTGGGTGCCGACCTCGCCACAGAACCTGCAGGGCGCCTTGGCGATGAACGTCGACTTCTGGGTCGACCATGGTGAGGAGCTCGAGCAGCGTTTCAACGCCTGGGCCAGCAAATGAGTGAAGGATGACCGACCATGACCACCTCTGAACGATCGTTGCGCGAGCAATTGGCCGCCTGCTACCGGCTGATCGCCCACTTTCGCATGACCGACCTGATCTTCACCCACATCTCGGTGCGCCTGCCGGGGCCAGAGCATCATTTCCTGATCAACCCCTATGGTTTGTTGTTCGACAAGATCACCGCGTCGAGCCTGGTCAAGATCGACTTGCAGGGCAGGCCGGTGGAGCCAACGCCGCACCCGGTCAACCCGGCCGGCTTCGTCATCCACAGCGCCATCCATGCCGCCCGCGAGGATGCCCAATGCGTGCTGCACACCCACACCCGTGCCGGTTGTGCGGTGGCGGCGCTGGAGTGCGGGCTGTTGCCGGTCAACCAGATCTCCATGGAGTTCTACAACAAGGTGGCCTACCACGCCTATGAAGGCATTGCCCTGGACATGGACGAGCAGCAGCGGCTGGTGGCCGACCTGGGCGACAAGCCGGTGATGATCCTGCGTAACCACGGCCTGCTCACCACCGGTCGCACGGTGGCCGAAGCGTTTCTGCGCATGTACTACCTGGAGAAAGCCTGCGAGATCCAGCTGGCAGCACAGAGCGCCGGGCAATTGGTGCTGCCGTTGCCCCAGGTGTGTGCGCACACCGAGCGGCAGTTCAATGAACCGGCGAGGGGGTTGAAGCAAGGGGAATTGACCGACCCGGATGCCCTGCAACTGGCCTGGGCGGCGTTGTTGCGGATGCTGGACAGAACAGCACCGGATTACCGCAACTGATTCCAGTACCGGCACCAAGCTTGTTGGTGTACTTGTGGGAGCCGGCAAGCCGGCTCCCACAGAGATTGCGCTGGCCAGCAAGCCCCCGCCCGGGTTCAACGCACCTCAGGCACGATCATGCGGGCCGGAGCCTCGGCGGCACGGTGCCGGGCCACCCAGTAGTAGAGCAGGCTGGGCACTACCAGGCCGATCAGCCACGACACATCCACCCCACCCAGGTGCGCGACCATCGGGCCGGTGTATAACTTGGTATCGATGAACGGCATCTGCACCAGTACACCGATGGTGTACACGGCAATACCCGGCCAGTTCCAGCGGCCGTAGCGGCCCTCGGGGTCGGCCAGGGCTGGCACGTCATAGCGTTCCTTGGTGATGAAGTAGTAATCCACCAGGTTGACCGCGCTCCAGGGCACGAAGAACGTCAGCAGGAACAGGATGAACGACTTGAAGGCGCTGAGGAACGAGTGCTGGCCGAGCAGCGCCACCAGGGTTGCGGCGCCGACGATCAGCAGCACGAACAGCAGGCGCTGGGCACGGCTGATCGCCAGGTTGCCACGGAAGCCGCTGATGATGGTGGCGATGCACATGAAGCTGCCGTAGGAGTTCAGCGTGGAAATGGTCACCTTGCCGAAGGCGATGCTGAAATACAGCAGGGCCGCCGTGGTGCCGGCGCCGCCCAGGCCGACGATATACGCCACCTCGCGACCGGAAAACTCACCACCGGCGATGGCGGCGGCAAACACGCCAAGGATCATCGAGGCCTGCGCGCCGATCACCGAGCCCAGCCCGGCGGCGAGGAAGGTCTTGACCGGCGAGGTACTGCTCGGCAGGTAGCGCGAATAATCGGCGACATAGGGCCCGAAGGCGATCTGCCAGGACGCCGCCAGCGACACCGCCAGCAGGAACGATGCCCAGGTGAAATGGCGGTTGTCGAGCAACTGGCCGATGTCGGCAATCATCAGGATACGGCTGAACAGGTAGATGAAGGCAATGATGCCCAGCACGCTGGCGACCCGGCCGATCCAGTGGATTACTCGGTAGCCGGCCAGGGTGGCAAGCACGATCACCGCCGCAAAGATGAGAATGCCGGTGCTGTCGCTGACGCTGAGCAACTGGCCGATGGCCTGGCCCGACAGGACCGTGCCGGTGGCGGTGAAACCAAGGTACATCAGGCACACCAGCACCATCGGGATGGCCGCGCCATAGACCCCGAACTGCACGCGGCTGGAGATCATCTGCGGCAAGCCCAGGCGTGGGCCCTGGGCGGCGTGCAGGGCCATGACCGCGCCACCAATCAATTGCCCCAGCAGCAGGCCGATCAGCGACCAGAACACATCGCCGCCGAGCACCACGGCCAAGGCGCCGGTGACGATCGCGGTGATTTGCAGGTTGGCGCCTAACCACAGGGTGAACTGACTGTACACCTTGCCATGGCGTTCGGCCTCGGGGATGTAATCGATCGAACGCCGTTCGAGCACGGATTTGCTGGACATTTGGGGCTCCACTTCATTGTTTTTGTGTCGGGGAGGGGCCACGGGCGGCACGTCGCATGCGCGGCCTGGCTCTGATATGAGCATGTCTATACAAGTAGGGTCAAGTGAAGCTTGCACGGCATAACAGCCGCACTGTTACGCCAGGCTCGACGGTAACTGTGCCGGTCCATGGTTGCAGGATGGCCGTATGCTGTAACGAAATATGTCTAGAACGCTTGTAGAAGGAAGCCGCAATGCCACTGAAGGACTTGCTGATCGCCCTGGTGGTCATCGTTGCCTGGGGTATCAATTTCGTGGTCATCAAGGTCGGCCTTGATGGCCTGCCACCAATGCTGCTCGGGGCATTGCGCTTTCTGCTGGTTGCCTTCCCGGCGATTCTGCTGGTCAAGCGGCCGAAGCTGCCGTGGCGCTGGCTGATCGCCTATGGCGCGACCATTTCGCTGGGCCAGTTCGCGTTCCTGTTCCAGGCGATGTACAGCGGCATGCCGCCGGGCCTGGCTTCGCTGGTGCTGCAGTCGCAGGCGTTCTTCACACTAGGCTTCGCTGCGCTGTTTCTTGGCGAGCGCCTGCGTCTGGCAAGCTTGCTGGGCCTGTTGGTGGCCGCCAGCGGCCTGGCGCTGATCGGCAGCGAAGACAGCGGCCATGTGCCGATGGTCGCGTTGCTGCTGACCCTGTGCGCAGGGGCCATGTGGGGCATGGGCAATATCATCACCCGCCGCTTCGGTTCGGTGGACTTGGTGGCGCTGGTGATCTGGGGCGGGCTGGTGCCACCGTTGCCGTTCCTGGCCTTGTCCTGGTGGCTGGAAGGCCCGGAGCGTATCAGCCATGCGTTGCTCAACATCGGCTGGAGTTCGGTGCTGGCTTTGGGTTACCTGGCGTTCGTCGCCACCATGCTGGGCTACAGCCTATGGAGCACACTGCTGTCGCGTCATCCCGCGGGCAAGGTCGCGCCATTCTCGTTGTTGGTGCCGGTGATTGGCCTGAGTTCTTCGGCCTGGTTGCTGGGCGAGCGTCTGACTGCAGTGCAGGGTTGGGGGGCGCTGCTGGTGATGCTCGGCTTGCTGGTCAATGTGTTCGGGCCAAAGCTGGGGCAACGGTTGCGGGCTGCCAGCGCGCAGTGACTGGCGTTTTGCTGGCGACCGCCAGGCGAGCAGGGCTTTGTTAGACTGGCGTCTTTTGCCAGGCTAACGGAGCTCCCCATGATCATTTCCACCACCAGCCAGCTCGAAGGCCGCCCGATTGCCGAATACCTCGGCGTAGTCAGTTCCGAATCGGTGCAGGGCATCAACTTCGTGCGCGATTTCTTCACACGCTTTCGCGACTTCTTCGGTGGGCGTTCGCAGACCCTGGAAAGCGCGCTGCGCGAGGCTCGCGAGCAGGCCACCGAGGAATTGAAGGCACGGGCACGGCAGTTGCACGCCGATGCCGTGGTCGGTGTCGACTTCGAAATCAGCATGCCTTCGGTACAAGGCGGCATGGTCGTGGTGTTCGCCACCGGCACTGCGGTGCGCCTGAAGTAGGCAATGTGCCACTGGTCGGGTGCCGGTTTGTTCGGCCAAGCAGTCTGCAAATGACCGGCTAGTCTCACTTTCACAGGCAGCGTTTTTCCAGGCATTCCTTGTTCTTGCCGGCGCGGCCGCCACTGAGGGAGACAGGGCATGAGCGAGTCCTTTTTCGAAGACATGAACGATGCGTTTCCGATCAACAGCCAGGTCCGTTGCGGCCAGTCGGCTTTCCGCCTCGGCTTCGCCCACATGACCCTGGATGATTCGGAACAGCTGCAGCCGGCCCACTTGCAGCGCGCCAAGAAGGGCCGCTTCACGCCGCGGCTTCCACCGAAAAAGTGACCGCCTTCACATAACCCCGCCCACTGGCGGGGTTTTTCTTGGCGTTGCTTGACCCCGCTCATGGTATCGGTGGTTTGCGCTCGCCGAAGTACGGCGGATGTGGTTTTCTAACGCGACATCTCAGGCAAGGAAAGAGTGAGGTTCCATGCGAGTCAGGGAAGAAACCTACTGGCAGTGGGCAGATGCGCAACTGCATAGCCGCGGCCACGATGAAGCACTGAGCGATGGCACGACCCTCGATGTGCAGGTGCGCCTGTCACGAGTGGGGGCCACGCAATTGTTCCTGGGCCTGTATGGCCAGGATGGCAAGGCGGTGCTGGAAGAGTATTACCCGTCACGCCCCGGGGAGACCATGACCCGTGCGCTGGTGTGGGGTGTGGACCGGGCGCGGGCGCTGGCGACCGGTGCCCTGGCATTGCCTGAACGGCAACGGCAGCGGGCATGAAAAAGCCCGACCAGAAGGGCCGGGCTCGGTAAGTGGCGCGATCACTCAGTTGAGCGGATCGATCACCTTGTCTGCCTGCCGCTCACGGGCGGCGGGCCATTCTTGTTGCAGGGTCTGCAGGACGCGGCCGACGAACTCGGTGTCGGCGGCGGCCTTCTTGCCGACGTAGCCCTGGCCACGGCGGTAGACCTTGAAGCGGGCGCGCATGCTGGGCAGGTGCGCTTCGAATTCGTCTTCGACGGTGTTCGGCGGCAGGCGGTCGAGGCGCACTTCGCCGGTTTGGCTGACCCACAGCAGGTGGTCGTCGAGGCTGTCCTTGCGCATGGCGAACAGCTGGGCCAGTTGGTCGATCGTAGGATTGTTGTTCAAGTTCATCATAAAGCCCCCATTACCCATTCGTTGGTGATTTTTCACAGTTGGCGCCACAAACGTGTAGCGCACTACCAAGGCTGCTACAGCAGCATCGCAACAGGGGCTTTCTCACGCTGCCTTTTGGACAGTTCCCTCTCCACGGACGGCCTGCGTTACCGCGCAGGCCGTCTGGAACACCCTTGCCACCGCTCCCGATCGGGGAGACGGCTTCATCATGCACAAGGGCGATGAACGGCGTCAACCGTTTTGTAGTGAATATTTTTCTTCACTACATCTTGTCTGACAATCTGCTCTCGGGGGCTTTCACTGACCGACGCTGGATAGAATCCGATAGGCCGCTCGCACCCGCGCTTCGTTGGGATAATTGCGGTTCGCGAGCAATATGATGGCCTTGCCTTCGCTCGGAATGAACGCGGCATAGGCGCCAAAACCATTGGTCGCACCCGTCTTGTTGTACCAAGCGTGGGGTTCGGCTGGCAGGGCGGGATCGAGGCGGCGAGTAGCCTGTGGCTCGCGGATCAGACGAGGGCTGTTGCCATCGACCAGGGTCTCGAGCGAAACCGGGTAGGGGTAGCGTTCCCAGCCCAGCCCTTGGGTCATAGAGCCCACCTGGAAATAGCCCGTCTGGGTGATGGCGAGCGCCTTGCGCAGCGCCGGTGACAATTCGGCCGGTTGCATCTGCAGGCGCACGTAGCGCAGCAGGTCACGGGCGCTGGTCTTGATGCCGTAGGCTTCATCGGCATAGGGGCCGGGGCTGACCCGCACCGGCCGGTTCTGTGCATCGTATCCCTGCGCATACAGGCTCTGGGCCTTCGCCGGTACTTGCAGGTAGGTATGCTGCAGGCCCATCTGCGGCAACAGGCCCTGGCTCATCAACTCGGCGAACGGGCGCTCCTGCGCGCGCGCGGCCAGGTCGCCGAACAGCCCCAGGCTTGGGTTGGAGTAGCAGCGCTGGGTGCCGTGTTCGCTACGGGGCTTCCAGTCGCGCAGGAAGTCCAGCGCCTGCTGGTCGGTCTTTACCGCGTCGGGGAACTGCAAGGGCAGGCAGTCGGCGCTGTAGGCCCCCAGCTCCAGCACACTGGCTTCTCCCAGCGAACTTTCGGCCAGGGCAGGCTGATAGCGGCGGGCCGGGGCCTGCAGGTCGAGCTTACCTTCGGCGCTGGCCAAGGCGGCGAGGGTGGCGGTGTAGGTCTTGCTCAGCGAGCCGATCTCGAACAGGGTGTCGGCGGTTACCGCTTCGCCTCCGGCCTTGCTCGCCACGCCATAGCTGAAGTAGTGCGCCTGGCCGTTGGCAAAGACCGCCACTGCCATGCCGGCAATGTCCTGCTCTTGCATGAGCTTGGTGACCACTGCGTCTACCTGATCCTCGAGTGAGGGGCTGGCCTGGGCTGTGACGCTGGCAAAAGCCAGGCTGGCGGCGGCAAGGAGGGGCGTGAGGCGGGAGGGGGGCATTAAAGGATCCTTTTCAGGTTTGTGTCCGTTGAGCGACACCGGCGGGGGTTCCGGCGTTAGCAGGAAAAAGCCTCAGACCTTATCGTGTGCCCTTGCACAACGACAAGACGGAAACGGATATGAAGTATTTGCGCATGTTGTTCGACAACTTCACCCTGGCGTTGCTCGGGGTGGTATTCATCGCCACCGTGCTGCCTTGTTCGGGCGACGGCGCGGTCTATTTTGGCTGGCTGACCAACTTGGCCATCGGCCTGCTGTTCTTCCTGCATGGCGCCAAGCTGTCGCGCGAGGCGATCATCGCCGGCGCCGGGCATTGGCGCCTGCACCTGCTGGTATTTTCCTGCACCTTCGTGATGTTCCCGTTGCTGGGCATGGCTTTCAAACCCTTGTTCGTGCCACTGGTAGGCAATGAGCTGTACCTGGGTGTGTTGTACCTGTGCGCCTTGCCGGCTACCGTGCAGTCCGCCATCGCTTTCACTTCGCTGGCACGCGGCAACGTGCCGGCCGCCATCTGCAGCGCCGCCGCTTCCAGCTTGCTGGGCATTTTCCTCACGCCGCTGCTGGTGATGATGCTCCTGGGTGCCAGCGGTGACACCGGTTCGGGCCTGGATGCGGTGGCGAAGATTACCCTGCAGTTGCTGGTGCCGTTCGTGGCCGGTCAGATCGCCCGCCGCTGGATCGGGGCTTGGGTCAAGCGCAATGCACGCTGGCTGAAAATGGTGGACCAGGGTTCGATCCTGCTGGTGGTCTATACCGCGTTCAGCGAGGCGGTAGTCACCGGCCTGTGGCACACCGTCTCGCCGCAGCACTTGGCGGGGCTGTTCGCCGTGTGCGGCATCCTGCTGGCGGTGGTGCTGTTCGGCACGCGCCTGCTTGGCAAGGCGCTGGGCTTCAACCTCGAAGACCGCATCACCATCCTCTTCGCCGGCTCCAAGAAGAGCCTGGCTACGGGGGTGCCCATGGCTCAGGTGCTGTTCGTGGGCAGCGGCATCGGGGCGATGATCCTGCCGTTGATGCTGTTCCACCAGATTCAGTTGATGGTGTGCGCGGTATTGGCGCAGCGCTATGCCAGCCGCGAAGAAGCGGGCGAGGAGGCTACCGCGTCCTCCTGAGGCGCTGCACTTGCGCGCCGGCCTCCTGAAAGAGGTCGGCGCGACCTAGCGGGCCTGCCCTGCGCTACGTTCGCGCAAGGCTTTGCCCACCTCGGCCTCTATCTTGTAGGCCGGCCCCTCCAGGTCCTGATAGTCGCGCGTGTAGCGCCGGGCGAATTCCTCGACCCCCAGTTCCTGATATTGCTGCACATGCTTGAGCTCGTGGGCCCACAGCGCCACATTGTCTTCGGCATCACTGGCATGGCGGAAGATGATCGTGTCGATCAGCGTCACCGCATTCACGTCGGGGTTCTGCAGCATCGCATTGGCCGCACTGACCTGCTGTTCGTCACCCACCCGGTAGCGCGCCGCATCGAGCACGGCGAAGTCGTACCAGGGTTCGAGCTGAGCGCGGATGTGCAAGGGAATCGGCTCGCTGCCACTGGCGGTCGCCTCGTCGCGAGCCTGGCGCAGGGCGAAGGCCAGGCTGCCGGAGGCCATGACCTCGACGTCCTTGAGCACCTGGCCGGCCTGGCCAGGGTCGATCGGCGCGCAGAAACAACCCATCAGGCATACCTGGTACTGGCCGGGCGGGCACACTGGCTCGGCCAGCGCCGGCACCGATGCCAAAAATAGCAGTAGCAGGCTAGCAGCTCTCATTCAGGGCCCTTTCGACGAAGCCACGGCTGGCATCCAGCACCTGGGCTTGCACCGTTTCACTGGCCAGCATTCGCCCGACCACCAATGCGCCAACGCACTGGCTGATCATTGCCCAGGCCACCGCTTCATCGCCCAGGGTTTCGCTCCAGGTGGTATGCAGGCTCACCAGCCAATGTTCGGCTTCCTCGCGCACCGGCCGTTCGGCCCGGGCGATTTCCACGCCCAACGGCGGTAATGGGCAGCCCCCCTCGGCATTGTGCAGATGGGCCAGGCTGAGGTACTGCTGCAGGCAGCGCTCGAGGCGCTCGCGGCTGGCGCCTTTCTGGGCCAGGCGCGCCAGCGGGCTGTTGCTCAGTTCCTGGCGGACGACTTCGGTGAACAGGTCATCCTTGGACGGAAAGTGGTTGTAGAAAGCGCCGCCGGTCAGGCCTATGGCTTTCATCAGCCCGGCGACGCCGGTGCTGGCGAAGCCGCCGCGCTTGGCCAGCGCACCGCTGCTGGCCAGCAGCTTGTCGCGGGTCTGTTGCTTGTGTTCGCTGGAGTAGCGCATGGAAAAACCTCTGAGCGCTGGCTTGACGTTGGGGGCGATCATAACATAGCGTTCGTTTACTAAACGATCATTCACCAATGGGGGTGCACGTGGCAGAACAACAAAAAGTGGTGCTGGTGATAGGGGCGGGAGACGCCACGGGTGGCGAAATTGCCAAGCGCTTCGCCCGCGAGGGTTACATCGCCTGCGTCACCCGCCGTCAGGCGGAAAAACTGCAACCTCTGGTGGAAGAGATTCGCGCCGCAGGCGGCCAGGCTCATGGCTTTGGCTCGGATGCGCGCAAGGAAGAGGAGGTGGCCGAACTGATCGAAACGATCGAGCGCGATATCGGCCAGATCGAAGCCTTTGTCTTCAATATTGGTGCCAATGTGCCCTGCAGTATCCTCGACGAAACCCCGCGCAAATACTTCAAGATCTGGGAAATGGCCTGCTTCGCCGGCTTCCTGACCGCTCAGGCAGTCGCCCGGCGCATGGTCACCCGCGAACGTGGCACGCTGCTGTTCACCGGTGCCACCGCCGGTACCCGCGGGGCGGCCGGGTTCGCCGCATTCGCGGGCGCCAAGCATGGCCTGCGCGCCCTGGCCCAGAGCATGGCGCGGGAACTGGGGCCGCGGAACATCCATGTAGCCCATGTGGTAGTGGACGGCGCCATCGACACGGCGTTCATCCGCGACACGTTCCCTGAGCGCTACGCCCTCAAGGATCAGGACGGTATCCTCGACCCCGCGCACATCGCCGACAGCTACTGGTTCCTGCACGCGCAGCCGCGAGATGCCTGGACTTTCGAACTGGACCTGCGCCCGTGGATGGAGCGCTGGTAAGCCCTGACCTTTCAAGGAGATTGCCGTATGAGCAAGACCGTTGAGTTCTTCTTCGACTTGGGCAGCCCTGCCAGTTACCTGGCCTGGACCCAATTGCCTGACCTCTGTGCCCGGCAGGGCGCAACGCTGAGTTACCGGCCGATGTTGCTCGGCGGGGTATTCCAGGCCACTGGCAATGCGTCACCGGCGATGATCCCGTCCAAAGGGCGCTACATGTTCACCGACCTGGGCCGCTATGCCGAGCGCTATGGCGTGCCGTTCGGGCTACCGCCGGGCTTTCCACTCAATACCCTGGCGCTGATGCGCGGTGTCGTGGGCATGCAGTTGCACGCGCCGGCACGTTTCGAGGCGCTGCTGGCGACGTTGTTCAACGGACTGTGGGCCCAGCGGCGCAACCTGGGTGACGCGGCCGTGCTGGACGAGACGCTCAGCCAGGCGGGTTTCGATCCGGCCGAGTTCCGCGACCTGGCGGCGGACACTGAAGTGAAGGCCGCACTCAAGCAAACAACCGAAGAGGCTGTGGCGCGCGGGGTGTTCGGCGCGCCAACATGCTTTGTCGAAGGGCAGATGTACTTCGGTCAGGATCGCCTGGATTTCGTCGAGCAGGCGTTGAGACAGCCGGCCCGCCGCTAGCGGTGCCGGCAGCCGGGTATCAGAAGTTGGCCGGGGTGTTGGCGCTGATGATTTCAGCCTCATCCTGGCCGATGTTCTTGAAGCTGTGGGGCAGGGTGGTGGGGATATAGTAGCCATCGCCCGAGTTGAGGATGCTCACCTGGCCATCGACCCACAGTTCCACGGTGCCGCGGGTGACCAGGCCACATTCCTCGCCCTCGGCATGCACGATCGGCTCGCCCGAATCGGCGCCCGGGGCATACAGCTCGCGCAGCATGCGCATCTGCCTGGCCTCGACGCTGGCACCTACCAGCAACATGCGCAGGCCATTTCGGCCCAGGTCCGGCTGTTCGCCGGCGCGGAACACGAAGCGCTCTTCCCGTACCGGTTCGTCGAAGCTGAAGAACTCCGCCAGGGTCATGGGGATGCCTTCGAGCAGTTTTTTCAGGGAACTGACCGAAGGGCTGACGCGGTTCTGCTCGATCTGCGAGATGGTCGAGTTGGTGAGCCCGCTGCGGCGGGCCAGTTCCCGCTGGGAGAGGTTGTTGCGTTCACGCACCAGTTTGAGTCGTGTCCCCGTGTCCATAGCCGCCTTGTAATTAGAGGTGTTAAAAATAATGGGCGACGCATTAAAACATACTCTGCACGGTTGCGCGCTGTGCTTGTCAGGGCCGATGCTCGCGCGGCATCGGCCACAGCCCGACCAGCAGCAACAGCAGCGCCACGGCAAGGAACGGCAGGCGTGGGTCCAGGGCATAGACCAGCGTGCCGGCCAGTGGCCCGATCACCGCGCCCATGCCTTGCGCAGCGCCGATGGAGCCGGCGGTCGCGCCTTGCTCCGAGGCTTTCATGGCATTGGCTGCCAGGGCCGAGAACGAAGGGAACACGAAGCCCATGCCGGCGGCGGCGACGAAGTAGCAGCTCCATAGCCAGGGTGCGGTGGTGGCCATCGCACCTGCCGCGAAACCCAACGCCGAGACGCTGGCACCCACGCGAATCATTTTCAGCGGTGGCCACTGCAACTGGCGCAAAATGACCTGGGACAGGATCAGCGCCACGCCGACGGTGGTCAGCGCGATGCCTGCGGTTTGCGCGGCTGCTGCCGGCGCCAGGTGCAAGCGATCGAGCGCGAAGAAGCCTACGATGATCTGCGAGACCGTGACGCTGAGCATGGCGCTGAAGGCCACCAGCAATGGCCGACGCAGGCGCGGGTCATTCAACCGCACCGGGCTGGGGGCGTGGCTGTGAGCCAAGGGTTGTGGCTTGAGCTTGAACAGCAGTACCAGGAACGCGGTGGCCGGCAGCAACGACATTACATGGAACGGCAGGCTCAGGCTGTGCTCGGCCAGTAACGCCGCGAGCGCGGGGCCCAGCACCAGGCCGACGGCACTGGCCGCACCGAGGGACGCCATGGCCCGGGCCCGGCGCTGCGGCTCGACATGGTCGGCGATCAGGGCGTTGCAGGCCACTGGGATGGCTGCATAGAAGGCACCAATGGCGCCGCGGGCGAGCATCAGGCCGACAAAGGCCAGGGTCGCGCCCGGCAACCAGTGCAAGGCACCCTCGATGAACAGGCACAGCAGCCAGTAGGCCAGGGTGAAGCCGGCACTGCCCAGTAGCAGAGTGCGTCGCCGGCCCAGGCGGTCGGCGGCACGGCCCCAGGGCCGGGCCAGCAGCACCCAGACCACCCCGGCCACGGTCACCGCCGCACCGGCTTGCCAGGTGGCCATGCCGAGCAGACGGGCAATCGGCCCGATCAGGGCGACGAACGCCATCATCGACATGGTGCAGGCCATGGTCACCAGCAGCAGCGGGCGCAAGTCCAGGGTGCTGGCGGGTACGAGGGTGGCAGGGTCCTTTGCGGCATTCATCGGGGCAGTCCAGGGCAGGTCGATGGGCAAGAGTAATGAGAATGCTTACCGGGTGTCGAGCCTGCCTGGGCAGCCTGCCATCATTCGCTGCGGCGTAACGGGCCTGGCCACATGCTGCGCAGCACGCCATCCCGGCGCACCAGGGCATGCATGAGCGCGGCGCCCAAGTGCACCAGCACGGTGGCGAACAACAGGTAGCCGGCCCAGCCGTGGGCCTGGCGCAGTACCGCGTACAGCTGCAAGTCGTGCGGTGCGATGGCCGGTAGCTGCAAGGGCCGCGGATAGCCGCCTGCCGACAGCATCGCCCAGCCCAGCAGCGGCATGGCCAGCATCAAGCCGTAGAGCAGCACGTGCGAGGCGCCCGCGGCGAAGCGTTGCACAGGCGGCAGGTCATGAGGCAAAGGCGGATGGGGCAGGGTCAGGCGCAGGCCGATGCGCACCACCACCAGTCCCAGCAGTGCCAGTCCGGTGGCCTTGTGCAGCTCGATCATCAGCGGATGGCGTGGTGACAGGTCGGCCACCATGCTCACGCCAATGAACAGCATGGCAATGATCAGTATCGCCATCAGCCAGTGCAGCAGGCGGTGCAGCGGGTGGAAAGCTTGCGGGTTCATGGCTTGGCTCCTGTGCCGAGCGACTCGCGGCTGCGGCGGTTGAACGATTCCGAATAGGCGGCCGAGCGGGCGGCGAGGATCGGGTCAGCGGAAGGCTCGATGCCGGCGGGCAAGATCAAGGGGTCGAAGTTCAGGTCACGGCAGGCGCCTTGCTCCGGGCCATCGACCTGTTCGACGACCAGGGTGCCGGCGTCGACGCTTCGACGCTCGGCAGGCCAGGGGCGGGCCGGGTCGTCCACCGCGTCGCCGGGCTCGGCAAGTACCAGGCGCAGGGTCCAGCGCAATGGGCCTCGGGCCAGGCGCTGCTGCAGGTCATGTTGCAGGAACTGCTTGTCGTCGACCTGGCCAGGCAGGGGCGAGAAGGGCGTTTGCGGTTCCAGCTGCCAGCGCACGGGGTGGGCGGCACCGCCCGTGTCGATCAGGCGGAAGGCATTGATGCTGTGGTACTGAGTGCTGGCGAAGCTGTCGCTGGGTTTATAGCTTGCGGCCCATTGGCGGAAGGCTGCGCTTTCCGGGTGAGCGGCGAAGAATGCCTGCATTTTGGCCGGGTCCGGTTTGCCGGTGCCGGGTACCGGCGCACCGGCCAGTACCTGTTCATAGAACCCTTGTGGATTGCTGACGGCCAGCACCGGTGGGTTGTTCATCCCGGTGCGCCAGATTTGCCCATCGTCGGTGCTCAGCTGGATCGCCAGGCTGCGCACCGGCACGCCGGTATCGGGGGCGAATGGGTTGGCTCCGCCGATGGCGAAGCGGCCGACCACCGGCACGCGGGCCTGGCTGAAGGCACGGGCGGTCGACAGCGTGGCGGCCTGCCCGCTGGGCTGGAAGTAGCCACTGACGCATAAACCCTTCGCGTGATTCTTGCGATACCCCGGGTAGTGGCCGGCCTGGGCTTCGAAGGTGTCGATGATGCGTTGCGGCGTCAGTCGTGGCCCGCCGACCCAGCCGGCGGCATAGGCGAAGCCGGCACCCAGGGCCAGCATCACGGCGCCGATACCGGCCAGGCGCAATGCCTTGGCGGGGCCGTGCAAAGGTGAGTTCATGGTGATCGTCCGGTTCAGTGAAGGTGCCAGTACGACGGGGCAGGGGAAAACTTATTCCATCGCCGGGAATAAATTTTGTCGCCAGGCGTCTGCCCTCTACACTGACAACCCCAAGGGCCGGTAACCTGCCATGCACGACCTGGACGAACAGCAATGGCGCGAGCTGCTGCAGCGGCTACGCCGCTTTGCCTTGTGGCTCACCCGTGACCCCGGCAGCGCCGACGACCTGGTCCAGGCCACCGTCGAGCGGGCCTTGACCCGGCGGGGCCAGCAACGCGAGGTGCAGGCACTGCGCGCCTGGTTGTTCACCATCCTTTATCGCCTGTTTCTCGACACCAAGCGTCGGGAGCGCCTGCATGCCCGCTGGTTGTCCTGGTTCGGCCGTGCCGAGCAGGAAAACGAGGCGGTTGGCGACAATCTCGAGAATATCGTCCTGGCCCAGGCCGACCTGCAGGCCTTTGCTCAATTGTCGACCGAGCAGCGCGCCCTGTTGTTGCTGGTCAGTGTCGAGGGGCTGAGTTACAAGGAGGCCGCCCAGGCCTTGAACATACCCATCGGCACGGTGATGTCGCGCCTGTCCCGCGCCCGTGCCGCCCTGCGCGACTTGACCGAAGGCACCCCCCGGCCGCCGGCCTTGCGGAGACTGAAATGACACGCCTGATACCCACCGAAGATGAACTGCACGCTTATGTCGACGAGCGCCTGTCGCCGGCGCGCCGTGCCGAGGTGCAGGCCTGGCTGGCAGCCAACCCGCAGGAGGCTGCCAGGGTCGAGGCCTGGCGCAGTGACGCACGGCGTTTGCGTGCAGCGCTGGCAGGGTTTGGCGAACAGCCGGGGCCGGCGCAGTTGGACCTGGGGCAATTGCAGCGGCGCTTGCGTCAGCGTCGGCAGCGGCGCCTGGCGTCGGCGGCAGTGTTGCTGCTGGCACTGGGTATGGGCGGTGTGGGCGGGTGGCAGGCACGTCAGGCAACCTGGGCGGGCAACGACCTGCCGATGGCCGATGCGGTGCAGGCCCATCGCTTGTTTGCGGGTAGTCAGGCGCTGGATATCCAGGCCAGTGACCCGGCCCAGTTGCGCGACTGGCTGGGCAGGCATTTCAACCGGGTGGGGCAGCTGCCCGACTTGGCGGGTTATGGCTTCCAGCCCGTGGGTGCACGCTTGTTGAGCAACGAGCAGGGGGCGGCGGCGTTACTGGTGTTTCAGGACCGCAATGGCCAGCGCATCAGCCTGTTCCTGCGTTCTCCGGGGGATCGTTACCAGCGTATGCCGGAGGGGCAGCGGGTCGATGGGCAGTTGGAGGCGCGTTACTGGTCCCATGGGGCGTACAACTTTGCCCTGGTCAGTGCGGCGGACGATGTGCGCGGGGCGGGGGTGGGGGAGGTGTTGCGGTTGGGGTTGTAGGGGCGAGAGGCCTGGCGGTAGGTGTTCGGAATTCATGAGGACGGCATCGCCGGCAAGCCGGCCCCGACAAGGTACGGCGCAAGCCTCAAGGTCTGCGCCATACCTGTGGGAGCCGGCTTGCCGGTGATGCGCCGTGCGGCGCTCTATCTCGAGGGCGCCAATCGCATCAAGAAATGCACTCAGCCGTTCCCCAGCAACCTCAGCTCAATTCCAGCCAGATCGGCGCATGATCCGAAGGCTTCTCCATCCCACGCAGCTCATAATCCACACCCGCAGCCTTGATCCGCGGCACCAGGTGCTGGGACGCCATGATCAGGTCGATGCGCAGCCCGCGCTTGGGCTCGTCCTCGAAGCCACGGCTGCGATAATCGAACCAGCTGAACCGGTCGCTCACCTCGGGGTAAAGGTGTCGGAAGCTGTCCACCAGCCCCCAGCCCTTCAGGCGCTCCATCCACTCGCGTTCTTCAGGCAGGAAACTGCATTTGCCGGTCTTCAGCCAGCGCTTGGCGTTGTCTGGGCCGATGCCGATGTCGCAGTCCTGGGGCGAGATGTTCATGTCGCCCATCACCAGCACCGGCTGATCGTGCTTGAACTGCCCCTCCAGCAGCGCCTGCAGGTCACTGTAGAAGCGTTGCTTGGCTGGGAACTTGGTAGGGTGGTCGCGGCTTTCACCCTGGGGGAAGTAACCGTTCATGATGGTGATGGGGTTGCCGTCGGCGTCGGCGAAGGTGCCCCAGATGAAGCGGCGCTGGGCGTCCTCTTCATCCGTGGCAAAGCCCTTGTGCAGGCTCAGTGGTGCCTGGCGCGAGAGCAGGGCGACGCCGTAGTGGCCCTTCTGCCCGTGGAAATGCACGTGGTAACCCAGGGCCTGAACGTCGGCCAAGGGGAACTGATCGTCGCTGACCTTGGTTTCCTGCAGGCCGATCACGTCCGGCTGGTGCTTTTCGATCAGCGCCGCCAGCTGGTGCGGGCGGGCCCGCAGGCCGTTGATGTTGAAACAGACGATCTTCATGGAAAGACGATCCTGGTAAAAGGCCGGATGCTAGCCGACATCGGCCTCGATCACCAGCGTGGCGGCTTTGCCAAGGCGCTGCTAACGTGCTGTCAGGGGTGAACGATGCGCAGTGGGGCACCTCCAAGGCACTGTATGCCCATTCCAGGAGGACAACCCGCAATGCCCGAAGCCACAGTCGCCCAGGCCCGTATCTGCTCGCTCGATGATGGCTACAGCCGCGAGGCCCGCTCGCTGCTGTACCACGCCTACCGCCATGAGCCCACATTTGCCTACATCTTCGAAGCCCAGCGCCCAGGTTACGAACGTCGCTTGCGGGTGATGGTGCGCGAATGGGTGCGTCAGCATTTCTACCTGCAACTGCCCGCCATCGGCCTGCTGCTGGATGACCGCTTGATCGCCATCGCGCTGATCGTACCGCCGCAACGTCGCTTGGGCGTGGCCGATAGTTGGGCGTGGCGCCTGCGCATGCTGCTGGGCACCGGCCAACGCTGTACTCGCCGCTACATGGACTATCAGGCGGCGCTGGCCAGTTGCCTGCCCACGGGCAGGGTCCACATGTTGCCGTTGCTGGGGGTTCATCCGCAGTTTCGCGGCGGCCACTACGGCGAACAATTGTTACAAGCTGTGCACGACTGGTGCGCGGAAGACCCTAACACCCAAGGAGTGGTATTGGACTCGGGCAATGAGCATTACCTGGCGTTCTATGAACGCCAGGGCTACCAGGAGATCGGCGAGGTGGCCGTAGGGCCGATCCGCGAACGGGTGTTCTTCCACCCCAACCCGGTATCCTCCATGCCCACCACCGCCTGAAGCTCGCCTGACGGCTCCCTTGAGCGGCTGGCTCTGGTAGCATGCGCGGCATGACGTATTCAGGAAGACTGACCTGGGGCCTGGTTATCTGGGCCGCCAGTTTCGCAGCATGGGGCCAGAGCGAGTTGCTGGTGCAGGTTAAACCCGCCAACAAGGCGCTCAAGGCCAATGTCGAAGGCTATATCGGCAACCTTGGAGACCGCGATGAGGAAGCGCTGTTGCGCTTCAGTCGCGGGGCACAGGAGCAGGCGCGCAAGGCGGCGCAGGCACTTGGCTATTATCAGGCGCAGATCGACACCGAGGTCAAACCGCCGACCAAGGCCGATCAGCCGGCAAAACTCATCATTCATATCGACCCGGGCGAGCCGGTGCGCCTGCGCAACGTGACCGTGCGCATCGAAGGGCCCGCCAGCGAGATGAAGGCCTTTCGCGTGCCCGACAGCAGAGCGCTGCGGGCAGGCGAGCCGCTCAACCATGGCACGTATGAAGATGCCAAGCGGCTGATCCAGAACCAGGCCTCGCGCTACGGCTTCTTCAGTGGGCACTTCAGCCGCCAGCGCTTGGCGGTCGACCCCCAGGCCGGGGTAGCTGACATCGAACTGGTGTACCAGAGCGGCCCACGTTATCGCCTGGGTGCGGTCAGATTCAGCGGTGATTCGCCGCTGGACGAAGAACTGCTGCACCGCATGGTTTCCTTCAAGCCCGGCACGCCGTATGACTCAGAGCTGATCGCCGAACTCAACAATGACCTGCAGTCGAGCGGCTACTTCGAAGGCGTGAGGGTAGACGCCGCGCCCACCGCCGCCGTGGCCGAAGAAATCCCTGTGGATGTGCGCCTGGACATCCGCAAGCCAAGAACCATGGGCCTGGGCCTGGGCTTTTCGACCGACGTCGGCCCGCGCGCCAAGGCCAACTGGACACGCCATTGGGTCAACGCCCAGGGCCACAGCTACGGCTGGGAAACCGAACTGTCGGCGCCCCGGCAGAACGTCGGCCTGTGGTACGACGTGCCCCTGGATCCGCCGCTGACCGACAAGCTGCGTTTCGCCGGTGGCTACCAGAACGAAGAGATTGCCGGCACCGACACCCTCAGCAAGCTGCTGACCGTCGGCCCGGAATGGCACAGCAAGTTGCCCAGCGGCTGGCAGCGGGTGATTTCCCTCAAGTATCAGCGCGAAGAATATCGCCTGGGCGATGACTCGGGGCTGAGCAACCTGCTCATGCCCGGTGTGAGCTTCTCGTACCTGCGCAGCGACAACCGTATCGATCCGCACAATGGCTATCGCCTGCAGTTCGACACGCAGGTGGCCAAGGAAGGGCTGGTGTCGGACACCAACCTGCTGCATGGCAATGTCCTGCTCAAGGGCCTGACCACCCTGGGCCACAACCATCGGTTCCTGGGCCGTGTGCAGTTCGGTGGCAGCGCCACCAACGGCTACAAGAACAACATCCCGCCGTCGTTGCGCTTCTTCGCCGGTGGTGACCAGAGCGTGCGTGGCTATGACTACCAGACGCTATCGCCCAAGAACAGCGATGGCGACCGAATCGGTGGCCGCTATCTGGTGGCAGGCAGTGTCGAGTACCAGTATTCGCTGACCGAAAAGTGGCGCGTGGCGACCTTTGTCGACCAGGGCAATGCGTTCAATACCCTGGAGCTGCCCAGCCTCAAGACCGGTGTCGGTTTTGGTGTGCGCTGGGTTTCGCCGGTCGGGCCGCTGCGCCTGGACCTGGCCAAGGCGCTCGATGACGACGGCGGTATTCGCCTGCACTTCTCCATGGGGCCTGAGCTGTGATGCGTGTGTTGAAATTCATTCTGCTGGGCGTGCTTGGCAGTGTGTTGCTGGTGGTGCTGGCCCTGGGGTTATTGCTGGGTACCGAAGGGGGCAGCCGCTGGGTGCTCGGGAAGGTGCCGGGCCTGGTAGTAACCGATTTCAAAGGTCGCCTGGCGGGCACTTGGCAGGCCAGCCAGTTGAGCTGGATCGACGCTGGCAACCGCGTCGAGGTGCAGGGGCCGCTGCTGAACTGGTCTCCAGGTTGCCTCCTGAGGGCCAAATTGTGCATCGACCAGCTGCAGGCCGAACGTATCGACATGGCGTTCGCGCCAAGCGATCAGCCCGCCGAAAGCGGCCCCCTGCAACTCCCGACCCTGCGCCTGCCGCTGGCCATCGAGCTGGGTGAGGTCAAGGTAGGTCAGGTACGCCTGGATGGCAGCGACCTGTTGGGTGATCTGCACCTGGCGGCGCACTGGACTGCCACCGGCCTGCGCATCGACAGCCTGCACCTGCAGCGCGATGAATTGCAGGTGAGCCTGCAGGGTGACCTGCAGCCTGAGGGCGACTGGCCTGTGCAACTGCAGGGGCAGGTGCAGTTGCCCAAGGTGCAAGGGCAGGCCTGGCAACTGGCGCTGACGGCCAAGGGCGAGTTGCAGAAGACCCTGGACCTCGATGCGACCAGCAGCGGCTACCTCGATGCGCACCTTACCGGCAGCTTGCAGGCATTGGCCGAGCATCTGCCGGCCAGGGTGCAGATCCGTTCCGAGGCGTTCAAACCCACTGCATCGCTGCCCGACACGCTTCAGCTCAACCAGCTCAAGCTTGATGCGGAAGGGGATCTGCTCAAGGGCTATCAGCTTTCCGGTAGCGCCAGCCTGCCCGCCGAACAGGCGCCTATCGCGCTGGCTCTGAGCGGTAAGGTCGATGCAAAAGGGGCAAATTTGGATGCCCTGGACCTCACGGCCAGCGACAGCCAGCGCGTCAAGTTGCAGGCTAGCGCCGACTGGCAGAACGGCCTGGTGGCCGATGCCCAGCTCGACTGGCAAGACTTCCCCTGGCTGCGCCTGTATCCGCTGGAAACGCCGCCGCAGGTCACGCTCAAGCGTTTCAACGCCCAGGTGCAGTACCGCGACGGCAATTACCAGGGCGCCTTCAAGGGCGATCTCGATGGCCCCGCCGGGGCCTTCAGCGTGGCCAGTCCGTTCGACGGTGACCAGGGCCAGGTGCGCCTGCCGCAACTGGCCCTCACTGCCGGCCAGGGCAAGGCTGCCGGCAGTGTCGCTGTGCGCTTTGCCGACACGCTGGCCTGGGATGTCGACCTGCAATTGTCGGCTCTCGACCCGGCCTACTGGCTCGCCGAACTGCCCGGAACCCTGGCGGGCCCGTTGCGCAGCAAAGGCGAAATGAAGGGCGAACAGCTCACCCTCGACGCCCAGCTCGACCTCAAGGGCCGCCTGCGCGGCCAACCGGCACTGCTCAAGGTCGAGGCTCAGGGCGCTGGGGAAGCCTGGACGCTCGGTGGGTTGTCCGTGCAGTTGGGTGACAACCGCATCAACGGCAGCGGCAGCCTGCAACAGCGCTTGGCTGGCCGTGTCGACCTCGACCTGCCGCGCCTGGGCCAGCTGTGGCCCAGGTTGCAGGGGCAGGTAAAAGGCCGTCTGGATGTGAGTGGCACACTGAAAGCCCCCCAGGGCAAGCTGGCCTTGCTGGGCCAGCAACTGGCGCAGGCGGAAAACCGTATCCAACGTCTGGATCTGGAGGCAAACCTGGACAGCGCCCAACGTGGCGTGATCGACCTCAAGGCCAACGGAATCCGCCTGGGGGATACCGTGCTGGGTACCTTGCAGGCCAATGGCAAGGGCGACATCCGCCAACAGGCACTGACCCTCGGCCTTGATGGTCCGCAATTGAAGCTTGATCTGGGTCTGGACGGCCAGCTGAACAAAGGCGATTGGCGTGGCCGCCTGGCTAGCGGCAGGATCCAGGCCGGTGGCCAGGACTGGCAACTGCAAGCGCCAGCGCGGCTACAGCGGCTGGCCAGCGGCCAACTCGATTTCGGCGCCCATTGCTGGCGCTCCGGTCAGGCCAGTTTGTGCGGTGAGGATCAACGCCTGGCACCGGAACCGCGCCTGCGTTATCACCTCAAGCAGTTCCCGCTGCAAAGCCTTGCCCAATGGTTACCGAAGGATTTTGCCTGGCACGGCCTGCTCAATGCCGACGTCAACCTGGACATCCCGGCCAGCGGGCCCAAAGGCACGCTGAGCATCGATGCCAGTGGCGGCACCCTGCGGGTGCGCGATAAAGGGCGCTGGATCGACTTCCCTTACCAGACGCTGCGTATCGACAGCAACCTGGCGCCCCGCCGCGTCGATACCCGCCTGGCATTCCGGGGTGAGCGTCTGGGCGAGCTCAGCCTCAACACCCGGCTCGATCCGCTGGGCAAGAACAAGCCGCTATCAGGTGATTTCCGCCTTGCCGGCCTCGACCTGTCGATTGCCCGGCCTTTCGTGCCGATGGTCGAACGCCTGGCAGGGCAGTTGAATGGCAGTGGCCAGTTGTCCGGCACCTTGCTGGCCCCGCAGGTCAACGGCAACCTGGTGCTCAGTGGTGGCGAAGTGAGCGGCGCCGAGCTGCCCGTCAGCCTGCAGGATCTGTCGCTGCAGGCCTTGATTGCCGGCGAGCAGGTGCATCTCAACGGGGGCTGGCGCAGCGGTGATGCCGGCCGTGGCCAGTTGAGCGGCCAACTGACCTGGGGCCAGGCCCTGGGGGTGGACCTGCATCTGCAGGGCCAGCAGTTGCCGGTTACCGTCGAACCTTACGCAACGCTCGAAGTGGCCCCGGACCTCAAACTGCAGATGATCGACGACAAACTGGCAGTGACAGGCAAGGTGCTTGTGCCCAAGGGCAAGATCACCGTGCGCGAGTTGCCGCCGTCGACCGTGAAGGTTTCGGACGATACGGTCATCGTGGGTCACCAGACCGAAGAGGGCAAGGCACCCATGGCCATGGCGATGGACATCGATGTGGAAGTGGGGCGGGACAAGCTGTCCTTCAGCGGCTTCGGCCTGACTGCCAACCTGCTTGGCCATGTGCACATTGGCGACAACATGGACACGCGTGGCGAGCTGAGCCTTGCCGATGGCCGCTACCGCGCCTATGGCCAGCGCTTGACCATCCGCCGAGCGCGCCTGTTGTTCGCCGGGCCCATCGATCAGCCTTACCTGGATATCGAAGCGATCCGCCAGGTCGATGACGTCATCGCCGGCATTCGCCTTAGTGGCAGCGCCGAGCAACCGACCACCAAGGTGTTCTCGGAACCTGCCATGAGCCAGGAGCAGGCCCTGTCCTACCTGGTGCTAGGGCGCCCGCTGGGCACCTCGGGCGAGGACAACAACATGCTTGCCGAGGCCGCGCTTGGCCTGGGGCTGGCTGGCAGCGCCGGAATCACCGGCAGCCTGGCGTCGAGCCTGGGCATCGATGACTTCCAGCTGGACACCGAAGGCTCGGGCAATAGCACCAGCGTGGTGGCCAGCGGCAACCTGACCGAAAAACTGAGCCTGCGTTATGGGGTGGGGGTGTTCGAGCCAGCCAATACCATCGCCTTGCGCTACAAGCTGAGCAAGAAGGTCTACCTGGAAGCGGCCAGCGGTCTGGCAAGCTCGCTGGATATCTTCTACAAGCGCGACTTCTGATGGCCGTCAGCGCGTGTGGCGGCTTCGAGGAATTCGTCGGTTTCAGGGCGGAAGAGGGATGCGCGCAGGCGTGATCACTTCGACCAGGCGGGCCTTCATGGGGCGGCTGGTTCTTCCAATCAATCGACTCTTCGATCAAGCGGTGCCCCGCTGTCACCAGCGGGGCCTGGCAGGGTCGTGGACGCTGCCGTTACGGTTGGCCCGGCGTGGTGCCAGGGGCGCCTCCAGCGTTGTTGTTGGGGTTTGCCGCGTCGGTGAGCAAGTCGATGGCTTGCAGGGGGCCGGCGATCATGCGATCCATGGGCAGGGCATTGACGACGGAACCGATCAGGCTGGAGTCAATGGACATGGTGAGCGTTTTCTCCATGGGGGCGGTTTTTGCCATGACCCTTGGCGGTCATGGCGCGAGCGCTCAGCGAACGCAAAGCTCCTGGCGGCGAATGTTGCCGATCTGACGCAGGCTCAGGCCGTACTTGTCGGCCAGTAGGCTGCGTGACAAGCCGTTGGCGCTTTCCTTCTGGATTTGCAGGTTGCGCAGCTGGCGCATGAAGTGGTCTGCCTTGGGGATTTCCAGGGCCACGCCGGCAAATCGCTTTATCAGCGCGTCCAGCGCCTCACCTGGCAGCAGTTCGGCGAGCTTGCTCCGCTCTCGGTGCTTGGGGATGTACTTGGGCCTGCCGCCATAGGCGCAGGTGAGCTGATAGGCATTTTCGATGCCGATGCATTCGATCAGTGCCTGAAGCGAATGCGGCAGTTGGCTGATGTCGATGGCAGAAAGATCTGGAAATTTCATGTGAGGCTTCCTCGCGGTGAGTGGGGCGCGATTGCTTCGAAAATCCGTTGGCGGGTTTGGTGTTCACCAGCGTTGTCGTGTCGTTGGCGTGGGTTGATTTTCAGTGACCGGTGAAGGCTGTCGCTAGGCGCCAAGTGGTCTGGTGCTTGTAGCCTCGGTGAACAGGAGTTGCAGGCAGCGTTTTCTTCGCTTGTAGGACTTGCCTTCAGCAATGCGCTGGATGCCTTGGAATCTCGTGAACTGGCATTCCCTGCATTCAAGTGGGTAACAGAACCTCAAGTTAGTTGCAGGGATAGCTGTTGAGCAGGCGTGCACTGCCGAGGTAGGGGGCGGCATGGTCAGCCATGCCTTGCAGCAAAGTGCGCCAGTCGACCTCCAGGCACGGGGCGTTGAGCGCCTGTTTCGCTTGGATGCCGATGACGAGGTCGGGGAAGTGGCGTCGATAGCGTGCAACAGTGCTGTTCAGGGCTTCGACGTGCTCAGCCTGGTCCAGGCCCTGCCGGGCCAGTTCGGGCAAGCGTGCCTGCTCGACGGTGAAGTGCGGCTGTTGCTCCTGCGCCCGCAGATAGCCTTCTGCGCGAATGCGTTGCCACATTTGTTGCCATGGGTGGGTGCCGGCATGGGCGGCTAGCAGCTTGCCCAGGTCGAGCAACTGTTCCGGCGAAACCTGGTGGGTATCGAGGGCGTGAGCGGGGAGGGTGGGAAGCGGCAGGATGAACAGGGCTTGTTTGAGCATGATGGCTCCAGCATGGGGCATGCGACACCCATGCTTTCAGCTCGCTCCAGCCACGCTAAGCAGGAAATGCAGCGCCGGTGGCCAAGGGCGTTGTATCATGGCCGCGGCTCGTTGCGAGCCATTTGACTCCGATGTTGCAAGGACCTTTCAATGACACACGTGCAGCGCCTCAAATATTCACTCCTGATCATCCTGGTGGTGCTGGGCCTCATGCTGGGCCTTTCCCATCTGCAGAAAGAAGGCACGATCAGTGAACAGACCTTCCAGATGCTGGCCATCGCCATTGCCGTGGTCGTGGTCGTGATCAACGGGATTCTGCGGCGCAAGGTCAAGCCTTGACCCATGCGGGCCGGCCAGCACTGGCCGGCCAAGCCTTCAGCGCACGCAGGGTTGCTCGAGCAGGGCGCGCGCCTGCGGGTCGAGGCTGTAGCACTTGTCGCTGCCCAGGCTTATTACCCCTTCTGCGCAAAGGCGCTTGAGCACCTCGCGTACGCTGAGGAAAGACAACGGGATGTCCAACTGCTCGAGTTGCGCGTGCACCCCGCGTACGCCAATGCTGCGGCCCGTGCGGTCGGCATTGTGCAGGGCAACGATGACCTTCAGGCGGATCAGGCTAGTACGCAGGCCATAGGCACGCAGCAACTCGCGAATCAGCTCGTTGCCGACACGCTCGTCCCCGCCAGCGCCTTGGCCCTGGGTCGCCTTTGCCGGTGCGCGCCCGGCGTGCATCGAGGGTTGCGGGTTGTACATGTGAATGCTCCTTTTCGTGGACTGTCCCGAAATGTGGGTGGCTCACTTAGTAGGACGAATGAGATCGGCAAATCTGCAGCCTTCGCGAAAAAAAGATGCAGGGCTGATTTCCATAAAGACGACTGTCCTGCCTCCTTTGCGTAAAATTTTCATCCAGGCATTCGTTTGATCGGAAATGACCCCCTGAATCCGAGGAATGCCCGTGTTGTCGATTTCGCGTCCCTTGACCTGCGCAGGCCTGGCGGCTGCTCTGGTCATCTCTAGCATTGCCGCTCAAGCGCGGGAACCAAGCGCCGATGCCAGTGCGAAGATCCGCCGAACCAGCTTTGGTGTCCCGCATATCCTGGCCAAGAATGAGCGCGGCCTGGGCTATGGCATCGGTTATGCCTACGGTCAGGACAACCTGTGCCTGCTGGCCAACGAGGTGTTGACGGTCAACGGTGAGCGCTCGCGCTTTTTTGGCCCCCAGGGCAAAACCCTCGAACAGCGTGACAATCTGGCCAGTGACCTGTTCTTCACCTGGCTCAATACGCCAGTCGCTGTGAATGCCTTCCTCCAGGCCCAACCCGCGCAGGTGCGTGACCTGCTGGAAGGCTATGCCAGCGGCTTCAACCGAGCGCTGGGCGAGCGTCGCAGCCAGGGCCTGCCGGCCGAATGCGGGGCGGGTGAATGGCTGCGGCCGATCACCAGCCTGGACCTGGTGAAATTGACCCGTCGCCTGCTGGTGGAAGGTGGCGTCGGCCAGTTCGTCGAAGCCCTGGCGGCAGCGCAACCGCCGCAGTTGGCCGGCCAGCGCGACACCGCCGGTTTCGGCGCGGCACTGGCCCAGCAGCAGCGCTTTGCCTCGGAACGCGGCAGCAACGCCGTGGCGCTGGGAGGGCAGCGTTCGGCCAATGGCCGCGGGCTGTTGCTGGCCAACCCGCACTTCCCGTGGATGGGCGGGATGCGACTCTACCAGATGCAGTTGACCATTCCCGGGCAGGTGGATGTGATGGGCGCCGCATTGCCTGGCCTGCCGGTAGTGAACATCGGCTTCAACCGGCACCTGGCCTGGACCCACACGGTCGATACGTCGAAGCACTTCACGCTCTATCGCTTGCAACTGGACCCGAAGGACCCGACCCGTTATCTGCTCGATGGCCAGTCGTTGCCTCTGACCCGGCAAGCCGTCAGTGTTACCGTAAAAGCAGCAGACGGCACCTTGAGCCAGGTAGAGCGCCAGCTCTACAGCTCGCAATTCGGGCCGGTGGTGCAGTGGCCCGGCCGCCTGGACTGGGACACCCAGGCCGCCTACAGCCTGCGTGATGCCAACCTGGACAACACCCGCGTGCTGCAGCAGTGGTACAGCATCAACCGGGCTGACAGCCTCGATGCCTTGAAAGGTTCCATCACCAAGCTGCAAGGCATCCCGTGGGTCAACACCCTGGCTGTGGACGAGGGTGGCCGGGCGCTATACCTGAACCAGTCGGTGGTGCCATATGTCGATCAGCAGCTGTTGAACCAATGCAGCAACCCCGCTGCGCAAGGGCCTCTGGTGGTGCTGGATGGCTCACGCAGTGCTTGCCAGTGGAAGGTCGACGCGCAGGCCGCGCAGCCGGGAATCTTCCCGGCACACATGCTGCCGCAGCTTGAGCGCAACGACTTCGTGCAGAACTCCAACGACCCCGCCTGGATGGCCAACCCGGCCCAGCCACTGAGCGGTTTTTCACCGTTGATCAGCCGCGATGACCAACCAATGGGCATGCGCGGGCGCTTTGCCTTGCAGCGCCTGCAGGGCAGCGCCAAGCTCGGTGTCGATGATTTGCAGCGGATGGTACTGGATGACGAGGTCTATCTGGCCAGCCTGGTACTACCAGACCTGCTGCAGTGGTGCAAAGGCGCCGAGGCAGACGTGCAGGCTGTTTGCGCCAGCCTGGCGGCCTGGAATGGCAAGGCTGACCTGAACAGCGGGATCGGCCTGGTGCACTTCAGTAACATGGCCGAAGTACTGACCAGGCAGCCACGGGTCTGGCGGGTAGCGTTCGACCCGGCAGACCCGCAACACACACCGCGTGGCCTGGCTGTAGAGCAGGCGGCCGTGGGCAAACTGGTGCACGAGGCGGCGCTGGTTTCGCTCCAGCAGGTAGCGAAGGCCGGTGTGGAGCAGGGCAGTCAGTGGGGGCAGATCCAGCAGGCGGCCGATGGCACACCGGTGCCGGGAGGGCCGCAGGGTTTGGGGGTTTATAACGCGATGTTCAGCGTGCCCCATGGGCCGGGCAAGCGGTTGGTGGTCAGCGGTACCAGCTACCTGCAACTGGTCAGCTTCACCGATGAGGGGCCGCAGGCGCGTGGCTTGCTGGCGTTTTCGCAGTCCAGCGAGGCGGGTTCGGCCCATGCCAGTGACCAGACCAAGGCGTTTTCGGCCAAGCAGCTGGCACCGATGCCGTTTACCGAGGCGCAGATCAAGGCTGATCCGCAGTACCGGCAGTATGTGATCAGCGAGCGGGACAAGGGGGCGGTGGCAAGTCAGCCTTGAGCGGGGCTTTACCGCCCTCATCGCCGGCAAGCCGGCTCTCACAAGTACGGCGCAGGGCATGAGACCTGTAGCAAACCTGTGGGAGCCGGCTTGCCGGCGATAGGGTCGGTAGGGCCTTTCAGGAAAACTCGAACGGCTCCAGTGCAAAGCCCTGGGCATCCACCTGCAGGGTCCAGCCTCGGCGGTCCCAGTCCCCCAGCACGATGCGCCGCGCTGGCTCGCCGTCCACCACCAGCTTGTGTATCGCCGGGCGGTGGGTGTGGCCATGCACCAGCGTGCGCACACCGTGCGCCGCCATCACCTTGGGGACTTCCTCAGGCGTGACGTCGACGATTTCGTTGGCTTTCATCTGTACCTGTGCGCGGCTTTCGCTGCGCAACTTGCGCGCCAGCTTGTGCCGCGTGGACAGCGGCAGGTGGCGTAGCACCCACAAGGTGAGCGGGTTGCGCAGGTAGCGGCGCATCTTCATGTAGCCGACATCGCGGGTACACAGGGTGTCGCCGTGCATCAGCAGCACCTGCTCGCCGCCCAGCGTGATGACGCTGGGGTCGGCAAGCAGGGTGCAGCCTGCAGCCTTGCAGAAGTCCTGGCCAAGCAGGAAATCACGGTTGCCGTGCATCAGGTAGATCGCCGTGCCGCTGTCGCTCAGCCGGCGCAGGGCCTGGCAGATCGACTGCTGGAAGGGCGTCATGGCATCGTCGCCGATCCACGCTTCGAAGAAGTCGCCCAGGATGTACAAGGCTGTTGCATGCCGCGCGCGGCCGTCGAGCAGATCAAGAAACGCCCGGGTAATGTCCGGGCGTTCTTCTTGCAGGTGCAGATCGGAGATCAGCAGGATCACTCAATGATCTCGGCTTTCTCGATGATCACGTCGTCTTTCGGCACGTCCTGGTGGCCGGCCTTGGAGCCGGTGGCGACTTTTTCGATCGCCTCGACGATTTCACGGCCTTCGATCACTTCGCCGAATACCGCGTAGCCCCAGCCCTGTACGTTCTTGCCGCTGTGGTTGAGGAAGTCGTTGTCGGAAGCGTTGATGAAGAATTGAGCGGAAGCGGAGTGCGGCTCCATGGTACGGGCCATGGCGATGCTGTACTTGGTGTTCTTCAGGCCGTTGTCGGCTTCGTTCTGGATGCTGGCGCGGGTTTTCTTCTGGTTCATGCCGGCTTCGAAACCGCCACCTTGGATCATGAAGCCCTTGATCACACGGTGGAACACGGTGCCGTCGTAGTGGCCGTCCTTGACGTACTGAACGAAGTTTTCGACGGTCACCGGCGCCTTTTCGGCGTTCAGTTGAATGACGATGTCGCCGTGGTTGGTGGTCAGTTTGACTTTGGACATGCTGGAATTCGCTCTTTCAAGGCAATCGGAATAGGGGGGCGCAGTGCGCGGGTTAACACCTGACGCAACATCCGGCGACCGCGACACATGGCGCGCGTCGGCCATTTTGCACGGGTTGCAATAAAACGCACCAGTTTGTCGGTGCCCGGCTGTCAGCAGCTTGACTGCTTCGGCTATGATAGGCCCTTTGATTCAATCGGCCTACCCAGGCCGGACACGTGCATTCAAGGATCCTATGAGCAAGCCCACTGCCGACAACGCGCCCAACGCCGCTGCCAAAGGCGCCCCCGCTGTCCCTGCGAACTTCCTGCGGCCGATCATCCAGGCCGACCTGGACTCGGGCAAGCACAGCAGCATCGTCACCCGCTTCCCGCCGGAGCCCAACGGCTACCTGCACATCGGCCACGCCAAGTCGATCTGCGTCAATTTCGGCCTGGCCAAGGAATTCGGCGGCGTCTGCCACCTGCGCTTTGACGATACCAACCCGGCCAAGGAAGACCAGGAATACATCGACGCCATCCAGAGCGACGTCAAATGGCTGGGCTTCGACTGGGCCGGCGACGTGCGTTATGCCTCGGACTACTTCGACCAGTTGCACGACTGGGCCGTCGAACTGATCAAGCGTGGCAAGGCCTATGTCTGCGACCTGACCCCTGATCAAGCCAAGCAATACCGTGGCAGCTTGACCGAGCCTGGCAAGAACAGCCCGTTCCGCGAGCGCAGCGTCGAAGAGAACCTCGACCTGTTCGCCCGCATGAAGGCCGGCGAGTACAAGGACGGCGAACGCGTGCTGCGCGCGAAGATCGACATGGCCTCGCCGAACATGAACCTGCGCGACCCGATCCTCTACCGCATCCGTCACGCCCACCACCACCAGACCGGTGACAAGTGGTGCATCTACCCGAACTACGATTTCACCCATGGTCAGTCCGATGCCATCGAAGGCATCACCCACTCGATCTGCACCCTCGAGTTCGAAGGCCACCGCCCGCTGTACGACTGGTTCCTTGACAACCTGCCGGTACCGGCGCACCCGCGCCAGTACGAGTTCAGCCGCCTGAACCTGAACTACACCATCACCTCCAAGCGCAAGCTCAAGCAACTGGTCGACGAAAAACACGTCAGCGCCTGGGATGACCCGCGCATGTCGACCCTGTCGGGCTTCCGCCGCCGTGGCTACACCCCCGCCTCGATCCGCAATTTCTGCGAGATGGTCGGTACCAACCGTTCCGACGGCGTGGTCGACATGTCGATGCTCGAATTCAGCATCCGTGACGACCTGGACCGCACCGCGCCACGCGCCATGTGCGTGCTGCGCCCGCTGAAGGTGGTGATCACCAACTACCCGCAAGGCCAGGTCGAACAGCTCGAGCTGCCGCGTCACCCGAAAGAGGACATGGGCGTTCGTGTGCTGCCGTTCGCGCGTGAAATCTACATCGACCGTGACGACTTCATGGAAGAGCCACCCAAGGGCTACAAGCGCCTGGAACCGGCCGGTGAAGTGCGCCTGCGCGGCAGCTACGTGATCCGCGCCGATGAGGCGATCAAGGATGCCGACGGCAACATCGTCGAGCTGCGCTGCTCCTACGACCCGGACACCCTGGGCAAGAATCCCGAGGGCCGCAAGGTCAAGGGCGTGATCCACTGGGTGCCGGCCGAAGCCAGCGTCGAGTGCGAAGTACGCCTGTACGACCGCCTGTTCCGCTCGCCGAACCCGGAAAAGACCGAGGACGGCGGCACCTTCCTCGACAACATCAACCCAGATTCCCTGCAAGTGCTGACCGGCTGCCGCGCTGAGCCGTCGCTGGGTCAGGCGCAACCGGAAGACCGCTTCCAGTTCGAGCGCGAAGGCTACTTCTGCGCCGACCTCAAGGACAGCCAGCCGGGCCGCCCGGTGTTCAACCGCACCGTCACCCTGCGTGACTCCTGGGGCAGCTAAGGAACCGCCGTGCTTAACATCTACAACACGCTGAGCAAGACCAAGGAAGCCTTCAAGCCGCTCGATGGCAACAAGGTGCGCATGTACGTGTGCGGCATGACCGTGTACGACTACTGCCACCTTGGCCACGGCCGCAGCATGGTGGCCTTCGACCTGGTCACCCGCTGGCTGCGCAAGAGCGGCTACGAGCTGACCTATGTGCGCAACATCACCGACATCGACGACAAGATCATCAACCGGGCCAACGAGAACGGTGAGTCGTTCGACGCGCTGACTGCCCGCATGATCGATGCGATGCACGAAGACGAGCGCCGCCTGAACATCCTGCCGCCGGACCAGGAGCCGCGTGCCACCGACCATATCCCCGGTATGCACGCGATGATCCAGACCCTGATCGACAAGGGCTACGCCTACGCGCCGGGCAACGGCGATGTGTACTACCGGGTCGGCAAGTTCGTCGGCTACGGCAAGCTGTCACGCAAGAAGATCGAAGACCTGCGCATCGGCGCCCGCATCGAGGTCGACGAGGCCAAGCAGGATCCGCTCGACTTCGTGCTGTGGAAGGGCGTCAAGCCGGGCGAGCCCTACTGGGATTCGCCGTGGGGCCCAGGCCGTCCTGGCTGGCACATCGAGTGCTCGGTGATGTCCACCTGCTGCCTTGGCGAGAGCTTCGACATCCACGGTGGTGGCAGTGACCTTGAGTTCCCGCACCACGAGAACGAGATCGCCCAGAGCGAAGCGGCTACCGGTAAGCAGTACGCCAACGCCTGGATGCATTGCGGCATGATCCGTATCAATGGCGAGAAGATGTCCAAGTCGTTGAACAACTTCTTCACCATCCGTGACGTGCTCGACAAGTACCACCCGGAGGTGGTGCGCTACCTGCTGGTGGCCAGCCACTACCGCAGCGCCATCAACTACTCCGAAGACAGCCTTCGCGATGCCAAGGGGGCGCTGGAGCGCTTCTATCACGCCCTGCGTGGTCTGCCGCGCGTTGCGGCCAAGGGCGGTGAGGAATTCGTCGAGCGCTTCAGCGTGGCGATGAACGACGACTTCGGTACGCCGGAAGCCTGTGCCGTGCTGTTCGACCTGGTGCGCGAGATCAACCGCCTGCGTGACAGCGACCTCGACGCCGCTGCCGGCCTGGCCGGTCGCCTGCGTGAGCTGGGAGATGTGCTGGGCGTGCTGCAGCTCGAGGCTGATGACTTCCTGCGTGCAGGCGCGGAAGGCAAAGTCGATGCCGCCGAGGTGGAAGCCTTGATTCAGGCGCGCCTGCAGGCGCGTGCGGACAAGAACTGGGCTGAATCCGACCGTATCCGCGACCAGCTGACCGCCATGGGCGTGGTGCTGGAAGATGGCAAGGGTGGGACCACCTGGCGTCTGGCGGACTGATCGCGACAACTGGGGCTGCTTTGCAGCCCAATCGCCGACAAGCCGGCTCCCACAGTGAGGGCGACGCAGAACCTGTGGGAGCCGGCTCGCCGGCGATTGGGTCGCAAAAGCGACCCCAGTGTCTATTTGCGCAACCCCGCCAACGGGCAGTGCAGCACCAGCTTCGCCCCACCTATCTCGCTTTCGCCGATCTCCAGCCCGAACCCGTGCAGGTCGACGATTGCCGCAACGATCGACAACCCTAGCCCGAACCCCGGGTGCCGGTGGCCTTCATCGCTGCGGTAGAAGCGCTTCAACACTGCCGTGCGTTCTTCCTCGGGAATCCCCGGGCCGCTGTCCTCGATGGCGATGTGCACACCTCGCTCATCGTGCGTGGCCTTGATGGCCACTCGGCCGCCTTCAGGGGTGAACTTGATGCCGTTGCCCACCAGATTGGCCAGTGCTTCGAACAGCAATTCACGGTCGCCGTGCAACGCCGGCAACTGCTCAGGCTGCTGCAACTGCAGGCGAATACCACCGTCCTCGGCCAGAGGCAGGTAGAAATCATGCAGTTCAACCAGCAAGTCGTGCGGGTCGAGCTCGACGAAGCCGGCGCGGCGCTGACGGTCCTCAAGTTCGCTGATGCGCAACAGGCCGCGAAAACGCGCCATCAAGGTGTCGGTCTCGCCGATGGCCTGGTCCAGGGCCTCGGCCTGCGGTGAATCCGCCTCGCTCTGCTGGCGGATGCGATACAGCTGGGCACGCAGGCGGGTGAGGGGCGTGCGCAGGTCGTGGGCAATGTTGTCGCAGACCCCTTTGACTTCGTGCATCAGTCGTTCGATACGGTCGAGCATGGCGTTGACGATGGCTGCCAACATGTCCAGCTCATCACGCCGTGCCGACAGTGGAAGCCGGTGGGTAAGGTCGCCAGCGACGATCAGCTCGGCCTGGGCCTGGATCGCGCGGATGCGCTTGAGCGGGCGTCGGCGCAAGAGGTACCAGCCTGCAAAGCCTGGGATCAGGGTCAGGGAGATGCCCCAGAGCAGCGCGTGCAGGATGATGCGGGTGACCACGAACAGTGAGCCATTGTCGCGGAACAGCACCAGCCAGCGACCGTCCTGCACCTTGATCGCCACTGCGTCGCAGCTGTCGCGCGGCATGTGCGGGTCATCGGCGTCCAGGCAGCGCTTGAGCTCGTGCACCTTGCCGTCCAGGCCGAGCTCAGGCGGAATGGCGCGGATGCGCCCGCCAACCGGGTTCAACTGGGCATCGAACAGGCCATAGGCATCGAACGCCCGCTCCTCGAAGGCTTGGCTCGCGACCAGTGCGTCATCGAGCTGCTTGCCGCTCATGTGAGCGAACAGGTGCTGGCGCTGCAGCATGGAGTGGCGAGTTAGCTTGTTCAGGTAGCTGGACACCTCGAAGTACAGCACCCCCATGAGGATGCTGCTCCAGGCCACGAAGAGGAAGCTGTACAGTGCCAGCAGGCGGCTGGTCGAAGAACTCCAGCCCTTAGACGGGTTCAGCAATGGCATAGCCGGAGCCCCGTACCGTACGGATCAGCGGCGACTGCCCGGGGGAATCGATCTTCTTGCGCAAGCGGCCGATGTGCACGTCGATCAGATTGGTGCCGGGGTCGAAGTGGTAGCCCCAGACTTCCTCGAAGATCATCATCCGTGTAATCACCTGGCCACTGTGGCGCATCAGGTACTCCAGCAGCTTGTATTCGGTGGGCAGCAGGTTGAGTGTCTGCTCGCCGCGGCGTGCCTCGTGGCTGATCAGGTCCAGTTGCAGGTCGGCGACCTGCAGGCGGGTCTGGGTCATGGGCACGCTGTTGCGACGCAGCAGCACCTCGACCCGGGCGGCCATCTCGTCGGAGGCGAACGGCTTGGTCAGGTAGTCGTCACCACCGGCGCGCAGGCCGCGTACACGTTCGTCGACATCGGACAGGGCGCTGATCATCAGGATCGGCGTGGCAATCTTGAGGTTGCGCAGGGTGGTGACGATCGTCAGGCCATCGACCTCGGGCAGCATGCGGTCCAGGGTGATCAGGTCGTAACCGCCGGCAATGGCCTTGGCCAGGCCTTCGCGGCCGTTGTCGGCCCACTCCACTTCCAGACCGTGGCTGGTCAGTTCGGCGACGATTTCCTGGCCGGTGACGGCGTCGTCTTCGATGGTCAGTACACGTGGCATGCTCGTTCCTGGGCGTCTAAAGGAGACTTGATTGTGCCAAAGAATAGCCAAACGGCGATTTAAGAAAAATTCATCTGACGGCTTTGGCCTGCACTGGCGCTATCGCCGGCAAGCTGGCTCCCACAGTGAGGGCGACGCAGAACCTGTGGGAGCCGGCTTGCCGGCGATAGCGCCAGTGCAGGCAGCCAAAAAAAACGGGGTATGCCAATCATTGGCATACCCCGTTTTCAATGTGGCACTCCTCAGGCGACCTTGACGATCCAGCCAGCCGGCGCCTCGACGTCACCGCTCTGGATGCCGGTCAGCTCGTTGTAGAGCTTCTGGGTCACCGGGCCGACTTTTTCCAGGTCGTGGAACACGTGCAGCTTGCCGTTGTACTCGATACCACCGATCGGGGTGATCACCGCAGCAGTGCCGCAAGCGCCGGCTTCGATGAAGCGGTCGAGCTTGTTGATCTCGACATCGCCTTCGATCACGGTCAGGCCCAGGCGCGATTGTGCCAGTTCCATCAGCGACAGGCGGGTGATGCCTGGCAGTACCGAGGCCGATTTCGGGGTGACGAACTCGTTGTTGGCGGTGATGCCGAAGAAGTTGGCCGAACCGACTTCCTCGATCTTGGTGTGGGTCAGCGGGTCGAGGTAGATAGCGTCGGCGAAGTTGGCCTTCTTCGCCTCGGCGCCCGGCTGCAGGCTGGCCGCGTAGTTGCCGCCGACCTTGGCTGCGCCGGTGCCTTGCGGGGCCGCACGGTCGAAGCTGGAGATCTGGAAGTTGTGCGGCTTCATGCCGCCCTTGAAGTACGAGCCAACCGGGATGGCGAACACCGAGAAAATGAACTCGGGGGCGGTACGCACGCCGATGTTGTCGCCGGTACCAATCACGAACGGACGCAGGTACAGAGCGCCCTTGCCGTGCGGCGGGACGAACTTCTCGTTGGCCTTGACGACCTGCTTGCAGGCTTCGATGAACACATCGGTCGGCACCTGCGGCATCAGCAGGCGCGCGCAACTGCGCTGCATGCGGGCAGCATTCTGGTCTGGGCGGAACAGGTTGATCGAGCCGTCCTTGCAACGGTAGGCCTTCAGGCCTTCGAAGCATTGCTGGCCATAGTGCAGGGCGGTGGAGCCTTCACTGATGTGCAGCACATTGTCTTCGGTCAGGGTGCCTTTGTCCCACTCACCATTGCGCCATACCGACAGGTAGCGCTTGTCGGTCTTGATGTAGTCGAAGCCCAGCTTGTCCCAGTTAATGCTCTCGTTACTCATGACACCCTCGATTGTCTTGCAGATGCCCGATCGCTCGGGCTGCTGTTATATGCGCACCACGCCACGATAATACATCCGCCGCGGATCGGGAACGGCCAGTCACGAATTGGCGGGGCCAGTAGGTGCATGTCGGCGGATTTTTAGTGTTCATGAGATAGAGCGCCGCCCGCGCGGCGCTTTATCCATAGACGCTGCATTTCTATCTGCAGCCCTCAAGTCGCTTGTTCCAGTCGCCCGCATGGCTGCGCGCGCAGGCTTCTTCGCTGTCAAACCGCACATGCCACGCCGGGTGATCCAGCTGCACGCCGGCCTCGTCGAGCGCCTGGGACGTCAGTAACAGCATGCGCGCTTTCGCATCGCCTGCCAGCGCTGCGGCCTTGTCGGCCTCGTGCTCGAAGACCCAGGTGATACGCAGACTGGCCGGAAACTGGCCCGGGTCAAGGCGATGGGTCAGCCAGCTGAACCCGACGATTTCTGCCTTGGCGGTTTCGCAGGCGTCGGTCAGGCAGGCGACCAGCTCACGCTCCAGGCGCGCCAGCTCACGTTTGCTCACAGGCTTCACTGGGCAGCTTCGTCGTCGATCTGCTGGCAGAAGCGCAGCAAGTTGCCGAACGGGTCGCGAATCTGCATCTGCAGGCCCCAGTCGACAGGTTCTGCCTCTGGGCGGGAGTAGCCGTATCGCTTGTCTTGCAGCTCGCGCTCCAGCGCGCGCAGGTCTTCGGTCCTGGCAAACACGGTCGAGCCAGGGCAGGCGTCGCCGTGGTGTTCGCTCAGGTGCAGGATCAGCCCGTCTCGGCGAATTTGCGCATACAGCGGCAGGTCTGGGCTGAAACGGTGTTCCCAGTCCAGGGTGAACCCGAGGAAATCGAGGTAGAACTCCTTGGCCTTGTCGACCGAGAAGATTCGCAGCACAGGGATGGCGGGGGCGAGAGACATGGCGGTTCCTTGGCCGTGGGTAAAGCACGACTGTAGCGCAGCACCGGAACGGGGCCAAGGTGCGCGCTCGTATTGTGCGCCAACCCATTGAATGCCCCATCCCAGAGCCATCGCAAAGAAGATTTCATCTGCCTTCACCTGCGTAGTTGGCCCGCTAACTGCTATATCCCAGCCAGCGAATTTGATCGAGTGGTCAGGCCAGTCACGCGTTGGCGGATGAACCTGATCGCTCTGGGCGGCCGAGAGGCCATGAAAATCGGGGTCTGTGGGATGTCGCTTGCCTTGCAGGTGAAGAAATTTGAAATGGATGCAGGCTGGAGCGCCCACCTGCAGTTGCGCTTCGTCGAGCGCGAGGGCGTGACCCGCCTTGGTGCGCGCCGTCATTTCGGACCTCTTTTGGTGCAGCGGCCATTCTATCCGGAAGGCGCGCCGTGCCATGTCTATGTGCTGCACCCGCCCGGCGGCATCGTCGCCGGTGACCGGTTGGAGCTGGACATTCACCTGGAACCCGGCAGCCATGCTCTGCTGACCATGCCCGGGGCGAGCAAGTTCTACCGCAGCATCGGCCCTACCGCCTACTTGGCTCAGCGCTTTCACCTGCAAGCCGGCAGCACCCTGGAATGGCTGCCCCAGGACAGCATCTTCTTCTCGGGCGCCCGCGCCAGCCTGGACAGCCGCTTCACCCTGGAGCCCGGCGCTCGGCTGCTGGCCTGGGAAACCCTGTGCCTGGGCCGCCCGGTGATGAGCGAACGCTTCGATCAGGGCGCCCTGGACAGTCGCCTGCACATCGAACTGCCCGACGAACCTGGCCTGCACGAGCGCCTGCGCATCAGCGGCGGCCAGCTGGCCAAATTGGCTGGGCACCCGTTGTCCGCCACCTTCTGCGCATCACCTGCCAACCCGGCCGTGCTGGAGCAGGCCCGGGCACTGCTCGATGGGCTCGACACGCCAGCGGGCGCCACCTTGCTCGGCTCGCTGCTGGTGATCCGCCTGCTCGACCACGACAACCAACACCTGCAACGCACCCTGCAACGCTTATGGCACGTCTTGCGGCCGGCCGTTCTCGGCCTGCCCGCGTGCCCGCCGCGCATCTGGGCCACTTGAGAGAGCGCCATGGAGCTGACCCCAAGAGAGAAAGACAAACTGCTGCTGTTCACTGCCGCACTGCTGGCTGAACGGCGCTTGGCCCGTGGCCTCAGGCTCAACTACCCGGAAGCGGTGGCGTTGATCAGCGCTGCGGTGCTCGAAGGCGCCCGCGATGGTCGCACCGTGGCCGAGTTGATGAGCCTGGGCCGCGAAGTGATCGGCCGTGAGCAGGTCATGGACGGCGTTGCCGAGATGCTCCATGACGTGCAGGTCGAGGCCACGTTCCCCGACGGCACCAAGCTGGTGACCGTGCATGACCCCATCGTCTGACCTGGCGCAGGAGCCCAGCATGATTCCAGGTGAAATTCAGGTAGCCGACGGCGACATCGAGCTCAATGTCGGCCGTGCAACGGTCAGCGTCAGCGTGGCCAACCATGGTGATCGACCGGTGCAGGTCGGCTCGCACTACCACTTCTACGAGGTCAATGACGCGTTGGTGTTCGAGCGCGAGCCGACGCTCGGTTTCCGCCTCGATATCCCGGCCGGTACCGCCGTGCGCTTCGAACCGGGCCAATCGCGTACCGTGCAGCTGGTCGCCTATGCCGGCAAGCGCGAGGTATACGGCTTCCAGGGCAAGGTGATGGGTGCACTGGAGGGTAGGGTATGAGCCGTATTTCGCGCAGGGCCTACGCCGACATGTTCGGCCCCACGGTCGGCGACCGTGTGCGCCTGGCCGACACCGCATTGTGGGTTGAAGTCGAGAAGGACTTCACGGTCTATGGCGAAGAGGTCAAGTTCGGCGGTGGCAAGGTGATCCGCGACGGCATGGGCCAGGGCCAGATGCTGGCTGCCCAGGCCATGGACCTGGTGCTGACCAATGCCCTGATCATCGACCACTGGGGCATCGTCAAGGCCGATATCGGCGTCAAGCACGGGCGCATCGCGGCCATCGGCAAGGCCGGCAACCCCGATGTACAGCCGGGCGTGACCGTGCCGGTTGGCCCAGGCACCGAAGTGATTGCCGCCGAAGGCAAGATCGTCACCGCCGGCGGTATCGATTCGCACATCCACTTCATCTGCCCGCAGCAGGTAGAAGAAGCGCTGACCAGTGGCGTGACCACCTTCATCGGTGGCGGCACCGGGCCGGCCACCGGCACCAACGCCACCACCTGCACGCCGGGGCCGTGGTACCTGGCGCGTATGCTGCAGGCCGCCGATTGCCTGCCGATCAACATCGGCCTGCTGGGCAAGGGCAATGCCTCGCGGCCCGAAGCCTTGCGCGAGCAGATCGCCGCCGGTGCGGTGGGCCTGAAGTTGCACGAGGACTGGGGGTCGACCCCGGCCGCCATCGACTGCTGCCTGGGTGTGGCGGAAGAAATGGACATCCAGGTGGCGATCCACACCGACACCCTCAACGAGTCCGGTTGCATCGAAGACACCCTGGCCGCCATCGGCGACCGCACCATCCATACCTTCCACACCGAAGGTGCCGGCGGCGGCCATGCCCCGGACATCATCCGTGCAGCAGGGCAGGCCAATGTGCTGCCGTCCTCGACCAACCCGACCTTGCCGTACACGGTCAACACCGTCGACGAGCACCTGGACATGCTCATGGTCTGCCACCACCTGGACCCGAGCATTGCCGAAGACGTGGCGTTCGCCGAGTCGCGCATCCGCCGCGAAACCATTGCCGCCGAGGACATCCTGCACGACATGGGGGCCTTCGCCATGACCTCGTCCGACTCCCAGGCCATGGGCCGGGTTGGCGAGGTGGTGCTGCGCACCTGGCAGGTGGCGCACCAAATGAAGCTGCGCCGGGGGCCGTTGGCCCCCGACAGCAGCTACAGCGACAACTTCCGAGTCAAGCGCTACATCGCCAAGTACACCCTCAACCCGGCGCTGACCCATGGCATCGCCCATGAAGTCGGTTCGGTGGAAGTGGGCAAGCTGGCCGACCTGGTGCTGTGGGCGCCGGCCTTCTTCGCAGTCAAGCCGGCCCTGGTGATCAAGGGCGGGATGATCGTTACCGCCCCCATGGGCGACATCAACGGTTCGATCCCGACTCCGCAGCCGGTGCACTACCGGCCCATGTTCGGTGCCCTCGGCGCGGCCCGCCATGCCACGCGCATGACATTCCTGCCCCAGGCCGCCATGGACCGTGGCCTGGCCGGGGAACTGGGGCTGCAGAGCCTGATCGGCGTGGCCCATGGCTGCCGCCTGGTGCGCAAGGCCGACATGGTGCACAACTCACTGCAACCGCTGATCGAAGTCGATTCGCAGACCTACCAGGTGCGCGCCGATGGTGAGCTGCTGGTGTGCGAGCCGGCCCGCGAACTGCCGCTTGCCCAACGTTATTTCCTGTTCTGAAGGAGTGAAGATGATTGTCCTGACCCGCCGGATCGGCGCCGCCGACACGGTCACCGGCACCCTGACCCTGGACGTCGACAGCCGGATCAAGAGCCGGCTACGCGTGACCCTCGACGACGGCCGCGAAGCCGGCCTGATGCTTGAGCGCGGCCACCTGCTGCGTGGCGGCGAGTTGCTGGCCGACGCCGATGGCACCCAGGTGGTGCGCGTGCTCGCGGCTGCCGAACGGGTGTCGACGGTGCGCTGCGACGACCCGCACCTGCTGGCCCGCGCCGCCTACCACCTGGGCAATCGCCATGTGCCGCTGCAGATCGAACCTGGCCTGTTGCGCTACCAGCACGACCATGTGCTCGACGACATGCTGCGTGGCCTGGGCCTGACGGTGGCCACCGAGCAGGCACCGTTCGAGCCGGAAGCCGGCGCCTACCAGAGCGCGCCACACAGCCACAGCCACAGCCATGGCCATGGCCATGATCACCCGTTCGTGCGCCTGCCAGCCCATTCCTGATCTGCCTGATGGAGATACCCATGAAAAAGACTTTCGCCCTTGCCCTGCTGATGGTCGCGTTGCCAGCCTTCGCCCACCCCGGCCACGACAGCAACCCGTTGCACGATGGCCTGCTGCACCCGCTGACCGGGCTCGATCACCTGCTGATGCTGCTGGGAACCGGCGTGCTGGCGGCGCTTACCCGACGCAACCTGAGCCTGCCGCTGGCAACCCTGGCGGCCATGTTCGCCGGCGCCGTGTGCGGCCACCTGTTCGGTGACGTGGTAGGCATGGAAACCCTGATCGCCGTGTCCGTGCTGGTCGCGGCCGCCGCCGTGCTGTTGCCCAGCCGGCAGTTGCTGCTGGCGTTGGCGATGCCGGTGTTCGCCCTGTTCCACGGCTGGGCCCATGGCGTGGAAGCCACCCCCAGCGCGTTCTGGCAGTTCAGTGCCGGTTTCGTCACGGTCAGCGGCCTGCTGCTGGTGGTGGGCTTTGCGCTCGGTTGCCTGCTGCGCCGTCATAGCGGCCTGCAGAAGGCGTTTGGCGGCGGCATGCTGGCCGGTGCAGCCTTGGTGCTGGCCGGTTGATGAACAGCGACCTGGCACTGCTGCGCCTGTTGCAGCTGGCCAGCCCCGGCCTGCCGGTGGGTGGCTTCACGTACTCGCAGGGCCTGGAGTGGGCCGTGGAGGCGGGCTGGGTGCGTGATGCTGCCGGTTTCAGTGCCTGGCAGCACGAACAGCTGCACGACACCCTTGCCTGCCTGGACTGGCCGGTGCTGGCGCGCCTGTACCACGCCTGCCAGGCCGATGATGCCGAGGCGTTCAGCCGCTGGAGCCGCTTTCTGCTGGCTAACCGCGAAACCGCCGAACTGCGCCTTGAAGAGCAGCAGCGCGGTTCGGCCTTTGCCCGCTTGCTCGATGGCTGGCAGTTGGGGCAGGCCCCTGCCTGGCGTCCCAGCCTCGAACTCAGCCAGCTGGGCGGCATGGCCTGGCTGGCCGTGCACTGGTCGATCCCGCTGCGCCAGCTCGCCCTGGGCCATGCCTTCGCCTGGCTCGAAGGTGCGGTGATGGCCGGGGTCAAGCTGGTGCCGTTCGGCCAGCAGGCGGCCCAGACCTTGCTGCGTGACCTGGGCGAAGCATTGCCCGGGCTGCTCGACCAGGCCCTGGCCCTTGAAGACGACCAGCTCGGCGGTGGCCTACCGTTGCTGGCGATTGCCTCATCGCGTCACGAAACCCAATACACCCGATTGTTCCGTTCCTGAGGACTGCCTACATGCAAAGCTATCAGCAACCCCTGCGCGTCGGTGTCGGCGGCCCTGTCGGCTCTGGCAAGACCGCGCTGCTCGAGTGCCTGTGCAAGGCCATGCGCGACCACTACCAGATCGCCGTGGTCACCAATGACATCTATACCAAGGAAGACCAGCGCATCCTGACCGAGGCCGGCGCGCTGGAGCCCGAGCGTATCGTTGGCGTGGAGACCGGCGGCTGCCCGCACACGGCGATCCGCGAGGATGCCTCGATGAACCTGGCGGCCGTTGAAGCGCTGGCGCGCAAGTTCGGCAACCTGGAAGTGATCTTCGTGGAAAGCGGTGGCGACAACCTCAGCGCCACCTTCAGCCCAGAGCTGGCCGACCTGACCATCTACGTCATCGACGTGGCCGAGGGCGAGAAGATCCCGCGCAAGGGCGGCCCTGGCATCACCAAGTCCGACTTCCTGGTGATCAACAAGACCGACCTCGCGCCCTATGTGGGGGCCTCGCTCGAGGTGATGGAGCGCGACACCCAGCGCATGCGCCCTGAGCGCCCCTGGACTTTCAGCAACCTGAAGAAAGGCGATGGCCTGCAGGCGGTGATCGACTTCATCGTCGAGCGCGGCATGCTCGGTGTGAGGGGCTGAGTCCATCACTCATGGCAGCAGTGCGGCTTCCCGGGTTGCTCCTCGTAGCGATCGTGGTGCCGCACCCAGTCCATGGTCCCGGCCTCGTTGCGCCCCAGCGGCGCGATATCGAGGAAGTTGTAGGTGTTGACCAGGATGTCCAACCCGCGGGCGTAGGTCGAGTAGGTGTGGTACACCGTGCCGTCCTGCTCCCGGTAGAAGGCGCTCAAACCCGGCAGTTCGGCTTCATTGCCGGTGTAGGGTTCGTAGTTGTACTGCCGTTCGCCCTGGCTACCGACACTGACCCCGAAGTCTTCGTTGAAGCCGCTGCCCTGCGACGAATACCAGGGGAAACGCCAGCCCATGCGCTGGCGGAACGCCTGGAACTCGGCGTAGGGCGCCCGCGACACGGCAACCAGCGACACATCGTGATGCGCCAGGTGCAGGTTGGCGCCATCGAAGTGGTCGGCCAGGAACGAGCAGCCGGGGCAGCCTTCGCTCCAGCCTTCGACGAACATGAAGTGGTAGAGCAGCAACTGGCTGCGCCCGGCGAACAGGTCGGCAAGGCTCAGTTCGCCGTCCGGCCCGTGAAAGCGATAGTCGTGCTCGACCTTGACCCAAGGCAGGGCGCGGCGGGCGGCGGCCAGTTCATCGCGCTGATGGGTGAAGGCTTTTTCGTGCAACCACAGTTGCCGGCGTGCAGCCAGCCATTGGCTGCGCGAGACGACCTCGTGACCTTTTTCTGAATGGCTCATGGCGGTGACTCCGCGCTGGGGGATTCAAAGGATGGTCGAGCGGGCGCGGCCTGTTTCGACAGGCAAGAGAGCAGGGCGACGAATGGCCAGGACAGCGAAGATCCTGTAGGAGCCGGCTTGCCGGCGATAGGGCCCGAACAGGCCGACGCTTGCCTGTCAGACCCTCATCGCCGGCCAGCCGGTTCCCACAGGGATCGCGCAACTCCCCTCTACAGGGATTCGATCAGCGCCCACAGTCGCGGATCATCGAAATCATCCACCACCAACTTTGCGCCGGCAGCCATCAACCGCTCGGCCGTCTGCGTCGTCGCAATCCCCACGGTAAAGATCCCCGCAGCACTGGCCGCCTTCACCCCCGGCAGCGAATCTTCGAACGCCAGTGCCTGGCCGGCGACTGCCTGCAGGCGCTCCAGCCCGGTCAGGTAGGGCAAGGGATCAGGCTTGGCGCGCGCCAGCTCCTCGGCCACCAGCACATGCTCGAAGCGCTCGCCCAGGCCCATCGCCGCCAGCATGTGCTCGGCATTGAGCCGAGGCGCGTTGGTCACCACGCACAGGCCGATCCCGTGCGCTTGGGCATGCTCCAGCAGACGCAGCAGCCCCGGCATCGGTTCGAGTGCCGGGGCCATCTCGCGGAACAGCGCCTCCTTGCGTTCGGCCAAGGCCTGGCATTGCAGCGCGCTGGCCTGGGGAAACAAGTCGGCGAACAACTCGCCATTGGCCCGGCCGCTGACCTGGGCATCGAATTGCGCCTGGGTCAGCTCGCGCCCGTCGTAATCGTGCAGCAACTGGCGAAACGCCTGCAAATGCAGGGTGTCGGTGTCGGTCAAGGTTCCGTCGAGGTCGAACAGCAGGGCGGTCAGCATCAGGTATCCAGAGAGTTGAAAACACAAGCCAGGGGATGATAGCGAATGGTGACGACGAAGGGGGCTGTTCAGTGCACGCCAAAAAGAGTACAAATGTACTCCATGGACAATCTCACTCCCAAACGCCGGGCAATCCTCGATTTCATCCGCGAGCGTATTGCCGACCATGGCCAGCCACCGAGCCTGGCCGACATCGCCAGCCGCTTCGGCTTCGCCTCGCGCAGCGTGGCGCGCAAGCACATCACGGCGCTGTGCCAGGCGGGCTACATCGACGTCACCCCGAACCAGGCGCGCGGCATTCGCCTGGCCGAGCCGTTGCGCCGCCCAGAGATCCTCGAAGTGCCGGTGCTGGGCCAGGTGGCGGCGGGTGCCCCCATAGGTGCGGACCTGGGCATCCACGAGCAGTTGCTGCTCGACCCCAGCCTGTTCCGCCGAACCCCGGACTACCTGCTCAAGGTGCGCGGCGACTCGATGGTCGATGACGGCATCTTCGATGGCGACCTGGTGGGGATCCGCCAGCAGGGCGATGCCCGTGACGGCCAGATCGTGGTTGCTCGCCTGGACGGCGAAGTCACCATCAAGCGCCTGCAACGCCAACCCGGTGGCTATCGGTTATTGCCCCGTAACCCAGCCTATGCGCCGATCGATGTCGGGCCGGACCGCGAATTCTTCATCGAAGGCGTGTTCTGTGGCCTGTTGAGGCGCGACTGATGGGCGCGGTGGTCGATCTCGATCGGCTGCTGGATCAGCGCCATGTCTGGCGCGGGCGGCAGGTACAGACACGCCCGACCGGTTTGCAGCCCACTGGCCATGCAGCGCTCGACGGGCGCTTGCCCGAAGGTGGCTGGCCGGTGGCGGCGCTCAGCGAACTGCTGTTGGCCAGCCCTGGTTGCGGTGAGTTGCAGTTGCTGTGGCCTTCGCTGGCTCGGCTCACGGGTGAGGGCGGGCGGGTGGTGCTGGTGGCGCCACCGTTCATACCCTATGCCCCGGCCTGGCAAGCGGCGGGGGTGGACTTGCGCTGGCTGGTTCAGGTCGATGCCGATAGCCAGGACGCCCTCTGGGCCGCCGAACAGTGCCTGCGTTCTGGCAGTTGCGCCGCTGTGCTGTGCTGGCCGCAGCGGGCCGACGACCGTGCCCTGCGGCGCTTGCAGGTGGCAGCCGAAACGGGCCAGGCCCTGGCCATTGCCTGTCGGCCGCAACAGGCAGCGCACAACCCTTCACCTGCAGCGCTGCGTATTGCCATCGACACCCAGCCTGCGCAGTGGCGTGTGCTCAAGTGCCGCGGCGGTCTGCCGCCGGCGGCGCCCATCGGGCGGGGCTGATGCAGCATGCTCTGGGCCTGCATTCTTCTGCCGCAGTTGGCGCTGGACTCGATCCTGCGCGAACGTGACGACGCCGATTCGCCACTGGTATTGATCGGCGGGCCGAGCCAGCGCCGAGTACTGCAGGCCGTCAACCCGGCCGCAGCGGCCCTGGGGCTGCGCGCCGGGCAGAGCCTGACCGCCGCCCGGGCCATGGCCGACGGTTTTCATTGTGTCGAAGCCGATGCCGCGCGCATCGAGCAGCTTCAGCAGTTGCTCGCGGCCTGGGCCTATCGTTTCAGTGCCCAGGTAAGCCTGCATTACCCGCGGGCACTGCTGTTGGAAGTAGGCTCCAGCCTGAACTTGTTCGGCCCCTGGCCCGTGTTCGAGGCGCGCTTGCGCGAAGAATTGACCGCACTGGGGCTGCGTCAGCGTATCGTGCTGGCCACCAACCCCGTGGCGGCGCGCATGCTTGCCAACGGCCATGACGGCCTTGCCCTGACTTGCCCCCAAGCAACCCGTGCCGCACTGGCAGGCATGCCCATCGCCCGTGTGGGGCTGCCCGAGGAGTCAGCCGAAGCCTTTGCCCGCATGGGCCTGCGTCAGCTTGGCCAGGTGCTGGCCTTGCCACGCGATGCCTTGGCCAAACGGTTTTCGGCTCAGGTGCAGTTGCACCTGGATCAATTGCTCGGCATGCGTACCCTGGGCCTTGATTTCTACCAGCCGCCCGATCGTTTCGAAACGCGCTTGGAGCTCAATTTCGACGTCGAGTCGCACCAGGCCCTGTTGTTTCCCCTTCGGCGCATGCTCAATGACCTGGCCGCTTTCCTCGCCGGGCGAGATTGCGGTGTGCAGCGTTTCTGCCTGCATCTGGAGCATGCCGAAGGCCCGGACACGCTCCTGCAGGTTGGCCTGCTGGCTGCCGAGCGGGATGCGGCGATGCTGTTCGAACTGGCCCGCGGTCGCCTGGAGCCACTGCGTATCCCGGCCCCGGTGCGCAACCTGCGGTTGGTAGCCACCGACCTGCCGCCCTTCGTGCCCCAGCACCAGGCGCTGTTCGACCCGCGTGCGCAGCAGGCTCAGCCTTGGGATCAGTTACGCGAGCGCTTGCGCGCCCGTCTGGGCGATGACGCAGTGACAGGGCTGCGTGCCGAAGCCGACCACCGCCCGGAATACGCCTGGCAAGTGGCCGAGCAAGGGGCACCTGGCAGCCTGCAGGCCCAGCCAGGCAGCCGCCCAGGCTGGTTGCTACCGCAACCTTTGGCCCTGGATGCCCTGGACCACACGCTGTTGAGCCAGGCCGAGCGCATCGAGTCGGGCTGGTGGGACGGTGGCGATGTGCGCCGCGACTATTACCGCATCGAAACCCGCGAAGGGCTTCGGGGCTGGGCCTATCGCGACCTGGCTCAGCCCGGCTCGCTGTGGCTGCAAGGCTGGTTCGCATGAGCAGCGTGGGTTACGCCGAACTGCATTGCCTGTCCAACTTCAGCTTTCAGCGCGGAGCCTCAAGCGCCGAAGAGCTGTTTCGCCGCGCCCGTGAGCAGGGCTACCAGGCCCTGGCCATCACCGACGAGTGCACTCTGGCTGGTATCGTGCGGGCCTGGCAGGCGGCCAAGGAGCAGCAACTGCGCTTGATCGTCGGCAGCGAGATGCGCCTGCAGGATGGCCCGAAACTGGTGCTGCTGGTGGAGAACCTCACTGGCTACCAGAACCTGTGCGCCTTGATTACCCGTGCGCGGCGGCGGGCTCAGAAGGGCGAGTACCAGCTGTTCGGCGACGACTTGCGCCAGCACCATGCCGGGCTGCTGGCAATCTGGCTGGCCGATGACCCGAGCGATTCGGCCACGAGCCAGTGGCTTCACGAGTTGTTCGCCGAGCGTCTGTGGCTGGGCGTGCACCTGCACCGAGGCTGCGATGACCAGGCTCGACTGGCGCGGTTGCGCAGCCTGGCGGTGCAGCTAGGCGTCCCTGCCGTGGCCTGTGGTGATGTGCACATGCATGCGCGTGGTCGGCGCGCCCTGCAGGACTGCATGACTGCGATCCGCCAGCATTGCAGCGTCGCCGAGGCAGGGCGGTTCCTGTTCGCCAATGGCGAGCGCCACCTGCGCACCTTGGAACAACTGGCCGAACTGCACCCACCCGATTTGATGGCCGAAACCTTGCGCATCGCCGAACGTTGCCGCTTCGACCTGGCCGAGCTGAAGTACCAGTACCCGCGTGAATTGGTACCCGAGGGTCATACGCCGGCAAGCTGGCTCAGCGTGTTGTGCGAACGCGGCTTACCCCTGCGCTGGCCGGCCGGGCCGAGCGAGAGGGTCCGTGAAGTTCTGGCAAAAGAGCTCGCGCTGATCGAAGAGCTGGGTTACGAAAGTTACTTTCTCACCGTGCACGACATCGTCGCCTTCGCCCGCAGCCAGCATATTCTCTGCCAGGGGCGTGGTTCGGCGGCCAACTCGGTGGTGTGCTTCGTGCTGGGCATCACCGAACTGGACCCCATGGAACACCGCCTGCTGTTCGAGCGCTTCCTGTCTCGCGAGCGCAACGAGCCTCCCGATATCGACGTGGATTTCGAGCATGACCGGCGCGAGGAAGTGATCCAGTACGTGTTCCGCCGCTATGGCCGGCATCGCGCCGCACTCACGGCGGTGGTCAATACCTATCACGCCGCCGGGGCGGTGCGGGATGTCGCCCGGGTGCTGGGCCTGCCTGCCGACCAGGTCGACGCCCTGGCCAAGTGCTGCGGCCGCTGGACCGACCGCATTCCCGATGAACAGCGCCTGGCCGAGGCGGGTTTCGAGCCGGCCAGCCCGTCCTTGCAGCGCATCCTGCTGCTGGCCGGGCAGTTGATCGGCTTTCCCCGCCACCTGTCCCAGCACCCCGGTGGCTTCGTGATTTCCGAACAGCCGCTGGATCGACTGGTGCCGGTGGAAAACGCAGCCATGGCCGAGCGCACGGTGATCCAGTGGGACAAGGACGACCTGGACATGATGGGCCTGCTCAAGGTCGATGTGCTCGCCCTGGGCATGCTCAGCGCCTTGCGCCGCTGTTTCGACCTGCTGCAGCGCCACCGTGGTCGCCAGTTGACCCTGGCGACCATCCCCAGCGAAGACCCGGCCACCTACGCCATGATCAGCCGGGCCGAAACCATGGGCGTGTTCCAGATCGAATCGCGGGCGCAAATGGCCATGCTGCCGCGGCTCAAGCCCACCACCTTCTATGACCTGGTGATCGAGGTGGCCATCGTGCGTCCCGGGCCGATTCAAGGGGACATGGTGCATCCGTACCTGCGTCGGCGCTTGAAGCAGGAACCGGTGACCTACCCATCGCCCAAGCTCAAGGAAGTGTTCGGGCGCACCTTGGGTGTGCCGCTGTTCCAGGAGCAGGTCATGGAGCTGGCCATGGTCGCCGCCGACTACAGCCCCGGCGAGGCCGACCAGCTACGCCGCAGCATGGCCGCCTGGAAACGCCACGGCGGCCTTGAGCCGCACCGCGTGCGCCTGATCGAGGGGATGCTGCGCAATGGGTACGACCTGGCCTTTGCCGAACGCATCTTCGAGCAGATCAAGGGCTTTGGCAGTTATGGCTTCCCCGAGTCGCATGCGGCCAGTTTTGCCTTGCTGTGTTATGCCAGCAGCTGGCTCAAGTGCCACGAACCGGCGATCTTCACCTGCGCGCTGGTCAACAGCTGGCCGATGGGGTTCTACAGCCCCGACCAGCTGTTGCAGGAGGCACGGCGCCAGGACATCGAGGTGCGACCGGTGGATGTGTTCCATAGCGAGTGGGATTGCACCCTGGAGCCGTATGGCCAGGGTAGCCTGGCCATACGCCTGGGGTTGCGACAGATCCGCGGTTTCGCCGAAGCCGATGCCCGGCGGCTGGAGCAGGCGAGGGCGCAGCGGCCCTGGCGGGATGTCGAGGACCTGTGCTTGCGTGCAAGTCTGGATGGCCGCGCCCGTGCCCGGCTGGCCGATGCCGGCGCGCTGTGTGCACTGGCCCACGACCGTCATCAGGCACGCTGGCAGGTGGCTGCGGTGCAGCCCCAGCTACCGTTGTTCGCGGACCTGGAGGCTGCACCTGAGGTTGCGGTGGCCTTACCGGCGCCCACCGTGGGCGAAGACCTGGTAGCCGATTACGACACGCTGGGTACTACCCTCGGTCCACACCCGCTGCACCTGCTGCGCCCTCGGCTGCGCGCGCTGGGCTGTCGCAGTTCGAGCGAGCTGGCGGGTGTCGAGCATGGCGATGCGATCGCCGTAGCCGGGCTGGTGGTGGGGCGGCAGCGGCCACAGACGGCCAGCGGAGTGACCTTCGTGACCTTGGAGGACGAGTTCGGCATGGTCAATGTGGTGGTCTGGCGGGATCTTGCCGAGCGCCAGCGGCGGGCCTTGGTGGGGTCGCAACTGCTCAAGGTCAGTGGGCGCCTGGAGCAGGAGAACGGGGTGCGTCACCTGATTGCGCGGCGGCTCGAAGATATCAGCCCGCTGTTGAGTGGGCTGGATGTGCGCAGCCGGGATTTTCATTGATTTCATGGGCCCAATCGCCGGCAAGCCGGCTCCCACAGGGAACGTCACAGGCCTCACGGTGTGTGCAGTCCCTGTGGGGGCTGGCTGCAAAGCAGCCCCATGCAATGCCAATCAGACCATCGCCAGATGCTGCTTGCGCGTCGGCGCCGGGAACATCCGATCGATCGCCCGCAGATCCTCGCTGGTCAAGACCAACGCCCCAGCCGCCGCATTCAGCCGCACATGTTCCGGCGCCACCGCCTTGGGAATGGCGATCACCCCGTCCTCACGCGTCACCCAGGCCAGGCTGACCTGAGCCGGTGTGGCGCCATGACGTTCGGCGATTTCGCGCAACAACGGATGCTGCAACAGCCGCCCGGCCTGGGCCAATGGGCAGTAGGCCATGGTTGGCAAGCCACGCTGACGGCTCCAGGGCAACAGGTCGAACTCGATGCCACGTTGCGTCGGGTTGTACAGCACCTGGTTGGTGGCGCAGTCGGGGTTGTGCAGCTCTCGCAAGTCATCCACATCGAAGTTGGACACGCCCCAGCGGCGAATCTTGCCTTGCTCACGCAAGCTTTCGAAGGCTTCGACGGTTTCTTCGAGCGGATACTGCCCGCGCCAATGCAGCAGATACAGGTCGATCACGTCAGTGCCCAGGCGTTTCAGGCTGCGTTCACAGGCCGCCGGGACACCGCGCCGGCTGGCATTGTGCGGATAGACCTTGCTGACCAGGAACACCTGGTCCCGGCGCCCGGCGATGGCCTGGCCCACCACTTCCTCGGCACCGCCTTCGGCGTACATTTCGGCGGTGTCGATCAGGCTCATGCCCAGGTCGATGCCTTGTTGCAGCGCGGCCACTTCGGCCGCCTTGCGGGTCGGGTCTTCGCCCATGTACCAGGTGCCCTGGCCAATGGCCGGCACGTTGCAACCTGCCAGATTCACGTAACGCATGTCACCTCCGGAGCTTGAGTGTGGGAAAGCAGCACTTCGAGCAGCGCCTGCGCTGCGGTGGAAAGCTTGTGGTCGCTCAGGGCGATCACACCGATGCGACGCTCCACGGCGGGGTCGACCAGCGTTACGCAACGGGCGCCCAGTTCCTGCATCTGGTTGATGCACAACGCCGGCACCGCACTGACGCCCAAGCCGCTGGCGACCATGCGGCCAATGGTTGAAAGCTGATGGCTTTCGAACGCCACCGCCAGCTTGCCGTGCAAGGCCGCCACGTTCTGCTCCAACAGCAGGCGCACGGCCGATGGGCGTTGCAGGGCAATGAAATCCTCGGCCAGCAATTGCGCCCAGCTGACCTGCCTTTGCAAGGCCAGTGGTGAGTCGGCGGGCACCACGGCAACGAAGCGGTCCAGGTACAGCGGATGGAAATTCAGGCCATCGCAATTGTCCGGCTCGAAACCGATGCCCAGTTCGACGCGGCGATGGCGCACCAGTTCCAGCACTTGCTCGTTGATCACGTCGTGCACCGTGACGTTGACCTTGGGATAGCGTTGGCGAAACACCTTGAGGCTATGTGGTAGCAGGTTGCCGGCAAAGGCCGGGATGGCCGCCACCGAGACGCGGCCCAGCTGCAACGTGAAGCGCTGGCGTAGCATTTCTTCGGTGTCGTCCCAGTCGGCCAGCAGGCGCCTGGCCAGCGGCAGCAGCACCTCTCCCTCGGCCGTGAGGCTGACGCTGCGGGTGGTGCGGGTGAGCAGGGCGCCCCCCAGGTTGTCTTCCAGCGCCTTGATGGTCAGGCTCAGGGCCGGCTGGGAAACATGCAGGTGTTCGCCAGCCTGGGCAAAACTCTGGTACTTGGCCACGGCGACGAAGGCGCGCAGTTGCTTGACGTTCATGGCAGGCTCACGGTTTGTTTTGGAAATATTATCAATCGATGATGAAAACAAAATTAACAAATCAGTCGCCAGCGGTGAAGATGCAGGTACACGCTCACCGACAGCCTCGTCGGTTCAACAACTACAAAAGGCGGATCAACATGGCCGGACTGGACAAGCGCGTAGCAACTTATGAAGAGGCCCTTGACGGCCTGACCGACAACATGACGGTGCTGGCTGGCGGCTTCGGCCTGTGCGGCATCCCGGAAAACCTCATCAACGAAATCCGCCGCCGTGGCGTCAAGGGCCTGACCGTGGTCTCCAACAACTGCGGCGTCGATGGCTTCGGCCTGGGTGTACTGCTGGAAGACCGGCAGATCCGCAAGATGATCGCGTCCTACGTCGGTGAAAACGCCGAGTTCGAACGCCAGCTGCTCAGCGGCGAGCTGGAAGTGGAACTGACCCCACAAGGCACCCTGGCCGAGAAAATGCGCGCAGGCGGCGCTGGCATCCCGGCCTTCTTCACCGCCACCGGCTACGGCACTCCGGTGGCCGACGGCAAGGAAGTGCGCGAGTTCAAGGGCCGCAAGTACATCCTCGAAGAGTCCATCACCGGCGACTTCGCCATCGTCAAGGGCTGGAAGGCCGATCACTACGGCAACGTGGTGTACCGCAACACCGCGCAGAACTTCAACCCGCTGGCCGCCACCGCCGGCAAGATCACCGTGGTGGAAGTGGAAGAGATCGTCGAGCCCGGCGTGCTGTTGCCCAGCGAGATCCACACCCCGGGCATCTATGTTGACCGGGTCATCGTCGGCAGCTTCGAAAAGCGCATCGAAAAGCGCACCGTCAAGGCCTGAGCGCCGTCCACCAGAACAACAAAGAGATCCTGACCATGGCACTGACCCGCGAACAGATGGCGCAACGCGTCGCCCGTGAATTGAAGGACGGCTACTACGTCAACCTCGGCATCGGCATCCCGACCTTGGTGGCCAACTACGTACCGGCCGACATGGATGTGATGCTGCAGTCGGAAAACGGCCTGCTCGGCATGGGCGAGTTTCCCACCGAGAGCACCCTCGACCCCGACATGATCAACGCCGGCAAACAGACCGTCACCGCCCGCCGCGGCGCCTCGATCTTCGATTCGGCGCAATCCTTCGCCATGATCCGTGGCGGCCACGTCGACCTCACCGTGCTGGGCGCCTTCGAAGTGGACGTACAGGGCAACATCGCCTCGTGGATGATCCCGGGCAAGCTGGTCAAGGGCATGGGCGGCGCCATGGACCTGGTGGCCGGTGCCGACAACATCATCGTCACCATGACTCACGCCTCCAAGGACGGCGAGTCCAAGCTGCTGCCACAGTGCAGCCTGCCGCTCACCGGTGCCGGCTGCATCCGCAAGGTGCTGACCGACCTGGCTTACCTGGAGATCGAAAACGGCGCCTTCATCCTGCGCGAGACCGCGCCGGGAGTGACCGTCGAGGAGATCATCGAGAAAACCGCCGGCAAGTTGATCGTGCCGGACGATGTGAAGGAGATGACCTTCTAAGCTACATCCCCAACCCTGTGGGAGCGGGCTTGCCCGCGAATGCGACGGTGATTTCACCCGAGCATTCGCGGGTGAACCTGTTTCTGCAGGGTTTTTGCGTTGATTCTGTTATCCGATAAAACCAATAAAAGGAAGTAACCGTGGCCGCTGAAATTCAAGACAGCCGCTCCGCCCGCTTTGCCCTGCGCTGTTCCAACTGGGCCGAACGCTGGTTCCCTGACTCCTGGGTCTTCGCTGCCCTGGCAGTGATGCTGGTGTGCATCGGCGCCCTGGCCATGGGCGCCAAACCTACCGATACTGCCAAGGCCTTCGGCGATGGCTTCTGGAGCTTGATTCCGTTCACCATGCAGATGGCTTTCGTGGTGATTGGCGGCTATGTGGTGGCCAGTTCGCCGCCTGCCGCACGCCTGATCGACCGCCTGGCGCGGCTGCCGAAGAACGGCCGTTCCGCCGTGTGCTGGGTGGCGCTGATCTCGATGCTCGCCTCGCTGCTCAACTGGGGCCTGTCGCTGGTATTCGGCGGCCTGCTGGTGCGTGCGCTGGCGCGCCGCACCGAGCTGAAGATGGATTACCGCGCGGCAGGTGCCGCTGCGTACCTGGGCCTTGGCGCCGTCTGGGCACTGGGCCTGTCGTCTTCGGCGGCGCAATTGCAGGCCAACCCGGCCAGCCTGCCACCTTCGATCCTGTCGATCACCGGGGTGATCCCGTTCACCGAAACCATTTTCCTGTGGCAGTCCGGGGTGATGCTGGCAGCGTTGGTCGTGGTCTCGCTGGTGATCGCCTATGCCACCGCGCCCGGCCCGAACAGTGCGCGCAGCGCAGAAGACTGTGGCGTCGACCCCAGCTTCACAGCGCCCCCTGCACCGCAGCGAACCCGGCCGGGTGAATGGTTGGAATACAGCCCGATCCTGATCCTGCTGCTGGTAGCCCTGGCGGGCGGCTGGCTCTACCAGGAATTCGCTACCAAGCCTGCGATCACCGCGATTTCCGGGCTCAACACCTACAACCTGTTATTCATCATGCTCGGCGCCTTGCTGCACTGGCGCCCGCGCAGTTTCCTCGATGCCGTGGCCCGCGCCGTGCCGACCACTACCGGGGTGTTGATCCAGTTCCCGCTGTACGGCTCGATCGCGGCCATCCTCACCCAGGTAAAGGGTGTGGACGAGCAGACACTGGCGCACCACATTTCGCTGTTCTTCACCCAGATCGCCACCCACGATACTTATGCGTTGCTCATGGGCGTGTATTCGGCGGTGCTGGGCTTCTTCATTCCTTCGGGCGGGGGCAAGTGGATCATCGAAGCACCCTACGTGATGATGGTGGCCAACGACCTGCAGTACCACCTGGGCTGGGCGGTGCAGATCTACAACGCCGCCGAGGCACTGCCGAACCTGATCAACCCGTTCTACATGCTGCCGTTGCTGGGGGTGTTGGGGCTCAAGGCGCGTGACCTGATTGGGTTCTCGTTCGTGCAATTGCTGGTGCATATTCCGTTGGTGCTGGTGTTGCTGTGGGCATTGGGTACCACCTTGCAATATGTGCCGCCGGTGATGCCTTGACCTGATGAGTGGGCCGCGAACCTGTGGGAGTCGGCTTGCCGGCGACAGGGCCCGTACGGGGTTCTGCCTGCCCTGGCCTCATCGCCGACAAGCCGGCTCCCACGGGGGAGGGGGATTTACAGTGCTTGGCTGTTCAGGGTTTTCAGCAGTGCTGCCAAGTCAGCCCGGCCTTGCTCATCGAGGCCGAAGACCGGCCGCCGTGGTTCACCCACCGGCAGCCCGGTCAGTGCCAGCCCAGCCTTGATCGTCGCCGGCAGGCCGCCCTTGAGAATGAAGTCGAGCAGTGGCAACTGCCGGTAGAACAGCGCCTTGGCCTGTTCCAGATCCCCCGCCAGCACAGCCTGATGAAGCGCCTGGTTCAACGCCGGAATCAGGTTCGGCGCTGCCGTGCACCAGCCCTTCGCCCCCGCCACGAACGCTTCCAGCGCCAAGGGATTGCAACCGTTGTAGAACGGCACCTGGCCCTCGCCGAGCAGCTGCAGCTTGTGCATGCGCTGGATGTCTCCGGTGCTCTCCTTGACCATGGTCACGTTGGCCACCTCACGCACGATCCGCAGAATCAGCTCCACTGGCATGTCGGTGCCGCTGGTAGCCGGGTTGTTGTAGAGCATGATCGGGATGTCGATGGCACTGCCGATGGCGCGGTAGTGCTGAACGATTTCCGCTTCGCTGAGCTTCCAGTACGCCGCTGGCAGCACCATCACCGCATCGGCGCCATGGGCCTGGGCAAAACGGGCGCGGCGCACGGCGCCTGCGGTGGTCAGGTCGGACACACTGACGATGGTGGGGACGCGCCTGGCAACCTGGGCCAGGCTGTATTCGGCCACCTGCTGCCATTCGCTGTCGCTCAGGTAGGCGCCTTCGCCGGTGCTGCCCAAAGGTGCGATGGCCTGGACGCCGCCGTCGAGAAGACGCTCGATGGACTGGCCCAGGGCTGGCAGGTCGAGGTGTTCGCCGTCGGCGCTGAACGGGGTGATGGTGTAGCCGATGATGCCGTTGAATTCTGTGGTCATGATTATGGGCTCCGCAAGCAAGGCATTCAGGGGTCAGTTCAGGCAGTCGGCGTGGGCACGCAGGCTCTGCCGGGCAAAGTAGTTGAACGCGGCAACATGGCGCTTGGGCCGGTCGATCCAATCGTGTGCTTCACGGCCCAGTTCCGGCGCGATGGGCTTTACCGTCCCGGCGGCCATGGCCAGCAATTGCAGGCGCGCGGCGCGCTCGATCAACTGGGCGTAGACGCACGCCTGTTCGATGCTGGTGCCGGTGGAGAGTTGGCCGTGGTGCGAGAGCAGGATGGCGCGCTTGTCGCCGAGGGCGGCACTGATGATTTCACCTTCTTCGTTGCCCACCGGCACGCCAGGCCAGGCTTCCAGGAAGGCGCAATCGTCATAGAGCGGGCACAGATCCATGTGCGAAACCACCAGCGGTACTTCGAGCATGGACAGCGCCGCGACATGGGTCGGGTGGGTGTGGATGATGCAGTTCACGTCCGGGCGCGCACGGTACACCCAGCTGTGGAAGCGGTTGGCCGGGTTGGGCATGCCTTGGCCGTCAAGCACCTCCAGGTCCTCGTTGACCAACAGCAGGTTGCTGGCGGTGATCTCGTCGAAGCCCAGGCCCAGTTGCTGGGTGTAGAAGGTGCCTGGCTGCGGGCCGCGGGCGCTGATCTGCCCGGCAAGGCCGGAGTCATGGCCATGGTCGAACAGAATTCGGCAGGTCAGGGCCAGCTTTTCCCGTACAGTCCACGTATTATCGGCAAGCGAGCCTTGCATCTGCGTCAGGGCTTTTTGCACCAGCTGGTCTTTGCTGTGTGACAGGGTCTTGGCCATGGGGGGTTAGGTCCTCTGTGGCGTGATGGTCGATGTCGGTGCTTGCCCGCCTCGATACTTTGGTCGGTGGAGAGGCGGCCAAACACATGACACAAAATATCCTATATGACACAAAGTGTCATAAGCAAGTGCGTTCGTTTGGGAAGCCCGTTTCACATGTCTATCCGATTGAAATTACTCAGAAAAAAACTGGGGATCACGCTTGAGGTGCTGGCCGAGAAGGCGGGCATGACCAAAAGCTACCTTTCCAAGGTCGAACGGGGTTTGAATACGCCTTCGATTGCGGCTGCGCTGAAGCTGGCGCGGGCGTTGAACGTCAATGTCGAGGAGCTGTTCGCCGAGGAGCAGGCTGGGCAGGGCCGCTACAGCCTGGTGCGCCAGGGCGAGCGTCAGGCGCTGGTGGGCGACGGGCAGGGGCCGGGCTATGCGGCGCTGACCAGCCAGGTCGGGCAGCGCAGCCTGTTGCCGTTCCTGATCCAGCCGCCGACCGAGTTCAGCGACCCGACGTTCAAGGAGCACCAGGGCGAGGAGTTCCTGTTCGTGCATGAAGGCCAGGTGGAAGTCGACTTCATGAACGAGCGTGTAGTGCTGGAGCAGGGCGATGCACTGCATTTCAATGCCCAGACCCCGCACCGCCTGCGTTCGGTGGGCCCGCGCCCGGCGCAGTTGCTGGTGGTGGTGCACGACAGCGGCGAGTGAGGGGGAGCGATGATCGAAGTGTCGCGGTTCTGGCGAGATCCGGCGTTACCCTTCGTCGAGGCCCGGCGTGTGGGGGATGGGCGCAAGGTGTGCTATGCGGCCCATTCCCATGAGAGTTTTTCCATCGGTGTGATCACCGGTGGGCGTAGTACGTACCTGAGCGGCAACAGTCGGCACGAAGTGAGCGCCGGGACCACCGTGCTGATGAACCCGGGTGTGGTGCACACCTGCAATCCCATCGAGGGGGAAGGTTGGTCGTACCTGATGCTGTTCGTCGATATGCCGTGGTTGCAGGCGCTGGGTTTCGTGCTGCCCACTCAGACTTGGAGTACTTCGCCTGCGTTGTACCAACGGCTGCTGCAGCTATTCGCCGACCTGTTCGATGACGAGAATGACGATCGTGAAGCTTGCCTGGCGGGCTTTTTCAACGAGCTACCGGGGCATTTGCAGGCCATCGCCTGTGAGGCGCGCAATGAACACCCGCGCCTGGAAGCCGCGGCAGCGTTCATTCGTGCTCACCGCGTCGACTCGCTTAGCCTGGAGGATATCTGTGCAGCCAGTGGCCTTTCGCGGTCCTACCTGATTCGCGCGTTCGGCCAGCGTTTTGGTCTTACTCCCCATGGTTACCTGCTGGATCAGCGGGTGCAGCATGCGCGGGCGCAATTGCGCAGGGGCAGGGCGATCGCCGAAGTGGCGGTTGAGGCGGGGTTTGCCGACCAGGCGCACTTGCAGCGGGCGTTCAAACAGCATCTGGCGGCGACGCCTGGGCATTATCGAGCAGGCCCTGTCTCCGGCAAGCCGACCCTCCGTGGGAGCCGGCTTGCCGGCGATAGGGCCTGCAAAGCCAGCATCAGAAGACCAGATACACCGCACTGCCTACCAACAACACCGCCAAGCCGCGATTGAGCAGCCGCAGGTAACGTGCCTGGCTCAAGTACTGCCGAATGACACTTCCAGCCCACGCCCAACAGGCCACCGAAACAAAACAGATAGGCCCATAGATCCAGGTAAACAGCCACAGCAGCGGCTGCTCTCCACCGGTATACGCGCCAACGCCCGCCACCGCCGCCAGCCAGGCCTTGGGGTTCAGCCACTGCATCGCGGCGCCTTGCCAGGCCGACGGCGCCTGCAGGCTGTGCTCGCCGCCTATCTGGCCGTCATCGCTGGCCAGCTTCCAGGCCATGTACAGCAGAAACGCCACACCACCCCAACGTAGCGCGACACCCAGCAACGGCCAATGCAGCAACAATTCGTGCAGCCCCAGGCCCACCAGCACCAGCAGCAGGCAGAACCCCAGCGTCGCTCCCGCCACATGCGCCAGGCTCGCACGCAATCCGTGACGGGCACCGCTGCCGAGGGCGACGATGTTGACCGGGCCGGGGGAAATCGATGCTGCCAATGCGAAAGCAGCCATGGAAAGGGACAGACTCATCGAAGTATCTCCACCCGTTGAATGATGCCGCCATCCTGTCGCCCCGGCAGGCCGGTGTATTGAAGAAAAATCCCCACCGGTTCCTTTACAGGTTTTGTAATAGTTTCGCGCTATCAGAAAAAGCTGCTGTGCTTGTAGCATCGTCTTCCCTAATTGTTATCAAGGTCCCCATGAGCACCTTCGCGGAGCCCCCCAGTCCCCGGCCGTCCCGGCCATCCTTCCCCCGTCCTCGTGACGCATTCTTCGTGAGTACCCGCTAATGGAATGGCTAGCCGACCCCACGGCCTGGCTAGGCCTGCTGACGCTTATCGTCCTCGAGCTGGTGCTGGGTATCGACAACCTGGTGTTCATCGCCATCCTGGCCGACAAGCTGCCACCCCATCAGCGCGACCGTGCCCGGGTGATCGGCCTGAGCCTTGCGCTGATCATGCGCCTGGGCCTGCTGGCCAGTATTTCGTGGATGGTCACCCTCACCGCACCGCTGTTCGAAGTGTTCGGCAAGAGCTTCTCCGGCCGTGACCTGATCATGCTGTTTGGGGGTGTGTTCCTGTTGTTCAAGGCCACCATGGAGCTACACGAACGCCTCGAGGGCCATGTCACCCAGGCCAGCGGTACGTTGCGTCACGCCGCGTTCTGGCCGATCGTGGCGCAGATCGTGGTGCTGGACGCCGTGTTCTCGCTGGATGCGGTGATCACCGCGGTGGGCATGGTCGAACATCTGTCGGTGATGATGATTGCGGTGATTTTCTCGATCGGCATCATGATCGTCGCCAGCAAGCCACTGACCCGTTTCGTCAACGCCCACCCGACGGTGATCATGCTGTGCCTGGGCTTCCTGATGATGATCGGCTTCAGCCTCACCGCCGAAGGCCTGGGCTTCCATATCCCGAAAGGTTATCTGTACGCGGCGATCGGCTTCTCGATTCTCATCGAGCTGTTCAACCAGCTGGCCCGTGCCCGTCGCAAGCGCAGCCTGCAGCAGCACCGGCCGCTGCGTGAGCGCACCGCCCATGCCGTGCTGCGCCTGCTGGGTGGGCGCCGGGTCGAGGCCGATGAGGTGGGTGAGGAAATTGCCGACCTGGTCGAAGGTGGCGAAGAGCAGGTGCTGTTCGACCGTCGTGAGCGGGTGATGATCAGCGGCGTGCTGAACCTCGCCGAGCGGCCGATTCGTACCGTAATGACCGCCCGCGCCGAAGTCGATGTGCTCGACCTGGCGCAGCCGGCTGCGGCAATCACCGCAGCACTGGCCCACTCGCCTTACTCGCGCTTGCCGCTGATTCGCGACGGTCGGATCGACGAGCCGCTGGGTTTCGTGCACAAGAAAGAGCTGCTCAAGGAGTACCTGTCAGGCAGTGAGCCTGACCTGGAACGCATGGCCCATGCGCCGTTGAACCTGCTGGAAAGCTTCAGCATCCTCAACGCCTTGGAACAGATGCGTAGCCAGTCGACTCACATTGCCTTCGTGGTCAACGAATTCGGTGATTTCACCGGCCTGCTGACCATGACCGATATCCTGGAGTCGATCGCCGGTGAGCTGCCGGACGCCAGCGAAGTGGAAGGGCCGGCGATCGTCGAGGAAGGTGACAGCTTTGTCGTCAGCGGCGCGCTGAACCTCAGCCAGGTCCAGGCCCGCACCGGTTTCGTCGCCCGTGCGACGGAGGACTACCAGACCCTGGCGGGCCTGGTGATGAGCCTGCTCGACCGGCTGCCGGTGGTCGGTGACCACCTGGCCTGGAACGGCTGGAGCATGACCGTGGTGGCGGTGGAGGAGCGCCGGGTGCGCCAGGTGCGCCTTACACCGAACGCCGACGCTGACGCATCAGGTGCTTGAACCCTTCGAGCACCAGCACCAGTACCGCGGCCCAGATCGGCAGGTAAGTCAGCCACTGATCTGGGCCGATGGTTTCGCCCAGCAGCAACGCCACCCCGACCAGCAGCACCGGTTCGACGTAGCTGAGCAGGCCGAACAGGCTGAATGGCAGCAGACGGCTCGCCAGCACGTAGGCGATCAGCGCCGAGGCACTGATTGCCCCGAGCAGCGGGATCAAGCCGTACAGACCTGGGTGCGCCAGCAGGTCGGCACTGCTCAGCGGCCCCTGGCTGACGAAGTACAGAGCCCAGGGCAGCAACAGGCACATGTCGCACCACAGGCCGCCCAGGTGGTCTGTGCGGCAGCGCCGGCGCAGGACGAAGTAGATCGGGTAGCCGATCGTCACCAGCAGCGTCTCCCAGGCGAAGCTGCCGTTCTGGTACAGCTCATGGCCCACGCCCAGCGCGGCGCAGCTCACGGCCACCTTCTGCAGGCGTGAAAGCCGCTCGCCATAGGCCAGCCGGCCGGTCAGGACCATCGCCAAAGGCAGCAGGAAGTAGCCCATCGAGACCTCCAGGCTGCGCCCATGCAGCGGCGCCCAGAGAAACAGCCAGAGCTGCACACCCATCAACCACGAAGTGCCGACCATGCCCAGCAGCAGGATGGGCGTGCGGCGCACGCGCGCGAGCAGTTCGCCGACCCGTTTCCAGTCCTTGCTCACCAGCATGAACAGTGTCAGGCATGGCAAGGTCAGCAGGGTGCGCCAGCCAAAGATTTCTTCGCCATCAAGTGGCGTGAGCAGGGAGGTATAGAAGTACATCACGGCGAACAGGCAGGACGCCATGACCGAACAGAAAATGCCTTTTGACACGAATGCCTCGGATAGGGGAATGAGCGGGTGGATCAGCCGCGCATAATCTCAGGGGGGGGCGTCCTGGGGCAACCGCGCGGCCCCCGGCTGGACGGCCAGGGCCTGAAGGAACTCGGCGGCCGGCATTGGCCGGCCGAACAGATAACCTTGCTGGAAATCGACGCCATGATGGGCCAGGTAGTCACGTTGGACCTCGTTTTCCACCCCTTCCGCCACCAGGCCCAGGCCCAGCTTGCCGGACAGCTCGATGATGCTGTCGAGGATGTGTTGCGACAGCGCATCGCTTCCGATCATGGCGACGAAGCTCTGGTCGATTTTCAGGTAATCGACCTGGAACTGGCGCAGGTAGTTGAGGCTCGACTGGCCGGTGCCGAAGTCGTCCAGGGCGATCATCACGCCCATTCCATGCAGTTTCTCGAACAGGTCGAGGGTGATGGGCGTGGCTTCGATCAGTTTGCGTTCGGTCAGCTCCAGTGTCAGCACCACCCGCCCTGGCGGGAAATGTTGCAAGAAGGTGCGGCAATCGTCGAGCAGCTGCAGATCGCGGCAATGGTCGGCGGTGATGTTGACGCCAATGTGGAAGCCATCTTCCAGCAACGCAGCATAGGGCGCGAGGCTTTGCGCGGTGTGCAGCATCAGAGCGCGGGTCATTTCGACGATCTGCCCGCTGTGTTCGGCATAGGGAATGAACAGGTCGGGGCGTACCAGGCCTTCGCGGGGATGATTCCAGCGCATCAGCACCTCCGCACCGGCCCAGCGGTAATCGTCCTTGCGCACCACCGGCTGGAAATATGGCAGGAATTCGTCGGCCTCCAGGGCGCGGCGCAGCTCGGCACGTGGCGAATTGGCGCGGCGAATCTGCCAGCGGCACGCGGCGCCTGCCACTGCCCCCAACAACAGCAGCAGGCTGAGCGGAGCCAGGTAGTGGCTGCGCAGCAGTTGCCCTGGGGTACCGGCGATGTAGCCGCCGTTCACGCTGAACGGGTAGCGCGTGGAGCTCAGCGTCACTTCGGCGACGGGGGCCCTTGGGAGCTCACCCTGGTGCACCAGACCATCCTTGCCCATCCAGTCATCGCCCACACGCAGTTGCAATTGCTGGTCGGGCCCGATCATGCGCAGCGCGGTCACCAGGTGTTCACCGTCAACGGTAGTGATGGCGCCGCGTTCGCCTTCGCTGGCGCGGTAGACCAGCAAGGCGTGGCCCGGCGTGACCGAATTGCCATCCATCAGCCACAACCTGCCGTCGGTATAGTCGCGGGCGTTGACGGGCTCATCGAAGTCGCCGAACAGCGACGTGCAATAGAGGGTGTTGTGTTGGAACAGGTTGGTCGACCGCACATAGGCATTACGCGTGACCTGGCTGCGCAGGGTGAGTTGCGCCTGCTCGCAAGGGCTGCCGGCCATCGGCAGCAGGGCGTTGGCCGTGCTGGCAAGGGTGTCGAGGATGTGCTCGACCTGTTCGACCACCTGGCGTGTGGTGGCCTGGCTGCTGGCCTGCAGCTCGCGCTCCACTTGCCAGTTCATCACGATCAGGCCGAACCCCAGTGGCAACGCGCCAACCGCCCAGGGGAGTAGGGTACGCCAACTCCAGCGGGCAGGGCGTTTTACGGTAAGGGGCATGCTGGCCTAATCTTTATGAACATTAACGTGCCAATGATAGCCGTTTGTCGGCAGGGGGGGCGAACAAATGCGCGACAAAGGAATTTACGCAATGTAGAATCTGTTTACGATTACAACAATAACATCCTTCCTCGCCGAAGGATCGACCCCACCGAGAATGGGTCCCTATGACTAATCCTGGGTTCAAGCTGACCATTGGTGACTTCCTCGCCCGCAGCGTGCGCGGCATTCCGTGTTCACCGCCGTTGCCATTCCACATCCCGCGCATTCATTAACCTTTCGCAGCAGATGAGGATACGAACATGGCAGATATCTTTGAAAATCCAATGGGCCTGATGGGCTTCGAGTTCATCGAACTGGCTTCGCCGACCCCTGGGGTCCTGGAGCCGGTCTTCCAGATTCTCGGTTTCACCAAGGTGGCTACTCACCGTTCCAAGGATGTGCACCTGTATCGTCAGGGTGGCATCAACCTGATTCTCAACAACGAACCCAAGAGCATCGCCTCGTACTTTGCTGCCGAGCATGGCCCATCGGTGTGCGGCATGGCGTTCCGTGTACGCAACGCCCATGAAGCCTACGCCCGCGCGCTTGAACTGGGGGCTCAGCCGGTAGAGATCGAAACCGGCCCGATGGAGTTGCGCTTGCCGGCGATCAAGGGTATCGGTGGCGCGCCGCTGTACCTGATCGACCGCTTCGAGGAAGGCAGCTCGATCTATGACATCGACTTCAACTTCATAGAGGGCGTCGACCGCAACCCCGTAGGCGCCGGCCTGAAGATCATCGACCACCTGACCCACAACGTCTACCGCGGGCGCATGACCTACTGGGCGGGGTTCTACGAAAAGCTGTTCAACTTCCGTGAAATTCGCTACTTCGATATCAAAGGCGAGTATACCGGCCTGACGTCCAAGGCCATGACCGCACCGGACGGCATGATCCGCATTCCGCTGAACGAAGAGTCATCCAAGGATGCCGGGCAGATCGAAGAGTTCCTGATGCAGTTCAACGGTGAAGGCATCCAGCACGTCGCCTTCCTGACCGACGATCTGCTCAAGACCTGGGATGCGCTCAAGGCCTGCGGCATGCGCTTCATGACCCCGCCGCCGCAAACCTATTACGAGATGCTGGAAGAGCGCTTGCCCGGGCACGGTGAACCGGTCGACCAGCTGCAGGCCCGGGGTATTCTGCTCGACGGGGCTTCCGAAGCGGGTGACAAGCGTCTGCTTCTGCAGATCTTCTCGGAAACCCTGCTGGGGCCGGTGTTCTTCGAGTTCATCCAGCGCAAGGGTGACGATGGGTTTGGTGAGGGCAACTTCAAGGCGCTGTTCGAGTCCATCGAGCGTGACCAGGTTCGCCGAGGTGTACTCAACGTAGAGTAAGCGCAGTGTGGCGCCGTCAACGCAGGTTGGCGGCGGTACCCCCTCGAGCGCCGCGGCGGAACAACGCCCAGTAGATGACGGCGCCGGTAATTATGCCGATTAGTACCAAAGAGGGGAGCACCATGATCATCGATTGGCGTGCCTCATTGGCGGAATAGCCGTTTGCATAGCCGGCCTTGATGACGTAGCCATATTTCTGCGACACCGCCTGGTGGAAATATTCGGATTGGGAAGGCCGGGATAGGCTCCGAGCATCCCCGTCGGCCCAGATGTACGTGTCGCCTATTTCTATCAACAAGGTAAGGCCATCCTGGAATGCCCGAAGTTCATTGCGTAATTGCTCGGCATACGCGGTTGCAACTGCGCTGAACCCGTCCTGTTCTAGTTGATAGGTGAGGATTGCACTGTCCAGAGTGGATGGAGAGTCGAATACCAATTGCAGGGGCGTATGTGTATCTCCATACAGAGCCCTGTTTTCCACGTAGCCTGGCAACGAAGTGCAGTACACCTGATGCTTGTGGCTCAATGCGAGCGACCGCAGGTACTGTGTCTGTGCGACCTGTTCGATCAGGCTGACTTTGATTTCTGCGCACGGTTTGCTGGTCAGCATCAAGGCATTGGTGGTGATGGCGTGCAGCCTGTCCAGCGACAGATCGACCGAATAGATAGCTTCTTGCAAGGATATTCGCGCGTTTTCGGTGAGTTTTCGGTCCTGCTGATAAACCATCACCGCCAGGCCCGAGCCAACAGGTATCAAGCTGATCGCCAGAGTCAACAAAAACTCCAGCATGGAGCGACCGATCGTAGTGGATCTCGACATAGGCCTGCGGCCCTCCGCTTCGACGCTGTCCGTGATGGACAGTTGAGAACGAAGAGCCTAGGAAAACCGCAGTACGCCTACTGTAAGCTGCGGCCGTATTGACCCGATGAAGCTAGCCGTCGACGTGTAGGACGCATCTTCTCTTCAACTGCTCCAGCACATGCTCCGCCAGGAGCTCCGTGGAATTTGGATTCTGTCCCGTGATCACGCGCTCGTCGGCGACCACGAACGGTGCCCAGGGGTCGTCATGCTTGCTGTAAACTCCGCCGCGGGCGCCCAGCTCGTTTTCGGTCAGGAACGGAACGACAGTGTCCAGTTCGGCCAGTTTCTCCTCGGTATTGGAGAAGCCGGTGACCTTGCGATCCTTGAGCAGCAGGCTGTTATCGCTGAGCTTGATGTTCAATAGGCCCACCACGCCGTGGCACACCGCAGCGACGATGCCGTTGTTTTCATAGATCCTGCGCGCCAGCTCCTGCAGCGGTTGACTATCGGGAAAGTCATACATGACCCCATGCCCGCCTGTGTAATAGATGGCGCAGTAGTCGTCGGCCTTTACCTTGCCCGGTGGCAGTGAGGCGCCCAGGCGGTTCATGAACAACTTGTCGTTATACCTTTGCCAATCCAGTTCCGGCGCCATTTGCAGGCTGTGCGGGTCAATGGGCACGTAGCCGCCTTCGGGGCTGACATAGTCAACGCCGTACCCCGCTTCCTCCATCACCTTGACGAAATGCACGGCTTCACCCAGCCACAGGCCAGTCGCCCGCTTCAGGTTCGGGTACTTTGCGGTGTTGGTCAGCACCACGAGAATTTTCTTGCTCATCACCACGCTCCGGTCTGTAGTAATACGGGAAGACACGCCATGACGCGGGAAAACCTAATGAGCATAGCTGTCGGTTGCCAGTGCGCACGCGATAGCGGCGATGTGCTAGTGTGATTTGGGACTCATTACCGATACTTGTTTCCTCATTTTTTTGCGGGTCTGTTCGCACATTGGGTATTGCAGCCCTGCCAGGCGGGAGAAGAAGATGCGCAAATCACTCGTTTATCCAGTGCTACGGCGGAATCACGACATTGGATGCTAAAGGCAGTCAGCGCACCTCTTCGTCATCAGGCATTCAATTGCTCCCCGCGGCGCAATCGATCAACGGCATGGGCGAGCTGATCGCTGCCCATGATTGGTGGCAAACCGCCCTTGGGCCATTGCCCCTCTGGCAGGCGCCCTTACGCCTTGCGGTCGATGCGATGCTGATGTCGCCCTTTCCCAGCGCGGTGGTCTGGGGCCCCGAGCTGACGGTGATTCACAACAGTGAGTACCAACGGCTGTTGGAGGGTATGAACCATGCCCTGGGTAAAGGCTTTGATGCGTTATGGGCGAGCAACTGGGAGGAGGTGGGGCCATGGGTGTACAAGGCCCTGCAAGGCCATGCCAGCTTCGTCGAGGACCAACCGCTGTGGATCGCCCGCGCCAATAGCGATAGCAAAGCTTGGTATGCCTTCAGTTACACCCCGATTTGTGATGAGCAGCGGGAGGTTGCGGGGTTCCTGCACACGGTCATCGAGACCACCGCCAGCGTCGAGGCGCTGGAAAAGTGGCGCGACCAGGCACAGGCCTTCGAGGAGCAGATCAAGCGTTACCTGGTCGATCGCGAATCCATGTGGCAGCTGTCACGTGATGCCATGATCACCGTTACCCGCGACCTCAAGCTGAAGGCGGCAAACCCGGCGTGGTTGCGCATTCTCAACTGGACCATGGCCGAGGTGCATGACATCCCGATCCTGCAGCTCGTGCATCCGGCAGACCGGGCCGAAGTGGAAGTGGCAGTGATCGACTTCGTGCGTGACCAGGGTGCCGATCAGCTGGAAACCCGCCTGCGCCACAGTGACGGGCATTACCGCACTTTCCGCTGGACGGCCAAGTTCGATGGCACCATGCTGACCGCGGTGGGGCGCGATATCACCGACGACCGCGAGGAGGCGATGCGACAGGCCCAGGCCATGCTGCGCGACAGTCAGCAGATGGAACTGGTGAGCCACCTGGCCGGGGGCATGGCCCATGAGATGAACAACTTGCTGTCGGGCATCGGTGGAAGCCTGGAAATGCTACAGCGGCGCCTGATCCAGGGCCGCCTGGATCGCATCGACAATTACGTCGAACTAGCCCGCGATTCGGTGCAGCGGGCCATGACCCTCACTCACCGCCTGCTGGCATTCTCCCGGCACCAGCCGCTTTCCCCGAAACCGTTGGATATCAACCGCCAGCTGTCGGCCATGGAGCCCTTGTTGCTCCAGGTGCTGGGGGCGGAGATGCGCCTGCATTGGCATAAGGACGTTCACCCCTGGGCCGTGTGCCTGGATGTCGCGCAATTGGAAAGTACCTTCGTCAGCCTGTGCGCCAACGCGCGTGATGCCTGCCTTGGGCGCGGCAACGTGACAGTGCGTACGACGAACATGCGCCTGGCCAGTGCATTCCCGGACCAGAGCGGCCTGCCACCCGGTGACTATGTGGCCGTGCATGTTTCTGACGATGGCCATGGCATGACCAGCGAAGAGCTGGCCAGGGCGTGCGATCCGTTCTTCACCACCAAGCCCGTGGGGCATGGTGCCGGGCTGGGTCTGTCGATGGTGCATGGCTTCGTCGGCCAATCCGGTGGCTACATGTGGCTGGAGTCGGCGCCGGATGATGGGGCAATGGTGTCCATGCTGTTTCCTCGTTCTACCGAAACCATCCCCGAAGTGCCCCCGGCTCGTGTGCCGACGGTAATGCGGGGCGAAGGGCTGCGCCTGTTGCTGGTCGATGACGAGCTAAACCTGCGCATGCTGATGCGCGAGTACCTGCGCGAACGCGGCTTCGAGGTATGTGATGTGACCGATGCCAATTCAGCGCTCGACTGTTTCCGCCATAATGGCCCGTTCGACCTGGTCATTACCGATATCGGCTTGCCGGGCGGGTTCAGTGGGCGTCAGGTGGCACGGGCGATGCGCATGATCAAGCCGGAGCAGAAGATCTTGTTCATCACCGGCTACACCCATACGATCTTGGAGCCCCAACTGTTCGAAGCACCAGGCACCGAGCTGATGCTCAAGCCTTTCCCTCTGGAATCGCTTGCTGACCAGGCACTGCTGATGCTCAACGAGTGAGCGGCGTCAACAGCCTTCGAGCATCCGCTCGACCTGTTGCTGCAACTGCTTGAGTTCGAACGGTTTGCTGATCAACTGCATGCCAGGAGCAAGAAAGCCCTCGCGGGCCGTTGCCGTTTCGGCGTAGCCGGTGATGAACAGTACGGGAAGCTGTGGGCGCAAGGTGCGGGCGATTTCCGCCAATTGCCGGCCGTTCATGCCTGGCAAGCCCACGTCGCTGACCAGCAGGTCGATGGCTTCGCTGGAGCGCAGCACCTGCAGAGCTTCACTGGCATTGCTGGCGCTATGGCAGGGGAAGCCGTCCTCCTGCAAGGTCTGGCACAGCAGTTGGCGCACATGGGGGTCATCCTCGACCAACAGCACATTGCGCCCGTTGCCATGGGTTGTGGGCGCTGCTGGGGCTTTTTTCGATACAGCGCGGCCGTGATGGCGCGGCATGTACAAGTCTACCCGGGTGCCCTGACCGATCTGGCTGCGCAGCACCACGTGGCCGTGGGACTGCTTGCTGAAGCCGTAAACCATCGACAGGCCCAGGCCGATGCCCTGGCCAATCGGCTTGGTGCTGAAGAACGGCTCGAAGGCTCGCTCCAGGGTGCTGTCCGACATGCCCTGGCCTTCATCGATGATGCTGACGCAGGCGTAATCGCCTGCATTCAGGTCGCTGCCAGGCAGCTGCTGCGCGCCGATATGCGAGTTGCTGGCCTCGATACGCAGCAAACCCCCGCTGGGCATGGCTTCGCAAGCGTTCTGCAGCAAGTTGTCGACCGCCTCCTGTAGTTGGATGTGGTCTGCCTGCACAGGCCAGAGGTCGGGCGCCAATTGCAGTTGCAGGGTCACGCCACGCGCCAGCACTGTCTTTATGCGCTTTTCCTGAAGCAGTTCCGCGAGCTCGATGTGCTGGTTGTTCAGCGACTGGCGGGATGAAAACGCCAACAGACGATGGGTAAGCCGAGCCGCCCGCGACACGGCCTCCTGCCCCATGCGCAACACTCCCTCCAGGCCTTCGCTGTGCCCCCGTTTCAAGCGACGGTCGATCAATTCGAAACTGCCGCCGATACTGGTCAGCAGGTTGTTGAAATCGTGTGCCACGCCGCCTGCCAATTGGCCGATCGCTTCCATCTTGCGGGTCTGGTGCAGGGCTAGGGCCTCCGCCTGCTGCACTTCGCTGCGGGCGTCCAGGCGCTGCTGCAGGTCAACCAGCTGGTCGCGTGCCAGGTACTGGCGTCGGCGGGTACGCAGGGCGGTCTGCGTCAGTTGAAGCAGTTGTGTTTCCTCGAACGGCATCACCAGCAGCGTCAGATTGCCCAGTGGATGATCGGCGGGCGTGGTGGCGCAGGTGGTGGTGGCCGTAAGCATCACGATCGGCAGGTCAGACCACTTGGGCTGCTGCGCGATGAACTGCTGCAGGACGCCTTTGGGGCCGTCGGTCAGCGTGTTCTCCGCGATGATCGCCAACCCGGCGCCCTCTGCCAGGCACGCTTGCAGGTTGGCCATGTCACACGCGCACAGGCTCTGCACACCGGCAGCCGCCAGCAGCCGCGACGTATCCGTCGCAAGCTGCGTGGGCGCCAGGATCACGGCACGTTCGTCCAGTGACACAGAACTGGCCAATGCGTATCTCCTTTGACTGAAGGCAAGGCGGAACGAGGGTTCATGCCGCCAAGTGTCCGATACCCACTGGACCACAGCCAGTTGCCAAGGGTTCAACGCAAACTACAGGCCCTGTTGCAGGAAGGGGTCGTCGGGGTTCAACCGTTCCAGTTCGGCCAGCAAGACCTGAACGTTCTGCAGTTGGCCGGTTTCCTTCCAGTATTGGATGAGCAATACCCGTGCTGCACGATTGGCCGGTTGCCGGCTGAGCAGGGTTTCCAGCTGCTTTTGCGCGGCATCGGCCTGCTCCAGATCGTGCAAGGTCACCGCCAGGGTGTAGCGATAGTCGGCGTTATCCGGCTCCAGCTCGACCGCGCGCGACAAGGCCAGCAAGGCGTATTCGCGCTGTTCGTGGCGGATCAGCCAGTGGCCGAGTTGGTTCTGCAGAAACGCCGAATCCGGGCGCAGGGCCAGCGCTTTGGCCAGTATCTGCCGGGACTGGTCATGGTGACCCTGGCGTTCCAGCAGGCTCACCTGGGCCGCCAGCGCATCGGTGCTGTCCGGTGCCAACGCAAGGGCACGTTGCAGGGCCAAGGCGGCTTGGGTGTAGTCATTTTCATGCAGATACAGACGTGCCAGGTGCACTTGTGCCTCGGCATCGTCGGGCTGTTGCTCCAGTGCCTGCTGGTATTGCTCCAGCGCTGCCTGCAGCGGCCCGAAATACAGGCCGATGGCGTCGGGGTCAAGGCCGAGCAGGGCATCAACGGCGGCAAAACGCACGCTTTGCTCGTCATCGTCCAGCAGCGGCCCCAGCACCAGGCTGCGCTGCGCTGCAGGGACCAGGCGGTGGATGCTGGAAATGGCGGCGCGGCGTACCAGCGGTTCATCGTTTTCCAAACCCGCCTGGGCCAGTTTCAGGGCTTGTGGCGAAGGGTAGTTGGGCAGCTCGGCGAACAGCGCGGCGCGGCGAATCGGTGCCAGGTCGTCACGTTGCAGTTGCTGATACAGCACCCGCGCAGCGCCCGGCTGGCCTTCGTGGGCCATGCGCAAGGCCTTGACATAGCTATGGGGCGGTAGCGTAGGTGGTGCGGGTGGAGTGTCCCGGCGCAGGTAGCCGATGGTGACCGATACCAGGATCAGCAGCAGCAAGGCGATCAGGTAGCGGTGGCGTCTGGGCATCGTGCGGTCCATGGCGGTAGGAAGGGAGAGCTTGGGGCAGTTTACCTTGGGCTGCAAGCACTGTCGGCTTGCCTGCACGGGCCCTATCGCCGGCAAGCCGGCCCCCACAAAGACCGGGCATGGCCTCCCTGTGGGCGCCGGCTTGCTGGCGATGAGGCCCGTGCAGCCAGCATAAAAAAGCCCCGCGGGCCAAGGCCTGCGGGGCAAAAGGTTGGGAGAGACCAACCAAAGGAGCCGTTGCTAAGGGCGGGGCTCAGCGCACGCTGGCCACTGTCTCGGGTTGCCAGCCGCCACCGAGCGCCTTGTAGATCGAAACGATGCCGCGATACAGCTCGACTTCACCCACGGCCTGGGCGTCTTCGGCGCTCAACCGTTCGCGCTCGGCATCGAGCAGCACCAGGTAATCCACCGTGCCTTCGCGGTAGCGCACTGAAGCCAGTTCCGCCGCCTTGCGGCTGGCATCACTCTGGCGCATCAGCGACAACAGGCGTTGCTGGGTCTTGTCGTAGTCGCTGAAGGCGTTGGCCGATTCTTCCAGGGCCAGCAGCACTTGCTGTTCATAGTTGGCCAGTGCCCCTTCGGCGTCGGCCTTGGCACCGCGCAGGCGCGCCCGCACGCTGCCCAGGTCGAACGCGGCCCAGGTGATGCTCGGGCCCAGGGCCCAGGCATTGGCCGCAGACGAGCCGATCTGCGAGCCCCGTGCGGCGGTAAAGCCAAGGAAGCCGCTGAGGCTCACCCGCGGGAACAGGTCGGCGGTGGCCACACCAACGTTGGCGGTGGCCGCTGCCAGCTGGCGCTCGGCGCTGCGAATGTCTGGGCGACGGCGCAGCAGTTCGCCGGGGTCGCCTATCGGCAGGGCCTTGGCGATCGCCGGCAGGGCCTTGGGCGACAGGTCCACGCTGAGGGCGTCCGGGCGCTGGCCGAGCAGGGTAGCGATGCGGTGGCGGGCGCGTGCCTGTTCGGCCTGCAGTTGCGGCACGGTGGCCTCGACCCCGGCCAGGCGTGCATCGGCACGCACCACGTCGAGTTCGTTACCGACCCCGGCGTCACGCAGGGTCACGGTGATGGTGCGCGACTCTTCCTGGGTCTTGAGGTTGGCCACGGCGATCTTCTCGCGCAGTTGCGCACCTCGTAGTTGGCCGTAGGCGTCGACCAGTTCGGCGATCAGGCTGACCTGCAGTTGTTGCAGGTCGGCCTGGGCGGCCGCTGCCTGCGCGTCGCTGGCCTCGATCTGGCGCTGAATGCGGCCGAACAGGTCGAGCTCCCAGGCCATATCCAGGCCCAGGTCGTAGCGCTCGCTGTTGACCCGCTGCTCGGTCTGGCCGGGGATCTGGCCCTTGCCAATTTCGCTGCTGGCGCGGCTGGTCACCACCGGCAGCTGATCGTTGGCGGCGTCATCGCGGATCGCCCGGGCCGACTTGAGCCGGGCAAAGGCCACGCGCAGGTCGCGGTTGCCGTCCAGCGATGCCTGCACCAGCTGGTTCAGCACCGGGTCATCGAACTGCTTCCACCACAGGCTCTCGAAGCGGCTGCGGTTGTATGCCTTGGCTTGCAGCTCGGTGTCCACGTGCGCAGGCTCGGTGTCCGGCGTCTTGTAGTCCGGGCCTACCGCGCAGGCCGCCAGGGCCAGGGCCAGCAGGCTCGGGGTCAGGGGTTTGAGCAGGTTCATGCATGGCTCTCCAGCGAGTGGGCGCGTTCGGCCTTGCGGGCCTGGCGACGCTCGACGAAACGGCGGATCAGGAAGAAGAACACCGGGGTCAGGAACAGCCCGAACACGGTCACGCCGATCATCCCGGAGAACACCGCGACACCCATGGCGTGGCGCATTTCAGAGCCCGCGCCGGACGAGAACACCAGCGGAACCACACCCATGATGAAGGCGATCGAGGTCATCAGGATCGGCCGCAGACGCAGGCGGCAGGCTTCCAGCACCGCAGCCAGCGGGTCCAGGCCCTTGGCTTGTTCGTCCTTGGCGAACTCGACGATCAAGATCGCGTTCTTGCACGCCAGGCCCACCAGCACGATCAGGCCGATCTGGGTGAAGATGTTGTTGTCGCCACCCGAGACGATCACCCCGGTAATGGCCGACAGCAAGGTCATCGGCACGATCAGGATCACCGCCAGCGGCAGGCTCCAGCTCTCGTACTGGGCCGCCAGCACCAAGAACGCCAACAGCACGCAGAGCGGGAACACCAGCAGGGCAGTGTTGCCGGAGAGGATCTGCTGGTAGGTCAGGTCGGTCCATTCGAAGGTCATGCCGTTGGGCAGTTCCTCTTTCAGCAGCTTCTCGATGGCGGCTTCGGCCTGGCCGGAGCTGTAGCCTGGCGCCGCCGCGCCGTTGATTTCCGCGGTGATGAAGCCGTTGTAGTGCATCACACGGTCAGGCCCGGAGGTGTCGCTGACCTTGAGGAAGGTCGCCAGCGGGATCATTTCGCCTTGGTTGTTACGCACCTTCAGCTGGCCAATCTGCTCGGCATCGAGGCGGAACTGCTGTTCGGCCTGGACATTGACCTGGTAGGTGCGGCCGAAGCGGTTGAAGTCGTTGGTGTACAGCGAGCCCAGGTAGACCTGCAGGGTGTCGAAGATGTCGGTGATCGCCACGCCATGGGTCTTGGCCTTTTCCCGGTCGATGGCGGCATCGACCTGCGGCACGTTGACCTGGTAGCTGGTGAACAGGCCCGCCAGTTCCGGCACGTTGTGGCTCTTGGCGATGATGTTCTGGGTTTCCTTGTACAGCGCTTCGTAGCCCAGGTTGCCGCGGTCCTCTATCTGCAGGCGGAACCCGCCAATGGTGCCAAGGCCCTGTACCGGCGGCGGTGGGAAGATCGCGATGTAGGCGTCCTGGATGTCGGCGAACTGGGCATTGAGCGCGGCGGCGATGGCGGCGGCCGACTGGCTTGGGTCCTTGCGCTCGTCGAACGGCTTGAGCGGGGTGAACACGATGCCGCTGTTCGGGCTGTTGGTGAAACCGTTGATCGACAGGCCCGGGAAGGCCACCGAATCGGCGACGCCAGGCTGTTTCAGGGCAATCTCGCTCATGCGTTTGATCACCGCCTCGGTACGGTCGAGGCTGGCGGCGTCAGGCAGCTGCGCGAAGGCCACCAGGTACTGCTTGTCCTGGGCCGGCACGAACCCGGTCGGGGTGGACGAGAAGCCCAGGTAGGTCAGACCCATGAGGCCGGCATAGACGAACAGGGCGATGCCACTGGAGCGGATCACTCGGCGCACGCCACCCACATAACGGTGGCTGGCACGGTCGAAGAAGCGGTTGAACGGCGCGAACAGCCAGCTGCCCAGCAGTTTGTCGAGGAACCGCGAGAAACGGTCCTTCGGTGCATGGTGATCCTTGAGCAATACCGCGGCCAGGGCCGGCGACAAGGTCAGCGAGTTGAACGCCGAGATCACGGTCGAAATGGCGATGGTCAGGGCGAACTGCTTGTAGAACTGCCCGGTAAGGCCGGAGATGAACGCGGCAGGTACGAACACAGCGCACAGTACCAGCGCCGTGGCGATGATCGGCCCGGTCACTTCGCCCATGGCCTTCTGTGTTGCCTCTAGCGGTTTGAGGCCCAGCCCGATGTTGCGCTCGACGTTCTCCACCACCACGATGGCGTCGTCCACCACGATACCGATGGCCAGGACCAGCCCGAACAGCGACAAGGCGTTGAGCGAGAAGCCGAACAGGTGCATCACCGCGAAGGTACCGATCAGCGACACAGGCACCGCCAGCAGCGGGATGATCGAGGCGCGCCAGGTCTGCAGGAACAGAATCACCACCAGCACCACCAGCACCAGCGCTTCGAACAGGGTGTGCACCACCGCTTCGATGGAGCCACGCACGAAGATGGTCGGGTCGTAGACGATGCTGTAGTCCATGCCTTCAGGGAAATCTTTCTTCAGCTCGGCCATCTTCGCCCGCACTTCGTCGGAGATCTCGATGGCGTTGGAGCCTGGGCGCTGGAAGATCGGGATGGCCACGGCCGGCTGGTTGTTCAGCAGCGAGCGCAAGGCGTACTGGCTGGAGCCGAGTTCGACCCGCGCGATGTCCTTCAGGCGGGTGATTTCGCCATCGGCACCGGCACGAATGATGATGTTCTCGAACTCTTCTTCGTTGACCAGGCGGCCCTGGGTGTTGATCGACAGCTGGAAGCTGGTCGAGCCAGGGGCGGGCGGGGCGCCCAGCTGGCCGGCGGCAACCTGGCGGTTCTGCTCGCGAATGGCCGCGACCACGTCACTGGCGGTCAGGTTGCGCGAAGCGGTCTTGTTCGGGTCGAGCCAGACCCGCAGCGAGTAGTCACCCATGCCGAACAGTTGCACGTCACCGACGCCGCCCAGGCGGGCCAGCTCATCCTTGATGTTGAGGATGGCGTAGTTGGACAGGTAGAGCATGTCGTAGCGGTTGTCCGGCGAGGTCAGGTGCACGACCATGGTCAGGTCGGGCGAAGCCTTGTCGACGGTGATACCGATACGCGTCACCTCCTCCGGCAGCTTGGGCTGAGTACGGGTAACGCGGTTCTGTACCTGTACCTGTGCGTTGTCCAGGTCGGTGCCCAGGGCGAAGGTGATGGTCAGGGTCAGCTTGCCATCGGCGGTGGACTGCGAGGACATGTACAGCATGTTCTCGACACCGGTGATGGCCTGCTCCAGTGGTGCGGCGACGGTTTCGCCGATGACCTTGGGGTTGGCGCCGGGGAAGTTGGCGCGCACTACCACTGTGGGTGGCACCACTTCCGGGTACTCGCTGATCGGCAGCTGGAACAACGAGATGGAACCCGCGATCAGCAGCACCAGGGACAACACCGCGGCGAAGATCGGCCGGGTAATGAAAAATTTCGAAAAGTTCATCGGTGTGATCCCTTAACCGCGTGGCGCTTGGGCGCTGGCGACTTTCTCAGTGGAACCCGCGACCTTCTGCGCACTGTTGCTGGCCTCGAGGGCCTGGCGCTGCTGGGCGAGGGCGGCGAGGGTCTGCTCGCTGGCCATGGGTGTTTCTTCCGGGGTGACCGGCGAGCCGGGGCGAACCCGTTGCAGGCCCTTGACCACGATGCGGTCGTCCTTGTCCAGGCCGCTGCGCACGATGCGCAGGCCTTCGAGTTTCGGCCCAAGTTCCACGGCGCGGTAGGTCGCCTTGTTGTCCTTGTCCATCACCAGCACGAACTTCTTGCCAAGGTCGGTGCCGACGGCTTCATCGTTGATCAGCACGGCGTCGTACTGGGCGCTGCCGACCAGTTTCAGGCGCGCATACAAGCCCGGGGTGAACTGGCCGTCGCGGTTGTCGAACACGGCGCGGCCACGGATGGTGCCGGTTCGCGGGTTGACCTGGTTGTCGACGAAGTTCATCTGGCCCAGGTGCGGATTGCCGGTTTCGCTGGTCAGGCCCAGGTACACCGGGGTGCTCTGGCCCCGCTGGCCGTCGCGGGCAAGCTGGGTGTACTTGAGGTACACGCGCTCGTCGGCGTCGAAGTAGGCGTACACCTTGTCGGTGGAGACCACGCTGGTCAGCGGCGTGACGTCTGCGGTGACGATGTTGCCGGCGGTGAACTGGGCGCGGCTGACGCGGCCGCTGATGGGGGCGGTGACGCGGGTGAAGCTGAGGTTCAGGCGAGCCAGGTCGAGCTGGGCCTGGATCGCGTCGACCCCTGCGCGGGCTTCGGCGGCCGCGCTGCTGCGCGATTCGGCCAGCTCGGCGGAGATCGCATTGCTGTCACGCAGGCGCTCGCCGCGGCGGGCTTCGTTGGCGCTGCGAATGGCGGTGGCCTTGGCCTGTTGCAACTGCGCTTCGAGGCGGCGGACTTCAGCCTGGAACGGGCGCGGGTCGATCTGGAACAGCAGGTCGCCTTTCTTGACCTGAGCCCCTTCGGTGAAAGCTACCAGGTCGATCTGGCCGGAGACCCGGGGGCGCACCTCGACAGTTTCCGGGGCTTCCAGGCGGCCGGTGAACTCGTCCCATTCATTGATTGGCTGTTCGATCACCTTGGCCACGCTGACCTTTGGCGCGGCGGGAGCCTGCACAGCGTCTGGGGTTCGGCCGCAGGCGCTGAGCGCCACCACTGCCAGGGCAGCGAGGGGAAAGCGCAAGGGTTTGAGTGAGTGGTCCATGGAGAACTCCGCCAAGATATTAGTAGTGGGCGGAGTGTGAGTGCCTTGCGCGTGGCGCACGAATCGAACGCAGCGAAGGTTATTATCACGGGCAATGATATGTCGGGATATTTCATCGATGGCGGGCATGGTAGGGTGCCCTCACTGGCCTCATCGCCGGTAAGCCGGCTCCCACGCAAGGCCCGGGCAACGGAGGGTACCCAGTGGGAGCCGGCTTGCCGGCGATGAGGCCGGTACAGACACCCTCGCCAGTGATTCAAGGCCCGCCATCGTGAACACCACCGCTACTTTCCCCAGGCCCCTCGCCATCGTCGCCCTGGGCGTTCTGCAAATCCTGGTCTGGGGCGGTTCGTTCTTCCTCATGGCGGTCATGGCCGACCCGATCAGCCGCGACACCGGCTGGCCCAGCCAGTGGGTCTACGGCGCGCTGTCGCTGAGCCTGATGGTCTCGGCCCTGTTCGCCCCCCTGAGCAGCCGTCTGACTGCCCGCTACGGCGGCCGCCCGCAAATGGCCGCCAGCGGTGCAGTGGTCGCCCTGGGCCTGCTGATCATGGCTGCCAGCCACAACCTGCCGGTGTTCCTGATGGCCTGGGCGGTGATCGGCGTGGGCATGGCCATGGGGCTCTACGAAGCCCTGTTCGCCACGCTTGGCGGGTTGTATGGCGAAGGCGCGGGCAAGGCCATCACTGGCATCACGCTGATCGCCGGCTTCGCTTCGACCCTGTCCTGGCCCATCGTGGCCTTGGCCATCGAGCACCTGGGCTGGCGGGTGACCTGCGTGTGCTACGCGCTGGTATTGAGTGTGGTGGTGGCACCGTTGTACTGGCGGGTGCTGCCGGCTGGCGGGCGGGTCGAGGTGCGCAGGCAACAGCACAACGGTGATGCGCCTCTGGTCGACCGCCAGCTCTACCTGCTGCTGACCAGCCTGTTCGCCATCGGCGCGATCATCATGACGGCGATTGCCGTGCAACTGGTGGCCGTGCTCCAGGGCCTTGGCCATTCGCTGCCTGTGGCCATCGGCCTGGCGGCGATGCTCGGCCCCAGCCAGGTGGCGTCGCGGGTGCTGCAGATCCTGGCCGGCAAGCGCCATCCGATCTGGACAGCATTGGCCTGGGTCAGCCTGGTGCTGGCCGGCCTGCTGCTGGTGACGCTGGTGCCGGCGGCCACTGCCGTGGGCCTGCTGGTGTTCGGCTGCGGTAATGGTCTGCGGGCGATCGTGCGGGGGCTGTTGCCCCTGGCGATGATGCCGCCAGCGCAATATGTGTTGCTGATGGGGCGCATGTCGCGGCCCTCGTTGATCGGGCAGGCATTGACGCCGCTGGTGGGCGGCTACCTGTTCGAGCACTTCGGCTCGATGGGGGTGCTGGTGACTTTGTGCTTGCTGGCGTTGGCCAACGTTGGCCTGGTGCTGGCGGTTATGCGCAAGGTACGCAGCGGCACCTGAGCCCCCTAACGCCCCATGGCAGAGGCTCGCGACCATCTGCATTGGCGCGCAGGCCCCGCGTGCACTAGCGTTTGATCAAATCAGCCGTCATCACGCCGCCGACGAGATACCCCATGCAGGACACTCGCCCGAACCCGACGCTGTGCCTGGAATACCGTGCCGACAGGCCGATTTTCAGCGACTTTCTGCAACAGGAGATGCGTTCACCTGATGCCCCGGCCATCATCGGCGACGGCCTGAGTTGCAGTTATCGGCAGTTGCAGCAGATCAGCCATGGCATCGCCGGTTTCCTGCGTGAACGCGGTGGCAGCAGTGGCGATCGGGTGCTGATCGTCTGCAGCCGTGGTGCCGGCTTGGTGTACGCCATGCTCGGCGCGCTGCGCGCCGGCCTGCCGTTCACCGTGGTCGATGTGGCCTACCCGGCAGCGCGTATCGCGCAGTTGGTCGACAGCCTGGAGCCTGCGTTCATCCTGTGCTGTGGCGAGGCACAGGTAGCCGCCCCTGGCTCGGCGCAGGTGGTCAGGGTGCCAGAACTACCCGCTCGCGCCCTGCTGCAGTTCCCCGAACAGCCTAAGGCGCTGCCCGAGGTCGACCCGGCCGCTCCTGCCTATATCACCTTCACCTCCGGCAGCACCGGTACGCCCAAGGGGGTGGTGACCCATCACGCGCCCCTGGTGCATTTCATCGAGTGGCATGTTCGCCGGCATGGTTTCAGCGAGCAGGACCGCTTCTCGCTGCTCTCCGGCCTGGGTCACGACCCAGTCTATCGGGACATCTTCACGCCATTGTCGATCGGTGCGACGGTCGTGTGCCCGGCCCAGTCGACCCTGACGCATCCAGCGCAGCTGGCGGCCTGGATAGCAAGCCAGGGGGTCTCGGTGATCCACCTGACGCCACCGTTGGGCAAGTTGATCGCCACGGGCGCGGGCATCAACCAGCAGCGGCTCGAACAGGTGCGCTGGCTGTTCTGGGGCGGCGATGCTCTGAGCCCTGCGCTTTACCAGACCCTGCGAACGATCGCTCCCAATGCCACCAGCGTGAATTTCTACGGCACCACGGAAACCCCGCAGGCGATGGTCTTCCATCAACTCGACACGCTGCCCGAACAGGCTGCGATTCCGCTGGGCAAAGGCATCGACGGTGCACAGGTGTTGGTGGTAGGCGATCACCAGCAATTGGTAGGCGAAGGCGAGGTGGGCGAAATCCTGATTCGCAGCCCCTACCTGTCGTTGGGGTATTGGCGCGACCCGGTGCTGAGCGCCGAAAAATTCGTGGCCAATCCGTTTACCGCAGCGCAGGGTGATACCTGCTACCGCACCGGCGACCTTGGCAGCTACCTGCCAGACGGCAGCGTCGCCTTTCTCGGGCGCGCCGACTGCCAGGTGAAAATTCGCGGCCATCGCATCGAGCTGGCGGAGATCGAGAGCGTGATCGCCCGGCTACCGCAAATCGAACAGTGCGTGGTGGTGGCCAGTACCGACAGCGCGGCGCCAAGGCTGATTGCCTATTGTGTCGCGCATTCGGCCGTGGCCTGTGCGCAACTGCGCGAGGCGGTCGCAGGGCAGTTGCCGGACTACATGGTGCCGGCGCTGTTCGTGTTCATCGAAGCGATACCGCTGACGCCCAATGGCAAGATCGATCGGCGAGCGCTGCCTGCGCCCACGCAAGTGCCGGCAGGCAATGGCCATGAAGCACTGACACCGCTGGCGCAGAAACTGGCCGATGCCTGGGCGCGGATACTCCAGGTGCCGCACATCGATGCCAACTTGAGTTTCGTTGAGCTGGGGGGCGATTCGTTGTCGTTCGTCCAGGCGTCAACGGTGCTCGAGGAACTGGTCGGGCAACTGCCGCCGCGCTGGGAGCTGATGCCGGTGAAGGCGCTGGCCGAATTGGCCGGCAAGGGCAGGGCGCCCAGGCACGCGCTACGGGCCATGGAAATGCCGGTGTTGATGCGCATGTTGTCGATCCTGCTGATCGTCATGGGCCACCTGGGCGTGCTGGGCAACGGCATGGTGATGGGGGAGACCACCGCGTTGTTCCTGGTGTCCGGGCTCGGCCTGGCCCGCTTCCAGGTCAACGCCATCAATGAACGCGGTGACGCGCGCTCGCTGATCAAGTCCATGCTCGCCATTGCACTGCCGACTTTGCTGTACACCGCCTTGGTGCAAGGCGTGTTCGACCAGGTGCACTGGCAATCGCTGCTGCTGATCTCCAACTGGTTCCCCGCCGAGGCCGTGGGCCACTTCAGCTACTGGTACATCGAAGTGCTGGTGCAGATGGTGCTGATCATCGGCCTTGTCCTGTCGATCAAGCCGGTGCGCCAGTTGATCATGGCCAATCCGTTCCGCCATTTGTTGCTGGCCGCCTGCGCGCTTCTGGTGGCAGACCTGGCGCTTAGCCGCTGGGTGTTCGATGCCACCGCGTTATACAACCGCGTGCCCCAGCACTATCTGGCGGCCATGGTGCTTGGCATGGCCGTGCAATACGCCGATACGACGCGACGCAAATGGCTGGCCAGCGCAGTAGCCGTGGTGGTGGTCGGCGAGCTGGAGCTGGTGACCATCGCCGGATACGGCTGGGACGTGTGGCTCAGCGGGCTGCACATCGATATTGCCCTGCCGGCGGTGCTGGCGCTGATCTGGTGCCGGTCGGTACCGGTTCCGGCGGCCATCGCACGGGGCGGTGCGCTGATCGCCTCGTCGACGCTGTTCATCTACCTGACCCACTACCAATTCCAGTCGGTGGCCCGGCGTATCAGCGACCAACCCCTGCTTGCCGTGGTGTTGGCCATCGTCGGCGGGGTGCTGGTGGCCTATTGCTGGAACCTGGCCATACGCCTGGCGCTCAAGCGCTGGAGCCGGGCACGCAGGAAACGCCTGGCGCAGGCTCTGGAGCCTGCCGCCTGAGTGCGGTCAGCGGTTGCCCGGCGCCAGGCCGTTGAGCAGCAAGCGCACCGATGAAGCCGTTGCCACGCGGTAGTCGATACCTTGCCCCGCACCCGCCGGGGCATGCCAGCAGCGGTCGATGCACGCCTGCGCAATGGCCCAGACCGAAGGCAGTACATGCTCTGGATTGACCGCCGCCAGTTGCCCGCTGCCAATCCATTGGCGAATCTGCGCGGTATTTTCCTGGGCCTGGCAGGCCCAGCGTTCAAGAAAGTCCCCAGGAATGCGCCGGCCACCTTCCTTGAGTTCCTGCAGCAGCACTTTGGAGGCGAACGGGCGGCCCTCGAACAGGCGGATCATGGCGGTGACCGTGCGGCTCAACGCCTCCAGCGGAGCGTCGTCGTGCTGGAAGGGCGCGCAGGCATCCAGGTAGCGGGGGGCGATGTCCTCCAGCACCTGGCTGTAAATGTTCGCCTTGGACTTGAAGTAGTAGAGCACGTTGGACCTGGGCAGGCAGGCCAGGGTGGCGATCTCCGACAGCTTGGTTGCGGCGTAGCCCTGCTGGGCGAATGCTTCGCTGGCGGCATTGAGGATGGTGCTGCGTACGGGATCGGCCAAAGGCTCCTCGCAAGCCTTGGGCATTTCTCGTGGCAGTTCGAACGGCATGATGTACACGGCAGGCTTCCCTGAAGCGGGTAAAAGCGCAATATACAAAAATATATAGCGTAAGTGTGAGTCGCCTGACAAAAGCCTGTGGTGCGTCACGCAATGGCGTTGGCACTGGCCAGGACCAGGCCACGCAACCATTTGGAGGCCTGTGCGCGGTGCTTGCGTGCGTGCCAGAGCTGGTAATAGCGCAACGGCCTGGTGGCTGCCGGCAAGGGTTCGATACGCAGAGGCAGCAGCTCGGCGTAGTGACGGGCGAAGGCGCGTGTGGTGGTGAATACCAGGTCGGATCGGACCAGCGCGTAAGGCGCCAGGCAGAAGTAGGGCAAGGTCGTGGTCACGCGTCGCACCAGGCCGGCCTTGCCCAGCTCTGTGCCAATGGTGCCGTGCCCGCCGGCGGTGTGGGTCAGCACATCCAGGTGGTCGGCCTGGCTATAGGCCTCGCGGGTCAGCCCGCCGGGAGGGATGGGGTGCCCATCGCGGATCAGGCACACCAGGTCGTCGTCGCACAAGGATTGCAGGTGCAAGTGCTGGGCCGGGCGTTGCCAGTTGCCGATCACCAGGTCCAGCGAACCCTCTTCGAGCCCATGCTCGTAACCCCCTTCGGCCTGCAGGTGTGTCAGCTCCAGGGTGGCGCAGGGCGCCTGGGCGTGGAAGCGTTCGATGATGGCGGGCACGAAGAATACACTCAGGTAGTCCGGCGTGCTGATGCGAAAGTGCTGCCGGCTGGTGGCGGGGTCGAAGTGGTCGACCGGGTGCAGCACCTGGTCGATGCCGGCCAGGGCCTGGCGCACGGGGTCGATCAGGGTCTGGGCGTGGCTGGTCAGCAGCATTCGGCTGCCACTGCGGACCAGCAGCGGGTCACCGGTCATGTCGCGCAGGCGGCGCAAGGCCACGCTGATGGCGGGTTGGCTTTGCCCGAGGCGTTCGGCGGTGCGTGAAACGCTGCCTTCGGTGAGCAGGGTGTGCAGCGTGCGCAGGAGCTGGGCATCGCAGTTGGGGGTGGGTTTGGGCACAGGCGCTCTCCAGCACTGCAAAAACCTGAATGCGAGTGCGATCCCTGCGGGAGCCGGCTTGCCGGCTCCCGCAGAAGGTTGCTGTTTTCGGTATATATCAAGATATATAACGCAAGCCGGCCTGTGCTGTCACCTCCAGGCAGGCAGGGCGCTCAGCAACTCGGCTTTCTGCTGGGTCGCCGCGCCCATCAGCACGAAGCCCTGCACCCGGCTGTCGCGGTCGTGGTAAAGCGAGCGAACAGCCGCGATGCCTTTGTCGCAGCGGCTGAGCAACTCGGTCGACCACAACCCCTGGTCATCCAGCGGCGAGGCGACCACAGTGGGCAGCACGCTGGTCTTGATGGTGACCGGCATGGCGGGGTAGGCGACCGCTGTCGGTTGCCCGGCCAGGGTCTGCGCCAGCGCTCGCGCCTGGAGCATGATCGGCATCACGTAGGGCAACAGCAGGCCATGCACCTGGGCACAGTCGCCGAGGGCATAGACATTGCTGGCACTGGTGCGCAGGTGCGCATCCGTGACGATGCCAGCCTCGACCGTGAGGCCGGCCGTGCGCGCCAGCTCGACCCGTGGCTGCAGGCCGATGGCGCTGAGCACGTAGTCCACCTCGAGCACGCGTTCATCGGCCAGTTGCAGCTCAAGGCCGTTGGCGCTGCGATGCACGGCGACCGGGCCATTGCCCAGTTCCAGGCGCACGCCGATGGCGTGCAGGGCGTTGGCCATTTCTTCGCCGGCCTGTTCGGGCAGCAGGCGGCTCAATGGCCAGGTGGCGCGGTCGACGATGATGATCTCGTGCCCTGCATGGCACAGGTCGTTGGCGAATTCGCAGCCGATCAACCCGCCGCCGAGAATGGCGATGCGGCTGGCCTGGCCGATCTGCTGGTGCAAGTGCCGGTAGTCGTCCAGGTCGTTCACCGTGATCAGTGCATCCGCGCCGTCACCTTTGAGCGACGGGCGTCGCGGGTCTGCACCCAATGCCAGCACCAGGGCGCCGTAGCGCTGCGCCTTGCCTGCGAGGTAGATGCACTGGGCGTCGACATCGATGCGCTCGACCTGAGTGTGGGTGATGATCGTAGCGTTGAGCTGCACGGCCATGTGCGCGGCATCGCTGGTCACCAACTGATCGGGCAGCCGTCCGCTCTGGCAGGCATTGGACAATGCCGGCTTGGAGTAGAACTCGCCGCCATCGCGGGTCACGATCATGATCGGCGTCACGGCATCGAGCTTGCGCAGCTCGCGTGCCACGGTATAGCCGGCAAGCCCGGAGCCGAGTATCACCACCGGTTCGCTTGGCGCCGCCGCCTGTGGCACTTCGGCCTTCAGCGGCAACCGGACCATTTCGAAGTCGGCCTTGCCGACCCCGCATTCAGGGCAGTACCAATCCTGCGGCACATCTTCCCAGCGGGTACCCGCTGCGATGCCGTCTTCCGGCCTGCCCAAGGCTTCGTCATAGAAGAAGCCACACACAAGACATTCCCATTTGTACATGTTCGCGACTCCCGTCAGCTGGTGAAAGCGCGGCCAAGGCCCAAGGCACTCAAGGCACGCCGATAGGCCGTCGAGGAGCGGTCGGCGGGGATGTGGATCTCCAGCGAGAGGTCCAGCGGCAGGTCTTCGGGGCGGCACAGCTCGACGATGTCGCGGTCTTCCTCGAACACCTGCTGGTTGAAGGCATAGACGTCGTCCAGCGGCAGCTGCTGGTCGAAGTTGCGGGTGATGGCGCAGAACATGCGGGTCTTGCGCGCCGAAATCGGGCTGGCTGCGTTGAGAATCACCAGACGGTGTTCGGCATCGGGGAAATTCACTGCCAGGCGAGCAGTGAAGGGCGCGAACACATCGAACGTGCGCTTCCACTGGAAACCCTCGGGCGCGCGGTGCTGCAACTGTTTGGGGAAGTTGCTGACGCTGCTGATGTATTCGGCATGCATGCCGTGGGGGGTAAGCTCGGCCCTGTAGGTAGGCACTACCGGGTTGTCGCGGTCGGCGAAGGCGTCGTGATGAATCCAGGCGAAGTGCGCGACGTCGATGAAGCCTTCCACCTGGCGGCCGGCCGAGGCGGCGATGTCGATCGACGGAGGCAGAATGCGCTGGAAGCTTGCGTCATGCCAGGACGGCATTTCGGCAAACGGCGCATCGCTGCCGGCCATCAGCACCCAGATCATCCCGTAGTCTTCGCGTGTGGCATACATCTGGATGCGGTGGCGTTCGGTAAGGTTGGCGTTGGGTTCCGAGGGGATGCGGGTGCAACGGCCATCGGTGCCGAAATGCAGGCCGTGGTAAGGGCAGATGATGTTCTCGCCCTGCACCCAACCCTTGCTCAGCGGTGCACCGCGATGGCTGCAGATGTCGCGGGCCGCGTTCAACTTGCCGGCGGTGCGGTAGAGGACGATGGGTTCGTCCAGCAGGGTCACAGCGTAGGGTTTGTCGCCGACGTCGGCGGAAAAGGCCACGGGGTGCCAGTGGCGAGTGAGGATCTCACGGTCGTGCGGGGTGAAGGAGCTGGTCTGGGTGATCGGGTTCCAGGTGGGGGTAGCGCAGGCTGCGGCGGGGGTGGGCATTTCGCTTCTCCTTGTTTTTGATGCCATCGAATGCGAAGTCGATGCTAGAGAAGCCTGGGGTGCCTGCCCATGGCGCAGGAAACATGTTGGTCATATGCCCGCCGTTATGCGGGTTGGCCTGCGTTGCCTTCATCGCCGGCGAACCGGCTCCCACAAATGCCCAGCCGTTGTTGAGCCAGCACTGAAGCTGTGGGAGCCGGCTTGCCGGCGATAGGGCCGGCAAACGGCCCCATCAGCGGCGGTAGTAGTGATGCTCCGCCTCATACCGGTGGCGCATGGCCCGTTCATGCTGGCGTTGCCAGTCGCGGCGGCGTTCCCAGTCACGCCGTGCCTGCTCGCGGCGCCATTGCTCACGGCGCCACTGATCACGACGCCAGTCGTCGCGCCGGTCATGCCTGTGGTCGTCATGCCAATAGCGGTCATCATGGGCCAGCAGCGTGGCGGGCTGCTCCAGCCCCTCGCTGGCCAGGTTCGGCCACGGGTTGTCGGGGGCCTTCACTGCCGTTGCCTCTGTGGCGCGCAGCGGGGTTGAAACCTTCATCGGTGTTGCAGATGCCGAGCCCATTGCCGCGAACGCGAACAGGCCAAGAAGCACTATCCGTGGGACATGGATTTTCATGAGCGAAGACAACCTCTGCTGACTATGGGGCGTTAGGCCAACAGGCCTGTTCACATAGACCAGCAAACCGGAAAAAGTTCTAGAAAACCGTTACTTAAATGATCGGACGGCCACGGCTCGCTACTGGCCCACTGCAGCCATGGGGGGCAGGAACGTTATACTGCGCACCTTTACCCAACCCTCGGAGCGCTCATGCGGCAGGTTCTTCTCATCGTCGACGTCCAGTCCACATTCAGCCCGCCCGAGTGGCTCGTCGATGGCATCCGGGCGTTGTCCGCCACCCTTCCCACCATCGCCTCGATCGAGCTGCACGACGAGCAGGTCACCCCCTTCCAGCGGCAGCTCGGCTGGCACCCCGCCGCCCAGGACGAAAGCCTGGTCGAAGCCGACAAGGTGTTCGTCAAACACGGCTATGGCCAGACTGCCGAAACCATCGAGCACTTGCGCCAACTGGGGGCGCAGCGGGTGCTGGTCTGCGGCTTGCAGACCGAGACCTGCGTACTGGCCGCAGGCTTCGCCTTGTTCGATGCCGGGCTGATGCCGACCTTGATTACCGACCTGACAGTGGGCTCCTCGCTGGACCGCTCCGGGAAAATGGGGATCGAGCTGTGGAAGCATCACTTCGGCAACGTCACCACCCGCGCCGAGATCCTGGCCGAACGCCACGCTTGAAGGGCAGCCATTCACACGCCGGGCAAGGCGCCCCCATCGATGCTTCGACCCAGCCGCAGCGCCTGTTCCTGCAAAACCCGCATCAATTGCAGCGCCGCCTGCGACGGTGGCTCGAAGCGCGAGTAGACGAAGCTGATGTCGAAGTGGATGTCCTCGGCCAAGGGCACCACTGCCAGGCCACTGTCCTGCGCCACGAACTCGTCGATCAGGGTAATCCCCATGCCCTGCTTGACCAACGCCACGGCTTCGTTGGCATTGGTGAACGACAGCAGCGAATCCAGTTGCAGGCCGCGCCGCGCTATCGCTTCGGCGAGCAGCTGGCCAAACGGCATGTCTGGCCGAAACAGCAACAGTGCATGGCCTGCCAGCTCGTGCAGGGCTAGCGTAGATTGCCCTGCCAGCACGTGATCGGCTGGCATCACCGCCACCATGCGCCCGCGCATGAAAGGCTGGGAGTGCAGGTGATCGTGAACCACCGGTAGGGCGGCGATTGCCAGGTCGACCTTCTTCGACAGGATCTGGTTGGGCATCTCGCCCATCAGCGAGGTCTGCCACTCGATCTGCAACGCGGGCGACTCGCGTTTGAGCCGGGCCAGGGCCATGGGGATGACCACCGTCGAGAGCGAAGCGCTGCAGCACAGGCGCAGGTTTCGGTGACTGCCTGCCGCCAGTGACAGCGCACATTCGTTGACCTGCAAAGCCGCCTGGTACACCCGCTCGACTTCCCGAAACAGTACCTGCGCCTCCTCGGTGGGCACCAGGCGGTTGTTGATGCGCTCGAACAGGCGGTAGGTCAGCCGCCCCTCGATATAGCCAATCAGCTTGCTCACCGCCGGTTGCGAGACATACAGCAGCTTGGCGGCGGCGCTGATCGAGCCGGTCAGCATGACCGCCCGGAACACCTCCATATGCCGCAGCTTGAACACCATCGTGCCGGCATCGTTGCTGGCTTTGGCGGGATGCATGGGTATTACCTCAGGTTATGGTCTTGATTATCTGTGTATGAGCGCAACGCACACGCCCGCAGTATCTTGGACCCAGGTAATCGCCTGGACGGCGAACGATAACAAGATCTGCAGGCAAGCGCAGTGGCGCTTGAAGGAACCGCCTTTGAACATCTTTGATGAACCGAAGATCGATTGCCATAACCATTTGTTTGACCCTGCGCGCTTTGCCTACCACCCGGATGCGCCCTACGCGCCGGCTGGCCAGGAGATTGCCCCGCTGGAGCAGTTCGACCAGGTGATGGACGCCTATGGCGTGCGTCATGCGCTGCTGGTCGGGCCGAACAGCGGCTACCACACCGACAACCGCTGCCTGTTGCATGCGCTGGCCTCCGGCCAGGGGCGCTTCAAGGGCGTGGCGGTGGTTGATGGCCAGATCGGCCTCGAGCAGTTGGCCGCGCTGCGCGAACAAGGGGTGGTGGGTGTGGCGTTCAACCCCGCCATGCACGGCCTGTCCAGGCTGCAAGAGGCCGAACCGCTGCTGGCCAGGCTGGCCGAGCTCGGCCTGTTCGCCCAGATCCAGGTCTGCGAAAACCAGCTTGTCGACTTGCAGGGCCTGATCGAGCGCAGCACCGTGCGCGTGCTGATTGACCACTGCGGGCGCCCGGATGCCGCAGCGGGCGTGCAGCAGGCCGGTTTCCAGGCCTTGCTCAGGCTGGCGCGGCTTGGCCGGGTCTACGTGAAACTCTCCGGCATGCAGAAATTTGCCGCCGCGCATGCCCTGCACGAACAGAGCAGCGCCTATGTGCAGGCCCTGATCGCAGCCTTCGGCCCGGATGCCTGTATCTGGGGCTCGGACTGGCCGTTCATCCGCCAACCGTCACGTGTCGACTACGGCCCGCTGCTGAAACTGGCCGAACGCCTGATGCCGGAGCCCCGCCTGCGCCGAAAGATCCTGTGGGACACACCCAGGCGCCTGTTCGGCTTCGCCTGACCCGCGCGCATTTGCCATTCCAATAACAACAGAGCAATTGTCATGACCGTTGAACAGCACCTCGGCCAAGGCGTGCTAGACACGCCCGCGCGCCTGCAACACAGAACTCGCACCCGCTTCATGATCCTGGCGCTGATCAGTGGCGGCACCATGATCAACTACCTGGACCGCAGCGTGATGGGCATCGCCGCGCCCAGCATCAGCGCCGACCTGGGCCTGAACGCGGCGTTGATGGGGGTGATCTTCTCGGCGTTTTCCTGGACCTACGCTGCCGCGCAGATTCCCGGGGGCATCCTGATCGATCGCCTGGGTACCAAGTTCACCTACTGGCTGGCGCTGACCCTGTGGTCGCTGTTCACCGGCCTGCAAGGGTTGGCCCAAGGCTTTCTTTCGCTGCTGGGCATGCGCTTTCTGGTGGGCGTGACCGAAGCGCCGTGCTTCCCCACCAACAGCCGGGTGGTGGCGACCTGGTTCCCGCAGAGCGAGCGGGCAAGGGCCACCGGCATCTACACCTTTGCCGAATACACCGGCCTTGCGTTCCTCACGCCGTTGCTGTTCTGGGTGTTGCACGCCTATGGCTGGCGCTTCCTGCTGATGGCGGTCGGCCTGCTGGGGGTGCTGTACGGGCTGCTGTGGTGGCGCAAGTACCATGAGCCGCATCAGTCCACCTCCGCCAACCGGGCCGAGCTGGACTACATCGCCGCCGGCGGGGGGGTGGTCGACGGTGGGCAGAAGGCCACGGTGTTTCGCTGGTCGCAGATCCCGGCACTGCTCAAGCACCGCAATATGCTGGGCATCTGCCTGGGGCAGTTCGCCTGCAACTCGACCAACGTGTTCTTCCTCACCTGGTTCCCCACCTACCTGGTGACCGAACGGCACATGCCCTGGCTGAAAGTCGGCTGGGTCGCGGTACTGCCGTTCATCGCCGCGTCGCTGGGCACCCTGGCCGGGGGCTGGCTGTCGGACGCCTTGCTGCGCCGTGGCCATTCGCTGAACGTGGCGCGCAAGCTGCCGGTGATCGCCGGCCTGCTGACGGCCTCGATCATCGTCCTGGCCAACTACGTCGAGTCCGACGCACAGGTGATCGGCATCCTCTGCGTGGCCTATTTCGCGCAGGGCATGTCGGCGCTGGCCTGGATGATCGTCTCCGATATCGCCCCGAAAGGCCTGCTGGGCCTCAGCGGCGGGTTGTTCAACCTGTTCGCCAACGCGGCCGGCATCGTCACCCCGCTGACCATCGGCCTGATCGTCAGTGCCACGGGCTCGTTCGTCTGGGCCCTCGCCTTCGTGTCCACCATCACCGCGCTCGGTGCGCTGTGTTACCTGTTCATGGTGCGCGACCTGCGTCGCCTGCCGGATCTCCCCTGTGTCGAAAATGGAGCAAGACAATGAGCCAAACCCTGCAAGGGCAAACTGCAATCGTTACCGGCGGCATGCGCGGTATCGGCCTGGCCATCGCGCAGCGGCTGCACACTGCCGGCGCCCAGGTGGTGATCTGGGACCTGGCGGTCGAGGGTTGGGACAGTGGTGCCAGCGGCTTCGAGCCGGTGCTGCGCCAGGCCGTCGACGTGGCTTCGCTGGAATCGGTGCAGGCGGCATTCGCCGAGGTGCTGGCGCGATTGGGCCAGGTGCAAATCCTGGTCAACAATGCCGGCATCAACGGCCCGGTACTGCCGTGCTGGGAGTACCCGCCGGCGGCCTGGGAAAAGGTCATCGCCGTCGACCTGAACAGCGTCTTCTATTGCTGCCGCACGGCGATACCGCACATGCGCGAGCGCGGCTTCGGGCGCATCGTCAACATCGCTTCGATGGCGGGCAAGGACGGCGTGCAGTTCATCTCGGGGTATTCAGCGGCCAAGGCCGGGGTGATTGCGTTCACCAAGGCTGCGGCCAAGGAGCTGGCGCAGGACGGCGTGCTGCTCAACTGCATCGCCCCGGCCATGGTCGAAACGCCGCTGATGGCCGAGATGACCCCGGAGCATATCGCCGCCAGCAAGGCCAAGATCCCCATGGGGCGTTTCCTCAAGGCCGAGGAGATCGCCAACATGGTGGCCTGGATCGCAGGGCCCGAATGCAGCTTCACCACCGGCTTCGTATTCGACCTCAGCGGCGGCAGGGCGACCTATTGAAACGCCTGGCCGTGGCGCACTTGACGGCCCTGGAACTGGCGCCCACGGCGCTGGTGCGTGAGGCCGGCAGGGTAGGCTTTGGCGCCGTGGGGCTGCGCCTGCATCCGGTGCACTCAGGGGCGCTGGCCTATCCGCTGGTGCAGGGCAGCCAGGCGATGGCTGAGCTGAAACGGGTGATGAGGGGCGAGGGGGTGCGGGTTGCCGAAATCGAGTTCGTCGCGCTGACACCCCAATTGCAGGTTGCCGACTGCGAAGCATTGCTGGCGGCAGGCGCCGAGCTTGGTGCACAGAGCCTCACGGTGTCCGGGGACGATACGGATAACGTACGGCTGACGCAGCGTTTCGCGGCATTGTGCGAACTGGCCAAGGGGTATGGGCTGCGCGTGGACCTGGAGTTCATGCGCTGGCGCCCAGTGGCCACGCTGCAGCATGCGGCCGCCGTGGTGACGGCGGCGGGGCAGGGCAACGGTGGCGTGTTGCTCGATGCCTTGCACCTGTTTCGCTCGGGTGGCGATGTGGCGGACATCGCCCGCGTGCCGCCAGGTTACGTGCGCACCGTGCAACTGTGCGATGCGCCATGGCAGGCACCGGTGGAGGCGCTGATCATCGACGAGGCCCGTGAAGGGCGGTTGCTGCCGGGGCAGGGGCAATTGCCGTTGGCGGCGTTGCTCGCGGCCATGCCGGCGGATGTGCAGATCAGTGTGGAAACGCCATCGCGGGAGCCGACGGGCCAACAGCGGCTGCGGCAGGCTCACGATGTCACCTGCGCCTGGCTGGCCTGCCTGTGAACGCGATCCCTTGCGGGAGCCGGTAAGCCGGCTCCCGCCGATTTCAGGGTTTGTGATTTCAAGGATTGACCTGATACCCACGCCCTTGCAGGCAGCCGCTGAAGGCACTGGCATGTGCCGAACTCTGTGCCTCACCCTGGTTGCGACGGTCCTGGCGGCGTTCCTGGCGCTGGCGCGAGCCGCCGACCACGGCCCCGGCGGCGGCCACTTCGCCGGCGCGATTCTGCCGATACTGCTGCTTGGCGTCGTCGCTGGCCCGGTCGTAGAGCGCTTCGTGCTGGTTGCCGCGCACCTGCGCACCCGCAGCGCCCGCCGCGGCGCCGACGGCCGCACCTTTGACCCGGCCACCGACAGGGGGGCTGGTGCTGCTGGTGGCGCTATTGGCTGCGTTGGTCGCCACCGTGTTGCAGTCATTGATGTCGAGCTGCGTCTGCTGGCTGCTCTGGCCCTTGAGCGGTACAACGGACTGGGCTTGGACTGCAGGCGCTGCACACAGCAGTACCAGCAGGTAACTCCACGTGAGCGTACGCATGGCACACCTCCACTGGATAGGAACTGCATTCCTCAGAATAGTCCGGTCAGCCAGTGGCCGCCGAACGCAGCGGCACTTCACGTAGCAACCATGACAACGCGAACGCCACACTGGTAATCACTGCGGCCAGTAGGAACACCCCATGCATCGCCCCGGAAAAAGCCTGCAGGTAAGCCTGCTGCAGTGGCGCGGGCAGCGCATGCACCGCAGTGGGTGACAGGCTCGCGGGGCCGCCGGGCGTGGCGGCAAAATCGCCGGAGAGGCTGTTCAGCAGCGAATGGGAGAACAAGGCCCCGAACACCGACACGCCGACCGAGCCGCCAATCGAGCGGAACAGGGTGGCGCCCGAGGTCGCGATGCCCATGTGGCGCCGTTCGACGCTGTTCTGCACCGCCAGGATCAGCACCTGCATGACCATGCCCAGGCCGGCGCCAAGCAGGCCCATGTACAGGTTCAGCAGCAGCTTTGGCGTGTCCAGGTCGAGCCGGCTCAACAGGCCCAGGGCAATCACTTGCAGCAGGGTGCCGACGATCGGGAAGATCCGATATCGCCCCCAGCGGCTGATCAACCGCCCGGTAATGGCCGACACCACCAGCAGGCCGCCCATCAACGGCAGCATCTGCAAGCCGGCACTGGTCGGCGTGGCGTCCTTGACCACTTGCATGTACAGCGGCAGGAACGTCACCGAACCGAACAGCGACACACCGACGATCAGGCCGATCAGCCCGGCGAGCACGAAGGTGCGATGACGGAACAGGTGCAGCGGCATGATCGGCTCGGCGGCGCGTCGCTGCTCGAACACGAAGCCGGTCAGGCCGATGACCGCGATCAGCCCCAGGCACAGGATGTCCAGCGACGCCCACGGCACCAGGCTGCCGCCGAGGCTGGTGATCAGCACCAGCGAGCCCAGCGTTATGGTGAGGAAGAAGGCGCCAATGTAGTCCACCACGTGCTTGATCGGGGCGACATGCGGGCGGAACACGCCGCCGATGACCAGCACCGCCAGCAAGCCCAGCGGCAGGTTGATGAAGAAGATCCAGTGCCACGACAGGTGCTCGACCAGAAAGCCCCCAATCAGCGGCCCGACCACGGTCGCCAGGCCGAACACGCCGCCGAACAGCCCTTGATAGCGCCCGCGCTCGGCAGGCGGGATCACATCGCCGATGGCGGCCATCGCCACCACCATCAGCCCGCCGCCGCCCAGGCCTTGCAAGGTGCGGAACAGGATTAGCTGGGTCATGTCCTGGGCCAGCCCGCACAAGGCCGAGCCCAGCAGGAACAGGGCAATGGCGATCTGCAGTACCCGCTTGCGTCCGTACAGGTCACCGAACTTGCCATACAACGGCACCACCACGGTGGAGGCCAGCAGGTAGGCCGTGACCACCCAGGACAGCCAACGCAGGCCACCCAAGTCGCTGACGATGGTCGGCAGCGCGGTGGAGACGATGGTCTGGTCGAGGGCGGCGAGGAACATCACCAGCATCAAGGCGCCGAGCAGCCAGGGGAGGGAGGTCTTGTGGCTGTCCGGCTCGGCCAGCGTGACAGAAGACGCATCGGTGGCAGTCGACGGCATGGCGGTGTCTCGATCCGAGAGGGGGGATTGAGCGGCGCGTGTAGGCATGATCAGCAACCCTCGCCCTGGGCGTATTGGCGCCCGGTTGCTTCCAGGCCGGCCAATGCGAAGTGGAACAGGTGCGTGCTTACCTCGTCGGCGGGCATGCCCAGAATCTCGTGCAGCGCACCGGACGACCCGCGCGGTCCGATCAGCAGCATCGCCCAGGGCGCCGTGACGCAGAGGATGCAGCGGGTCAGCGCAGGTGAGTCTGGCGGCAGAGTGGTGATTTCGCTGAACAGGCCTTTGAGCAAGGCCAGCTTCAGCGGCGTGCCGGCCTGCAGGTGGGCCTGGCCATGCGGGCTGGGCGCCAGCACCTCGGCGGCCAGCACGCGCAGGTGCCAGTTGTTGCGCACCTGTGTGGCCTTGCTCACCACCAGCTCGATCAGTGCGCGCAACTTTTCCGGCGCTGGCTGCTGACCGAGGGTGATGCGCTGCAGATCGGAGATGTCCAGGAAGCGCCGCCGTGCTTCGTCGAGCACCGCCAGATAAAGGCCGTTGCGGCTGCCGAAGTGGTAGTTGATCGACGCCAGGTCGACTTCGGCCTTGGCCGCTACGGCCTTGTTGCTGGCTTCGGCATAACCGACTGCGGCGAACAGTTCACCGGCCGCCTGGAGGATCCGGGCGCGGGTGGCTTCGCCGTCTTTGCGAGGTTCACGGGGCGTAGTTGCCATGGCTGTGCTTCCACTGGGTAATGCAGGGAGCCTGATTCAGTTTTAACTTAAATTCAATTTAAATTTAGTGATGACGACGAAAGGCACAGCCCTGCGTCAAAGCCGACCGGACGGCGCTCACCACTAGGGAGAGAGGCCCTTCCTATGTTATACAAGCCTTTACCGATACCACCCTTCGTCCGCCACCTGGAGGCGTCGACGCTGGCTGGTGATGTTCCTGCCCTGCTGCCCTGATTGAGAAACGGAGATTCGCCGATGACCGCCACCGACCGTCTGAGCCTGCTGCAGTTCGAGCACCTGGGCCTGGACGATGTTGCCGCTGCCGAATTCAAGATCGCGCTGAAGGAATTGCGCGATCTGGCGTTGGAAGACCGCTACGAACACCATGCCGCTCTCCACCTGGGCGACATTGCTGACGCCGAAGACCGCCAGCAACTGGACGAGGCCCGCAACTGGGGCATCGGCTTCCTGCAGGGGCTGATTTGCGCCAAGGGGCTGTCGCAAAACCAGATCGACGCCCTGCGCCGCGTCTTCCAGACGGCGGCGGAACGCTCTCTGGCGCGCATCCGCGGCTGATCCAGGCTTCGCCCAGACGGCGAGACCAGGGTAGCGACAACCAGGTCGATACCCTGGCCTCGCCGTTTTGCCATTCCCTGAGGTAATTAGTTTTACTTAGGCCTGCACAAGTACATTTTCCTACTAGGCTTGCTCGTGTCAGCGTACATGAAGGCCTGGAGTGACTGCCTGTTACAAGACTGTCGTTAGGGAAAGAACATGAGCATTAGCCGGCCCCGGAACCTGGTCATCTGCGAATACTGCGATGCGGTGTACGAGCGTGCGCCCGTGCAACGGCATCAGCGTGCGCTGTGCCCGCGCTGTGGCGGCGTGCTTTACCGGCATAACAGCCTCAGCGTTCAACAGCGCCTGGCACTGAGTGTCACGGGCGCAGTTCTGCTGGTGTTCGCCAACCTCTACCCGGTGATGACCATCGGCATGCAGGGCCTGTCCAACTCGGCCACCCTGTGGGATTCGGTGCTGATCCTGAGCAGCGGCAGCATTACCTTCATCGCCCTGGTGATGGCCCTGGCCATCATCTTTGCACCGATACTGCAGATCGCCCTGTTGTGCTGGGTCTTGAGCTTTGCCCTGGCCGGCCGCCGCGCGCCCGGGTTTGCCATGTGCATGCGCTGCCTGGAAGGCCTGCGCCCCTGGAGCATGCTGGAAGTCTGCCTGCTGGGTGCGCTGGTGGCCGTGATCAAGCTGGCCGGCCTGCTCGATGTGATCCCGGGTATCGGCCTGATCGCCCTGGCCGCACTGAGCATGCTCATCATCTATATCGCCGGGCGCGACATACGCGACCTGTGGGAGCAGGTTTGAACACGCCCGTGCAGGCCGACGACATGGGCCTGTGTCTGTGCCACGGCTGCGGCCAGGCCTGCGACCTGGGCGACGGTTCGCACACCTGCAACCGCTGCGGTGCCCCGCTGCACCCGCGTAAAACCAATGCCATTACCCGCGGCTGGGCCTTTCTGCTGGCGGCACTGGTGTTCTACGTGCCAGCCAACCTGCTGCCGGTCATGCATACCGAAATGCTCGGCAGTGGCAGCGACAGCACAATTGTCGGCGGCGTGCTCGAGTTCTGGGAAGCCGGTGCCTGGGACATTGCCCTGATCATCTTCATCGCCAGCATCGGTGTACCCGCGATCAAGTTCCTCTCCCTCGGCCTGCTGCTGTTCACCGCCCAGAGCGGCTCCGCCTGGGCGCGCCGGCAGCGCTCGCAGCTGTACCGTGGGGTGGAGCTGATCGGTTACTGGTCGATGCTCGATGTAATCGTCGTGGCCCTGGTGGCGGCGCTGGTGCAGTTGCGTGGCCTGGGCACCATCGAGCCGCGCCCGGGCATCCTGTTTTTCGGCATGGTGGTGGTGTTGACCATGTTCTCGGCAATGAGCTTCGACCCACGATTGATTTGGGACGACCCTGGCAACGATGGAGGCGGCACCGATGGCGCAAGCGAGTGACAATCGAGAAGGCCCTGGGCAAGCGCAGATTCGTACCCGGCGTTGGAATGTGTCGCTGGTGTGGATCGTGCCGATCCTGGCGATTCTGGTGGGTGCCTCCCTGGTTGTGCGCAACTGGATGCAGCAAGGGCCGGTGATCTCGATTTCGTTTCCTTCCGGCGAAGGGTTGGTGGCGCACAAGACCCAGGTCAAGTACCGCAGCGTGGTGATCGGTGAGGTGACCACGGTGGACCTTGCTCCCGACCATAAGAGCGTGCTGGTCAAGGTGCAGTTGTCCAACGATGCGGAGTCGTTCGCCACCGAGGGCGCACGCTACTGGGTCGTCCGCCCACGGATCGGTGCAGGGGGCATTTCAGGTGTGGATACCCTGCTGTCGGGCAGTTTCATCGGCGCCGATGCGGGTGAGTCGAAGGCGCCGGAGAAGAACTTCACCGGCCTGGAGCTGCCGCCCCCTATTACCTACGGCGAGAAGGGCAAGCGTTTCAACCTCAGCGCCAGTGACCTGGGCTCGCTGGATATCGGCTCGTCGATCTACTACCGCAAGATCCCGGTGGGCGAGGTGGTGTCCTTCAACCTGCAGGACGATGGCAAGGGCGTGGACATCGGCATATTCGTGCAAGCGCCCTACGACGCCTTCGTCACCGCCGATACCCGCTTCTGGAACGCCAGCGGTGTCGACATGCAGATTGGCGCCAATGGCCTGAAAGTGGATACCGAGTCACTGTCGTCGATTCTCGTGGGCGGCCTGGCCTTCGGCTCCCCCGATTTCGCACCCGATGCCCATCCCGCCGAGGACCAGGCGCACTTCCAGCTGTTTGCCGACCGCGACACGGCACTGTCACCGCCCAATGGCCAGGCGCAATACCTGCAATTGCGCTTCGACCAGGCCATGCGCGGCCTGTCGGTGGGCGCGCCGGTGGAGTTCAAGGGGGTGGAGTTCGGCAAGGTCACTTCGATCAAGCTCGATTACGACCAGGTCAAGCAGAGTTTCCCGGTAGTGGTCGATGCGGTCATCTACCCACAGCGCCTTGGTCCGGTGCACCAGAAAATGCTTGCGGCGTTCAAGCAGACCCCAGGCGACATGGCCGGGGCGCGGCGGCTGATCGGCACCTTCGTCGAGCATGGCCTGCGCGCCCAGGCACGCAGCGGCAACCTGATCACGGGGCAGATGTTCATTTCCCTGGACTTCTACCCCGAAGCGCCCAAGGTCGCCTTCGACATGGCCGCCGAGCCCATTGTCATTCCCACGCTGCCGGGCAGCCTGGAAAAACTCCAGGAGCAGTTGCAGCACTTCATCGAACGCATCAGCAAGTTGCCGCTGGAGAGCATCGCCAACAACCTGGACGGCAGCCTGCGCGACCTGCGCGCGAGCCTCAAGCAGTTCAATGGCCAGACTTTGCCCGGCGTGAAAACCACCCTCGACGAGATTCACAAGACGTTGCAGACCGCCAATGCGGCCATTTCCGAAGACTCGCCGCAACGCGAACGCCTGGGCGAAACCCTGGACGAACTGGACCGCATGTCACGCTCCCTGCGCGACCTGTCGGACTACCTGGGTCGTCACCCGGAATCGCTGATTCGTGGCCGACCCAAAGCGGCCGGCGCAGAAAACCTGAAACCCTGAGGGCGCAGGCCAGAGGAGAGCTACTCGATGCATCGATTGCGCAATCTGTGTGGGGCCGGCGTGCTGATGTTGCTATGGGGCTGCAGCAGTACACCGAACAACTATCACACCCTGGTGCCGGCCCAGCCGGAAAAGGTCGGCGGCCAGCCGGTGCTGGTCGGCCGGGTGAACATGCCGCCCCAGGTGGACCGCCCGCAGCTGGTGGTGCGCGAGGGTACCAGTGGTCTGGCGATTCTCGAAACCGAGTGGTGGGGCGCTAATCTGGTCGACGAGTTCCGCAGCGCCCTGCAGGACTTGCTGGGCGGCCCACCAGCAGGCGCCAAGGCCCTGCTGCGGGTGGATGTGCAGCGCTTCGACACGGTGCCTGGCCAGTACGCATCACTGGATACGCTGTGGCGCCTGAAGCGCCCGGGCGAGGCCGAACTGGCCTGCCGAACGTCGGTGCAGACGGCGGCCGATAACAGTATCAACAGCCTGGTCAACGCCCATCAGGCCAACTTGCGCAAGCTGGCCGAAGCCGTAAGGGCCGCAGCGGTGCCTGGCAGGAGCGGTTGCCCGTCCATGCAGTGATCTGTCCAGGCATCGAGGCGAGAGATGATCGAGCGTAGGTGTTGCCGGCCCGTGCTGCTGTCGCTCTGCCTGAACCTGCTGCCCGCGGTGGCGCTGGCGCAGGCGCCGTGCCAACAGTTGACGGCCACCGGCAATTCCGAATACCCACCTTACCTGTGGCGCGACCCGAACCACCCCGAGCAGCTGATCGGTGCCAACGCCGACCTGCTCGAGCGCCTGGGGCAGGCGTTGGGGCTGAAGGTAGTGGTGCGCTACGCGGGGCCCTGGTCACGGGCCCAGGAAGAAGTGCGCACCGGGCGGATCGACCTGTTGGCCGGCTACTTCCTCACCCAGGCCCGCCAGCAGGCCATGGACTTCATCGCGCCGGCGTTCCTGCATACCCCCAGCGTGGTCTGGGTGCGCCAGGACAGCACTTTGCAGTACCGCGGCTGGGGCGACCTGCAAGGCCATAACGGCGGCACCCTGGTCAGCAACAGCCACGGCCAGCAGTTCGACGACTACGCCAAGGCCCATCTCAGCCTCGAAGCGGTGCCCAGCGCCAGGCAGGCGTTCGAGAAACTGCTGCTCAAACGCAATGACTATGTGATCTATGAGCAGTACCCCGGTATGGCGCTGGTACGCGTGCTGGGCATGGACAGGCAACTGAAGGTGCTGCAACCGCCGGTTTCCAGTGAAGGGTTGTACCTGGCCATATCCCATGCCTCGCTGTGCAATCAGCCAGCGCTGCGCGAAGCCTTGGCGCAGAAAATGAAAGAAATCGTGGCAGGCCCGCTTCCGGGGCAGTTGCTGAAGCAGAACCTGGAGCGTTGGCAACAGCAGCAGGAAGACGAACAACGCGGCCAGGGCAAATGATCGCCCTGGCCGTGAGCGCGCTCAGCGCATATGCAGAATGATCGGGCTACTGCTGGCAGGGTCGGTGTGCCCGCGCAACTTGCCGACCGCCTGTGCATCCACAGCACCGCCATGGTTGCCCCAGGTGCTGCGCACGAAGCTCAGAACATCGGCAATCTCCTGATCCGACAGCAGCTCGCGGAAGGCCGGCATGCGGTAGGCATCCGGCAACCCCGCCGCGACGATGCGCTGCGAGCCATTGAGGGTGATGTTGATCGCCGAGGCATCTTCCTTGGCCAGCGCCGAGGTGGCGCCGGCCAGCGGTGGCATCCATTCGCTCTGCCCTTTGCCGTCCAGGCCATGGCAGGTGGCGCAACGGGTTACGTAGGTGTGCCCGCCGGGGCTGTTCAGGCGTTCGTTGGTGGCATCGGCCTGGTACTGCCAGGGCGTGCCGTCGCGCCCGGCATCACCGGGCAACGACTTGAGGTAGCGGGCGATCGCGGCCAGGTCGTCATCGGCCATGAACTGGGTGGAGTTGTTGAACGCCTCGGTCATCGAGCCGAACACCACCGCATGCTGGTTACGCCCGGTCTTGAGGAACTGCACGATCTGCGCCTCGTCCCAGCGGCCGAGGCCAGTGTTGTGGTCGTTGCGCAGACTGGGAGCGTACCAGCCGTCGAGCAGGGCGCCGGCGAGGAAGGGCGCGCCGCCTTCGTCCAGGGCTTTTTCGTTGAACGCCAGGCCACGCGGGGTATGGCAACTTCCGCAGTGGCCAGGGCCCTGGACGATGTAGGCGCCGCGGTTCCACAGTGCCTCTTGCCCTGGCTTGGCGGCATAGGGCGTGGTGGGGGCGAACAAGCCATTCCACAGGGCGATGGGCCAGCGCAGGTTCAACGGCCAGGGAATGTCGCTGGGGATGTTGGCCTGCTGGGCGGGCTGTACGCCGTTCATGAAAAAGGCATATAGAGCGCGTACATCGTCGTCGCTGAGCTTGGCGTAGGAGGGGTAGGGCATGGCCGGGTACAGGCGCTTGCCCCCCGGGGCGACGCCGTGGCGTACCGCCCGGTCGAAATCGGCCAGGCTGTAGGCGCCGATCCCGGTGGCGTGGTCGGGGGTCACGTTGGTGGCATGGATGGCGCCCAGCGGGGTGGCCATCTCGAGCCCGCCGGCGAACGGTTTGCCGCCGGGCAGGCTGTGGCAGGCCACGCAGTCGCTGAGCCTGGCCACGTACTCGCCGCGGCTGACCAGCGCAGGGTCCGGCTTGGCGGCCTGTTCGGCAGCAAACGGCGTGGCCGGCTCACGGGTCACGTACCAGGCCAGCAGGCCGGCGACGAGCAGGCACGGCAGCGCCAGCCAGCCCAGGGTTGTTGCCAATCGGCGTTGGGTCATGGGGCAGTCCTTGTCCGGTCAGCTGAAGGTGTAACGGCTCAGGGGCAGGCTGCGGATGCGCTGGCCGGTAAGGTGCGCCACCGCATTGGCCACTGCCGGCGCCACTGCCGGCAGTGGCGGCTCGCCGATCCCGCCCATCTTCTCGCCGCTTTCGACGATGCGCACATGCACCCTGGCCATTCGCGAGGCCGGCAGGATCGGGTACAGGTCGTAGTTGCGCGCGCGTGGTTTACCGTCGAGGTACACCGCTTCTTCCACCAGCGTCTGCGACAGGCCCAGGGCCACGGCGCCATTGACCTGGGCTTCGATGATCGCCGGGTTGACGATGCTGCCGGGGTCGATGGCCTGCCAGATGTCGTGCACCTTGACCTGGCCTTGCTCGATCGATACCTCGGCAATCACGGCCGCTTGGGAGCCGAACGGGGAGGCCATGGCTACGCCGCGGGCACGCTTGCTGCCATCGTCGGCCGTGAACGGACCGCGTTTCCAGCCACCGGACAGCTCGCCGACCGCGTTCAGCAGGGTGGTCAGCCGTGGGTTGTCGCGCAGCAGGTGCAGGCGCAGTTCGAAGGGATCCTTACCACCCTTGTCGGCCAGTTCGTCGAGAAAGGCCTCGTAGAAGAAGTCGTTCAGCGAATTGCCGACCGAACGCCAGTAACCCAGCATGGCCGGGCCCTTGACGTAGATCTGCGCGATGCGCTTGTTAGCGATGGCGTAGGCCTTGCCCGAGAGCCCTTCAAGCGCCGTGGGGTCGATCTTGTCGCCTTGCTTGCCGGCCAGGGCCTCGGTTGGGCCTTCGGTGGCGCTCACCGCCTCGAGGGCGACGGGCAGGCCGTCGGCATCCAGCCCAGCACGGAACTTGACCACAGCCACCGGCCGCAGCACATCGCGCAGGAACTCCTCCTCGCGGCTCCAGATCAGCTTCACCGGCCGGCCAACGGCCTTGGCCAGGGCGATGGCCTGGGGGTAGGGGTTGGCTGAATCGTAGAGGAAGTGGCGGCCGAAGAAGCCGCCGAGCAGCGGTGAATGCAGGGTGATTTGCGCAGGGGCCAGGCCGGTGCGCTTGGCGATGTCGTCGCGGAACATGTCTGGCGCCTGGTTCGGCAGCCACACCTCCAGCGACCCGTCCGGGTTGAAGCGCGCCAGCGCCGACGGCGGCTCGAGCTGCGCGTGGTTGAGGTACTGGTTGTGGTAGGTGGCCTCGACCTTGGTCTTGGCATTGGCCAGTGCGCCGTCGATGTCGCCTTCGTGCTCATCGTCGCGCGCGGGCCCTTGCTGGGCTGCAAGATGATCGCGCCAGGCATCGCTGGAAAAGTCTGCCGGCATGGGGCGCACCTTGCTGTCCGAAGCCGGCTCCTGCCAATCGACCTGGAGTGCTTCGACAGCACGTTTGGCGTGCCACCAGCGTTCGGCGACCACCGCCACCGCGCCCGGCAAATGGTGCACCGAATGCACCCCTGGCAGGCCCTTGACCTGGTCCTCGTTACGCACGCTGCCTACGGTCATGCCCAGGCGCGGTGCGTGTTGAACGGCGGCGTGGAGCATGCCGTCGACCTTGATGTCGATGGTATACAACGCCTTGCCGGTGGACTTGTCATAGGCGTCGACACGCCGCACCGGCTTGCCGATCCAGCGGAACTGGCTGGGGTCGCGCAGTTTCACGCTGGCGGGGTCCGGTACCGGGAGGTCCATGGCACGCCCGGCCAGCTCACCGTATGCCAGCGAACGGCCCGAGGCGGTGTGCAGCACCTTGCCCGGTTCCGTGGTCAGTTCAGCGACCGGCACACCCCATTGATCGGCGGCCGCCTGCATCAGCATGGCCCGGCACAGGGCGCCGAGGCGGCGCATGGTCGGGTAGCTCATGCGCACCGACATGCTGCCTCCGGTGATGCGCATGCCATTTTCCATCACCACGTAGGCTTCGCCTGGGGGCGCACTGTCGACCAGGAAGGTGGCCGGGTCGGCGTCCAGTTCTTCACCCACGATCTGCGCCATGGCGGTGTAGGTGCCTTGGCCGCCCTCCATGAACGGGCACAACAGGCGCACGCTGCTGTCCGGGCGGATTTCCAGGAAAGCCGGTACCTGGGTGCCACGTTCGCTGGCCGTTGCCGTGGCCGCTTGCACCCGCCCGCTGCCCAGGGGCAGCCCGAAGCCGATGACCAGCGCACCGATCGCGGTCCCGGCCAAGAAGCGCCGGCGCGACAGGTTCACGGCTGCACCCACGGGCAGGTCGAGCAGGCTTGCGGGGTTGTCGAATGGCGCGTTCATCAGGCCTTCTCCCCTTGGGCAAGTTCGTGCACGGCGGCGTGGATGGCGTTGTAGGTGCCGCAGCGGCACAGGTTGACCATCGCCGCCGCGATCTGCTCATCGCTGGGCCTGGCGGTGTGCTTGAGCAGAGCGGTGGCTGCCATCACTTGGCCGGACTGGCAATAACCGCACTGGGCCACCTGGTGTTCGACCCAAGCGGCGACCACACGCTTGCCCACCGCATCGGCCTCGATGGCCTCGATGGTGGTCACCTCGCGCCCGACCACTCCGGCCACCGGGGTCACACAGGCGCGCACCACGTTGCCATCCACCAGCACCGAACAGGCGCCGCACTGGGCCAGGCCGCAGCCGTATTTGGTACCGGTCAGGCCCAGGTCGTCGCGGATCACCCACAGCAGGGGCGTGTCAGCTTCAGCGTCGACCTGGTAGGTCTGCTGGTTGATGCGAAGTTCCATGGCTCACCTGCTGATCATCGGTCTGATCCAGAAACGCTAGCACAGTGCTGAAACCATTCGTCCGGCCAGGCCAGCAGGTTCAGAGGATCAGGCAAGCATTTCGTTGGAATGCGCAAAGGCCCGATCGCCGGCAGGCCGGCTCACACGGGTGAACTGCGGGGCCCCCTGTGGGCGCCGGCTTGCCGGCGACAGGGCCAATACCGACAAACAGGACTTCCAGCGGAAAAACCCGGATAATGCCGGCCACTTTCGTTCTGCACGCTCAAATCACGGTAATCCGCGCATGGAAATCAAGGTCAATTTTCTCGACAACCTTCGTCTTGAAGCCAAGTTCGACGACTTCACGGTAATCGCCGACCAGCCGATCCGCTACAAAGGCGATGGCTCGGCGCCGGGTCCGTTCGACTATTTCCTTGCCTCGTCGGCCCTGTGCGCCGCGTACTTCGTCAAGCTGTACTGCCAGACCCGCGATATCCCTACTGAGAATATCCGCCTGTCGCAGAACAACATCGTCGACCCCGAGAATCGCTACAACCAGATCTTCAAGATCCAGGTCGAGCTGCCGGAAGACATTTCCGAGAAGGACCGCCAGGGCATCCTGCGTTCCATTGACCGCTGCACGGTCAAGAAAGTGGTGCAGACCGGCCCCGAGTTCATCATCGAGGAAGTCGACAACCTCGACGCCGATGCCCAGGGGCTGCTGATGCCGGTGGCCGACACCACCACCTACATCCCCGGCAAGGACCTGCCGCTGGAGCAGACTATTGCCAACATGTCCGGCATCCTCGCCGGGCTGGGCATGAAGATCGAAATTGCCTCGTGGCGCAACATCGTGCCCAACGTCTGGTCGTTGCACGTGCGCGACGCGCAATCGCCGATGTGCTTCACCAATGGCAAGGGTTCGACCAAGGAGGCCGCGTTGGCCTCGGCGCTGGGTGAGTTCATCGAGCGGCTGAACTGCAACTTCTTCTACAACGACCAGTTCTGGGGCGAGGAGATCGCCAACGCACCGTTCGTGCATTACCCCAACGAGCAATGGTTCAAGCCCGGCCCGAAAGACGCGCTGCCGGCCGAAATCCTTGACGCGTACTGCCTGGAAATCTACAACCCCGACGACGAACTGCGCGGCTCGCACCTGTACGACACCAACTCGGGCAACACCGAGCGCGGCATCTGCTCGCTGCCGTTCGTGCGCCAGTCCGACGAGCAGGTGGTGTACTTCCCGTCCAACCTGATCGAGAACCTGTTCCTGAGCAACGGCATGAGCGCTGGCAACACCCTGGCCGAAGCCCAGGTGCAGTGCCTGTCGGAAATCTTCGAGCGCGCGGTCAAGCGCGAAATCCTCGAAGGCGAACTGGCCTTGCCGGACGTGCCGCAGGAAGTGCTGGCCAAGTACCCGGGCATCCTCGCCGGTATCCAGGAGCTGGAAGAGCAGGGCTTCCCGGTGCTGGTCAAGGATGCCTCGCTGGGGGGGGAGTTCCCGGTGATGTGCGTGACCTTGATGAACCCGCGCACCGGCGGCGTGTTCGCCTCGTTCGGCGCGCACCCAAGCTTCGAGGTGGCGCTGGAGCGCAGCCTCACCGAACTGCTGCAGGGGCGCAGCTTCGAGGGCCTGAACGACCTGCCGCAACCAACCTTCGAAAGCCATGCACTGACCGAGCCGAACAACTTCGTCGAGCACTTCATCGACTCCAGCGGCGTGGTGTCGTGGCGCTTCTTCAGCGCCAAGGCCGACTTCGAGTTCGTCGAGTGGGATTTCTCCGGCCACGGCGAAGACTCCAACAGCCAGGAAGCCGCGACCCTTTTCGGTATCCTCGAGGGCCTGGGCAAGGAGGTGTACATGGCCGTGTACGACAACCTCGGCGCCACTGCCTGCCGCATCCTGGTGCCGGGCTACTCGGAGATCTACCCGGTCGAGGACTTGATCTGGGACAACACCAACCGCGCCCTGGGCTTTCGTGCCGACATCCTCAACCTGCACAGCCTCGACAACCGTGCCTTGCGCGCGCTGCTCAAGCGCCTGGACAACTGCGAGGTGGATGACTACACCACCATCACCACCCTGATCGGCGTCGAGTTCGACGACAACACTGTGTGGGGCCAGCTCACCATTCTTGAGCTGAAGCTGTTGATCTGCCTGGCCCTGAAGCGTTTCGAGGACGCCAAGGAGCTGGTCGAGGCGTTCCTGCAGTTCAACGACAACACCGTCGAGCGTGGCCTGTTCTATCAGGCCTTGAACGTGGTGCTGGAAGTGCAGCTCGACGACGAACTGGAGATGCAGGACTACGAGGCCAACTTCCGCCGCATGTTTGGCAACCCGCGAATGGATGCGGTGCTGGGCTCGGTGGACGGCAGCGTGCGCTTCCATGGCCTGACCCCGACTAGCATGAAGCTGGAAGGGCTGGACCGCCACCTGCGCCTGATCGAGAGCTACAAAAAGCTGCACGCCGCCCGCGCCAAGGCGCTCTGACGGTTCGAGGGGGCGCACAGCGCCCCCTTTGATGTACACCCGGCAAGGCCGTTTCATACCCATCTGTGTCCGAGGTAGCATGCTGCTCGCTCCCACCTTCAAGGATGTCATGGTGATCACGCTCTACAACCGGCTCAAAGCCTGCCTTGAGCACAGGCTCCGCAAACCGGTGGCCATCGAACCGGCCTTCGCGCCCACGCGTGTCGAGCAAGGCCTTGCCTGGCTGCCGCGCAACCGGGTGTTCGAAGCGCTCGACCTGCCGCTTCCAGGGTGCCCATCACTCGGTCTTGTTGACGCATCCTTGCAACAGCGCTATGCGGCATTTCTGGTAGGCGTGGCCGCAACGCCTGCGCCGCTGACCGATGACGCTGAGCGTGAAAGCGGCCGGCGTCTGGCCCGTGAGCTGCTGAGCCAGGCGATCGACCTGGGCAGCAGCAGGGCCCACGAGCAGTCGGACGAAATCTACTGGCTGGCGCAGTGCGCAGCCATCGCGTCCTTGTTCGCCGATGGCGCGCAATCCGCCGAGTTTGCCGGGTACCGGCAGCATGTCGAGTATTACCGTTCGTCCGGGCGCATGGCGGCCCAGGTCAAGGCATTCGACCGTTTCGTGGCCGCCAGCGGCCAGCCCGTGGCAGACGCCGAAGCACTGTCCTGCTCAGCCGATGGGCGCTATCGGGTCATGGTAAGTCCATGGGAGCCAAGGCATTCGCTTTGGGTCTATTCGCCGCGGATCATCGATACCCACCAGGGCACAAGCCTGTTGCGTTTCAACGATGCGTGCTGGTCAGCGGATGTCAGCACTTGGCATGATCGAGCTACTGTCGAGCTTGCGTTGCGCAAGTTTCCTGGCCGCCCGGCCGGCAAGCAGGTGAAGGTCATCATCGATTGTGCGAACCGCTTCGCACGGCTGCAAGCAGGCGGTGAAATCGAGTTGAAAGACCTGGAACGTGTGCTCGATGCTGGCTTGGAACGTGATTAGTTCTTGCACTTGGCCATGACCACCTGACACGTGTTCGGCGTGCCTCCGGAGCGCCCGGCATACCGAATGCAATTGTTCATCGACTTCTGCCGCGCAATGCTCAGCGTATTGCCCCAGGCCAGGCCACCTTCACCCGTGGTGGGCACCGCCTTGGCAAAGCAGTTCGAGCCGGGCGCTGCCGCGTAATGGCGCGCCTTGCTGCTTTTGCTCGAACACCCTGCAGTCAGTGCCAGGGCCAACGCGAGCAGGGCGTGTGCAGCCCATAACGCATACGGTGGTGCAGTGCGAGCATTCATGCCATCGCCTCGGCTGGGTGGGTGTCGCGTTTCCACGGGTTAATGCTTTCAGGATATGTCAAACAAGCCAAACGGTGAACTTATCGGGTCGCTTCGCGATCGGTAGCTAAGCGCACCCGTGCGCACGCCTGATGGACCGGGCAAACGCGCCAGGTCATCAGTTCCAGGTCACTGACTGATAAGGAGGCGCCGTGACCGCTACTGAGCAAACCCTCTACCGATGCACGCCCAGCCCGCTGCATGCGATCCTGTTGGCCGGTACGGTGCCGCTGTTCCTCGGCGCCCTGTTGAGTGACATCGCCTACTTCAAGAGCTACCAGATCCAGTGGAGCAACTTCGCCGCCTGGCTGATCGCCGGTGGGCTGGTGTTCTGCGGGTTGGCGCTGCTGTTCGCACTGGTCAACCTGGTGCGCGCGCCGCACAAGGCAGGGCGGCCGACCCTGTATTTCCTGTTGCTGCTGGTGACCTGGGTGCTCGGGCTGGTCAACGCCTTCGAGCACGCCAAGGATGCCTGGGCAGTGATGCCGGCAGGCCTGGTGCTGTCACTGATCGTGACCGTGCTGGCCTGTGTGGCGGCCTGGCTGGGCATGAGCAACCTGCGCTCGGGAGGTGCCGCATGAAGCCTTTGAACGCATTGCCCGTATTGAGCGTGGCGCTGTTGTTGAGCGCCTGTGGTGGTGACGCAGAGGCGACCCAGGCGCTTGGCCCGGATCCGCAGCTGCCGGCCCCGGAACGCGGCCTGCTGCCGAGCATGAAGATCGCCCAGCCGGCGCAGTGGGGCGAGCACAAGCCCACGGTGCCCGAGGGCTACAGCATCACGGCCATCGCCACCGAGCTGAAGATCCCGCGTCAGAGCCTGGTACTGCCCAACGGCGATATCCTGGTGGCAGAGGGGCGCGGCGGCAACGCCGCGAAGCTCAAGCCCAAGGATGTCATCGCCAGCCAGATCAAGGCCAAGGGCAATACCCAGGTCAAGGGCGGCAATCGCCTGACCCTGCTGCGCGACGCGGACGGCGATGGCACCTACGAGGTGCAGACGGTATTTGCCGAAAACCTCAACGCGCCCTATGGCCTGGCCTTTGCCGACGGCAAGCTGTACGTGGCGAACCAGGATGCGCTGGTGCGTTTCGACTACCAAGACGGCCAAACCCGGGCCAGCGGCGTGCCGACCAAGGTCACCGACCTGCCCGGTGAGATCAACCACCACTGGACCAAGTCGCTGACCATCAGCGCAGATGGCCGCTACCTGTACGTGGGCATCGGTTCCAACAGCAATATCACCGAGCGGGGCATGGAGGCCGAGGTCGACCGCGCCATGGTCTGGCAGATCGATGCCCAGAGCGGGGCGCACCGCCCCTATGCCACCGGGCTGCGCAATCCCACGGCACTGGCGATCCAGCCAGGTAGCGGGCAACTGTGGGCGGTGGTCAACGAACGTGACGAATTGGGCCCGGACCTGGTTCCGGATTACCTGACCTCGGTGCGCGAAGGCGCGTTCTATGGCTGGCCCTACAGCTATTGGGGGCAGAATGTCGATGAACGGGTGAAACCGCAGAATCCGGAGAAGGTGGCCGCTGCGATCAAGCCGGACTACAGCCTGGGTTCGCACGTGGCCGCGCTGGGCGTGGATTTCTCCATGCCGGCCATGGGCGAGCGGTTCGCCGACGGGGTGTTCGTGGGTGAGCACGGTAGCTGGAACCGGCCGAACCCGGTGGGCTACAAGGTGGTTTTCGTGCCGTTCGCCAACGGCAAGCCGGCCGGTGACCCGGTTGATTTCGCCACGGGTTTCCGGGGCGAAGACGGCAAGACCCGTGGCCGGCCTGTGGGCGTAACGGTCGACCCTCGCGGTGCCTTGATCATCGCCGATGACCTGGCGAACACAGTGTGGCGAGTAACGCCTAATCGCTGAACTCGCCCACCGCCCTCTTTGTGGGAGCCGGCAAGCCGGCTGCCACAGGGGCGCCGGCAGAGTGCCGAGCAATGGCTATGCTTGTCTGCGCGTGAACTTCTCATGCACACGACTTCGGTCTTGACCACAAGGAAGCAGGCTTATGACTCCTCTTTGCACACTCGCTCGCGCCGTCGCACTCGCTACCTTGGTTGCCACTGCCAGTTTCACGGTGCAGGCGGCCGATATTCCAATCGCCAGCGAAGCGCTGGAAAGCCACATCAAAACCGAGGTGACCGCCATCGACCAGGCCAGCCGCCAGGTTACGGTGAAAGGTGCCAACGACAAGCCCGTGACCTTTCAGCTGACGGAAAAGGCCAAGGCATTGCCGAATCTCAAAGTGGGTGACCAGGTCGACATCGAAGTGACCCGAGCAGTGGCATATGTGCTCAACACCGATGTGGGCGGGGCGCCGAAGGCCAGCGAAGAGTCCGGCACCATCCGTGCCACCCAAGCCAACCCGAACCCAGGAGGCGAGGCATTCCGTCAAGTGAGGGTCACTTCACAGATCAAGAAGATCGACCTGAAGACACACCAAGTGAGCTTGTTGCCACCGGAAGGCAAGCTGCAGGTGGTGAAGGTCGAGAACCCTGATCTGCAGAAGCGGATGAAGAACCTCAAGGTCGGCCAGACGGTCGATGCGATCTATACCGAGGTGCTAAAAATCAAAACTTCGCGCTGACGATTAGTTATTCGCGCTGCGAATGATAAGGGTGCACCGTTTCGATTTCCATTCACCCTGTCAATTCACCGATGATGCACTCATCCTGTTCTCCGATGAGTGCATCCATGTCCAACAAAACCTTCCTTCTAGGCTTCCTCCCGCTGCTCATGGCCCTGCTCGCGGGTGCCGTGCTGCCATTCCAGGCTGCTGCCAACGCCGCCGTCGGCCGGGCGCTGGGGCACTGGCTGTGGGGCGCGTTCACATCGCTGACGGTCAGTTCCCTGGTGGTCATCGCGGCGCTGCTGATCATGCGGGTGCCCATGCCCGACCTGGGCAAGGCCCTGCAAGGCCCTTGGTGGCTATGGATCGGTGGTGTACTGGGGGCCTTCTACGTGGCCGCTGCCGCGGCATTGATCCCGCGCCTGGGTACCGCAGGCTTCCTGGTGCTGGTGGTGGCGGGGCAGATCCTCACCTCGGTGGTGGTCGACCATTTCGGGCTGATGGGCGTGACCGGCAGACCGGTCAGCCTGGCCAGAGTTGCCGGTGTCGTGTTGATTCTGGCTGGGGTGTTTCTCGTTCAGGGCACCTGGACGACGAGCCCGGCCGGTAACGGCGCAGTCATCGCCAAGCAGCCTGAAGGCTGATCATGCACCGGGCTGGCTGCATGCCCAGACTGCCTCGCGCAGCCAGCGGTGGCCAGGGTCGCTGTCCTTCCTGGCATGCCAGGCCTGCTGGTAGGCCAGGACAGGAATGGGCAGGGGTGGGGTGAACTGGCGCAGGGCCTTGTGCTGCTGCATTGGGCCAACGGCGCGTTTGGCCACCGTCAACACCAGGTCGGTGCCGCCAAGCACCTCCACCGCCGCGCTCCAGTGCGGCAGCGCCAGTGCGATGCGCCGGCGCAGGCCGTGCTCGGCCAAGGCACGTTCGATCTCGTCGTGGGCATCCGGGCGCATGGCCATCAGCACATGTGGGCGCGCCAGCCAGTCCTCCAGCGTCAGGCCACCCTTGGCGGGCAATACCTGGCGGTCGGCCACGCTGATGAAACTGTCTTCGAAAAGGGTCTGTACGCTGATGTCCGGTGGCAGCTCGGGGAAGATGCCCAAGGCCAGGTCGAGTTCGCCATCAAGCAATTGCGCCAGCATGGTCTCGCGGCTGGCCTGGCTGATGGCCAGGTCGACTCCTGGCGCCATCCGGCGCAGGTGGCGCACCAGTGGCGGCAGGATGATGCGCGAGGAATAGTCGGATAATGACAGGCGAAAACGCCGTTGCGCCTGGGCCGGCTCGAAGCGCGGGGTGGCGAGCAGGCCGTTGAGGCTGCCCAGGGCATCCTGCAGGGGCTTGGCCAGGGCCTGGGCGCGCGCGCTCAGGGTCATCTGGCCGTTCTGGCGGATCAGCAGGGGGTCATCGAAATGCGCGCGCAGTTGCGCCAGGGCGTGGCTCACCGCCGGTTGGCTGCGGTGCAGGCGCAGCGCGGCGCGAGTCACGTGCTTTTCGCTGAGCAGGGCATGTAGGGCCAGCAGCAGGTTAAGGTCGATTTTGCGCAGTTCATCCATGGGGCGAATGGCCTGGTGGCTTTGGCGAAGGTGTTATCAGCCTAACAGATAGGTTGGCCTCATCGCCGGCAAGGTTCGGTTAAGTACCTGTGGGAGCCGGCTTGCCGGCGATGAGGCCAGAACAGGCACAAAAGAGACCCGCGGCGCTATAATCGCCGCCCGTTTTACTGTATCCGAGCATTCTAATGGGTCTCTCCGCAACCGCCACACCCGAACCGCGCCGCCTGGGCGCCCCCTTGATCGCCCTGGCCCTGTTGCTGGCCGGCGCCTGGTTCCTCAACCTCAATGCCGGCTTCAAGCAGGTATTGCTGCTGATCGTCGGCGCCGCTCTGGGCCTGACGCTGTACCACGCAGCCTTCGGCTTCACCTCCGCCTGGCGCGTGTTCATCAATGAACGACGCGGTGCCGGCCTGCGTGCGCAGATGGTCATGCTGACCCTGGCTGTGCTGCTGTTCTTCCCCGCGCTGGCGGCCGGCAGCCTGTTCGGCAACCCTGTTACCGGGCTGGTAGCTCCGGCCGGGGTTTCGGTGGTGTTCGGCGCCTTCATCTTCGGTATCGGCATGCAACTGGGTGGCGGGTGCGCGTCGGGGACGCTGTTCACCGTCGGGGGCGGCAATGCGCGGATGCTGGTGACCTTGCTGTTCTTCATCATCGGTTCGGTCACCGCCACGCACCATGCTGACTGGTGGTTCGCCCTGCCTTCGTTCCCGGCCACTTCGATCATTCAGGCCTGGGGCGTCGCTCCAGCGCTGCTGGTGAGCGTGGCCGTGTTCGCGCTTATCGCCTGGGCAACCGTGGTCCTGGAAAAACGCCGGCATGGCGCCCTGCAAGCCCCGGCGAGCAGTGAGCAGCAGGGCCTGCGCCGCTTCCTGCGCGGCCCGTGGCCCCTGCTGTGGGGTGCCATTGCCCTGGCCTTGCTCAACTATGCCACCCTGGCCCTGGCCGGGCGCCCGTGGGGCATCACCTCGGCGTTCGCCTTGTGGGGTGCCAAGACCCTTTCCGGTTTCGGCGTAGACGTCGGCAGCTGGCCGTTCTGGCAAGCGCCGGCCAACGCCAAGGCGCTGGCTTCGCCGCTGTGGCAGGACATCACCACGGTCATGGACATCGGCATCGTGCTCGGCGCCTTGCTGGCGGCGGGCCTGGCCGGCCGCTTCGCGCCAAACTTGAAGATTCCGCTGCCGTCGCTGATCGCCGCGGTGATCGGTGGCCTGCTGCTGGGTTACGGTTCGCGCCTGGCTTATGGCTGCAACATCGGCGCCTACTTCAGCGGCATTGCCTCGGGCAGCGTGCATGGCTGGCTGTGGCTGGTGGCTGCGTACAGCGGCAACCTGATCGGGGTACGCCTGCGCCCACTGTTCTTTGCCGGCGAGCGCCAGCCGGTAGCACTCACCGGCTGCTGAGTGATCGTTTGAGTTTTGTCTAATAATTGCCAAGAATTCAGATAGTTACGGCCTTTTTCTGGATGAAATCTTACGCGTGGAACTGAGCGAATGGCGTGAGATTTCATCGAATCAAGGTTAGAAAAACTCGTTAACTATCTGAAAATAAAGGCTTTAACGCTTGGCAACCGCGTGCTGGACGCACTGTTCAAAATAGGTCTGCTTGATGGCGGGGGGCTTCAACTGCGAGCGGCTGTTATACGTCTGTTCGGTGATGCCAAAAGCCGTCATGCGCATCCATGGCTTGGGGAACTTGCGTGCCTGCAGCTTCTTGCGTGTGGCATACAAAGTAACCCCCGAGAGCTTGGCATGCTGCGCCTCGGCGGCGATCTGCGAACCCCATTCACAGACCTGGCGATCATTCTGGCCCAGTGTCCTGGCGTGGGCGCCGAAGGCGGCCGAGGCCAGCAGGCAGCCGGCCATCGTTGCTAGAAATACTCGCATGTTGCTGTCCTAAGCATATGAAGATGAAGGGAGTTTGCCTTTGGTTTCATAAGCTGGGGGCCAGTACTTTGCTTGCGCGGTAGTGGCGATGCAGAGGCGAATTGCCAGTCGTTTGAAGGGACGTTGCGCAGTGGCGCAGATCGAGCGCCGCCGGCGCGGCGCATCGCGGATGAATTCGCGCCTACATCAACAAATACCGCATCACCTGTATGTGATCGTACAACTGCTTGCGCTATGATGTCGGCTGTCTTTCTAGGTGAAATACACGGCATGACAGAGCAGCAGGTACAGGCAAGGACCCGGCGCAAACCGCGCAGTCTGGCCCAGGAACTGGTCACGGTGCTGACCGAGCGCATCCGCAGTGGCCAGCTCAAGCGCGGCGACAAGCTGCCGACCGAATCCCAGATCATGGCCGAGGAGGGCGTCAGCCGCACCGTGGTGCGTGAGGCGATCTCGCGGCTGCAGGCGGCCGGGCAGGTCGAGACGCGGCACGGCATCGGCACCTTCGTGCTGGATATGCCGGCCACGGGCGGGTTTCGCATCGACCCGGCCACCGTTGTTACCTTGCGCGAGGTACTGGCGGTGCTGGAACTGCGCATTGCCCTGGAGATCGAGTCGGCGGGCCTGGCGGCGCAGCGACGTAGCGACGAAGAGCTGGCCGGCATGCGCGCGGCGCTGGATGAGCTCAACGAAGGGGCCGCACATGCCAACGATGCGGTCTCGGCGGATTTCCAGTTCCACCTGCGCATTGCCCAGGCCAGCGGCAACCATTATTTCGCCGACATCATCAATCACCTGGGTACCAGCATCATTCCACGTACCCGCCTCAACTCGGCGCGCCTGGCGCATGATGACCAGGCGCACTACATGGGGCGCCTGATGCATGAACACGAGGCGATCTACGAGGCCATTGCTCGGCGTGACAGCGAAGGGGCGAAGATGGCCATGCGCATGCACCTGAGCAACAGTCGCGAGCGGTTGCGCCAGGCGCATGAAGCGGCCGAGGCGCAAGGGGTCTGACTGCTCGGTGGGCTGCGCTGGCCCTATCGCCGGCAAGCCGGCGCCCACAATGATCACATCCAACCCTGTGGGGCCGGGTTGCCGGCGATAGGGCCGGCAAAGACAAAAAAGCCCCGCATGTGCGGGGCTTCTTGCATCAGGGCATTCAGATCGCCCCATCACTCCACTGACCGTTCACCAGGCGTCGCAGCCCGAGCGGGTTGCTGTCGCGCAGCGCCTCAGGCAGCAGCGTCTGTGGGTAGTTCTGATAGCAGACCGGGCGCAGGAAACGGTCGATGGCCAAGGTACCCACCGAGGTGCCACGCGCGTCGGAGGTGGCCGGGTAAGGGCCGCCATGGACCATCGCATCGCACACCTCGACACCGGTCGGGTAGCCGTTGACCAGGATGCGGCCTACCTTCTCTTCGAGCAACGGTACCAGCCAGGCAAAGGCTTCGAGGTCCTCCGGCTCGCCGATCAGCGTCGCGGTCAGCTGGCCACGCAGGCCGAGCAGGGCGGCACGCAGTTGTGCATTGTCCTGGGCCTCGACCGCCACGGTGGTCGGGCCGAACACTTCTTCCTGCAACAGCGGGTCGGATTCGACCAGCAGACGGGCATCGGCCTTGAACAGCTGGGCGCGTGCCTGGCTGCCTTGCTGGGCCTGGCCGGCCAGGTGGGTAATGCCGGCGTGAGCCTGCAGGTGCTCCAGGCCGCCGACGTAGCTGCGCAGGCCGCCGGCGTTGAGCATGGTCTGCCCGGCTTGGGCATCCAGGTGCTGGCCCAGGTCGGCGAGCAACTGGCTGTATTCAGGCGATTGCAGGCCGATCACCAGGCCTGGGTTGGTGCAGAACTGGCCGGCACCCATGCAGACCGAGCCGGCCAACTCGCGGGCAATGGCCTCGCCACGCTTGGCCAGGGCGCCCGGCAGGATGATCACCGGGTTGATGCTGGACATCTCGGCAAATACTGGAATCGGCTGCGGACGCTCGGCGGCCATGCGGCACAAGGCGTCGCCGCCCTTGAGCGAACCGGTGAAGCCGACCGCCTGGATTGCCGGGTGCTTGACCAGCCATTCACCGACACCACCGCCGAAGACCATGTTGAATACGCCCTTGGGCATGCCGGTACGCACGGCGGCACGCTCGATCGCGCAACCCACCAGGTCGGCGGTGGCCATGTGGCCGCTGTGCGCCTTGAACACCACCGGGCAACCCGCAGCCAGCGCAGCAGCGGTGTCGCCCCCGGCAGTGGAGAAGGCCAACGGGAAGTTGCTAGCGCCGAATACTGCCACCGGGCCGACACCGATGCGCATCTGGCGCAAATCTACCCGTGGCAGTGGTTGGCGGTCGGGCAGGGCCAGGTCGATGCGTGCACCCAGGTAGTCGCCACGGCGCAGCACCTGAGCAAACAGGCGCATCTGGCCGCTGGTGCGGCCGCGTTCACCCTGGATGCGCGCTGCAGGCAGGGCGGTTTCACGGCAGACGATGGCGACGAAGGCGTCGTCCAGTTCATCCAGTTCGGCGGCAATGGCGTCGAGGAACTCGGCGCGGCGTGCAGGCGCCAGCTGGCGGAATTCGGCGAAGGCCGCAGCGGCTGCCTTGGCCGCCTGGTCGACCTCGTTCTCGGTGGCCTGGACGAAGCTGTAGGGCAGTGCCTCGCCGGTGCTGGCGTCCAGGCTCTGCAGGCGCTGCTGGCCAGCGGCGCTGCGCTGGCCGGCGATGAAGTTGTGGCCAAGAATCTCAGGCATGGTGTGCTCCTGTAGGTGATGGAATCAAAGAGGGATAGTGGGAGCCGGCTTGCCGGCGATCACCGGCCTAGCCGGTGCCAGGCACCGCAGTGCCCGCATCGCCGGCAAGCCGGCTCCCACATGGGCCATGGCTCAGGTAATAGGGGCCGGATTGAACAGGGTGATGTCATTGTGCAGGCGGTGCTGTTCGGCCCAGGTCTGCTTGCGGCCGCTGGCCACGTCCAGGTAGTAGTGGAACAGCTCCCAGCCCAGTTCCTCGATGCTCGCTCGGCCACTGGCGATGCGACCGGCGTCGATGTCGATCAAATCGGGCCAGCGCTGGGCCAGCTCGGTGCGGGTGCAGACCTTGACCACCGGCGCCATGGCCAGGCCGTAAGGCGTGCCGCGCCCGGTGGTGAACACGTGCAGGTTCATGCCGGCGGCAAGCTGCAGGGTGCCGCAGACGAAATCGCTGGCCGGGGTGGCGCAGAAGATCAGGCCTTTGCGGTTGACCCGCTCGCCTGGGCCGAGCACGCCCTGGATGGCACCGCTGCCGGACTTGACGATCGAACCGAGGGATTTCTCGACGATGTTCGACAGGCCGCCTTTCTTGTTGCCCGGTGTGGTGTTGGCACTGCGATCGGCTGCGCCCTGCTGCAGGTAGCGGTCGTACCAGTCCATCTCGCGCACCAGTGCGTCAGCCACATCCTGGTTTTCGGCGCGGGAGGTGAGCATGTAGATGGCATCGCGTACCTCGGTCACTTCCGAGAACAGCACGGTGGCGCCGGCACGCACCAGCAGATCGGATGCATAGCCCAGCGCCGGGTTGGCGGTGATGCCGGAGAACGCATCGCTGCCACCGCATTGCATGCCCAGGATCAGCTCGCTGGCCGGTACGGTTTCACGACGTCGCTGGTCGAGCTTTTTCAGACGGGTTTCGGCCAGGCCCATGATCTGTTCGATCATCTCGACGAAACCGAGGCTGGCATCCTGCAGGCGATACAGCCATGGCTCGCTGAGGTCCACCGACGGGTCGTTGTCGTGCATCACCTGGCCGGCCTGCAGCTTCTCGCAGCCCAGGCTGATCACCAGTGCTTCGCCGCCCAGGTTGGGGTTGCGCGCCAGGTTGCGTACGGTACGAATGGGGATATAGGCATCACGGGCGTTGATCGCCACGCCGCAGCCGTAGCTGTGGGTGAGGGCTACCACGTCGTCGACGTTGGGGTACCGGGGCAGCAGTTCGGCGCGGATGCGCTTGACCGCATGCTCCAGTACGCCGGTCACGCACTGTACGGTGGTGGTGATGCCCAGGATATTGCGGGTACCGACGGTGCCGTCGGCGTTGCGGTAGCCTTCGAAGGTGAAGCCCTCCAGCGGCGGCAAGGGGGCTGGCACCGCATCGCAGCGTGGCAGGCTGTCCAGTTCCGGGGCGGCGGGCATGGCCAACTGGCTCTCCTGCACCCAGCTGCCCTGGCGCAGGTCTTCCAACGCGTAGCCGATGACCTGCCCGTAGCGGCGCACCGGCTCGCCCTTGGCGATGTGCACGGTGGCGACCTTGTGGCTTTGCGGCACGCCTTCGATCAGGGTCAGGCCATCGGCGAAGCGGGCGCCTTCGCCCAGGCCGCCATCGTTGACCACTACTACGACGTTATCGTCGTCGTGCAGGCGGACGTAGCGGGGCGAGTCGGAATGTTCGATCAACTGCATGGTGTGGCCCTGTCTGTCATGTTCTCAGGCTTTGTACAGCTGCCCGCACCCGGGTGTGCCGGGGCGGGCGTGTTCACTCAGTGACGCGAGCCGGCCAGCTCGCCGCGGGCGGCGGGTTCGGCCTCAGGCTTTGCTTGTTCACGCAATTCGATACGCTTGATCGGCCCGACGATCACCAGGTAGCTGAATACCGCTACCAGGGCGTTGGCACCTACGTACACCAGGGCCCACTTGAACGATCCGGTGGCGCTGATGATGTAGCCGATGACGATCGGTGTGGTGATCGAGGCAATGTTGCCGAAGGTGTTGAACAGGCCACCGGACAGGCCGGCGATCTGCTTGGGCGAGGTGTCGGCAACCACGGCCCAGCCCAGTGCACCGATACCCTTGCCGAAGAAGGCCAGGGTCATGAAGCCGACCACCATCCATTCGGCGTCGACATAGTTGCAGAACACCATGGTGGTCGACAGCAGCAGGCCGCAGACGATCGGCAGCTTGCGCGCGAAGGTCAGCGAGTTGCCCCGGCGCAGCAGCCAGTCCGAGATTACCCCGCCAAGCACGCCGCCGATGAAGCCGCATACCGCCGGCAAAGAGGCGATGAAGCCGGCCTTGAGGATGGTCATGCCGCGCTCTTGTACCAGGTAAACCGGGAACCAGGTCAGGAAGAAGTAGGTGATGGCGTTGATGCAGTACTGGCCCAGGTATACGCCCAGGAGCATGCGGCTGGTCAGCAGTTGCTTGATGTAGCCCCATTTCGGGCCGTCGTTGCCGCGTTTCTGGTCCATGTCCACCAGGCCGCCGTTCTGCTCGATATGTTCAAGCTCGGCAGGGCTGATGCGGGGGTGCTGGCGCGGGTTGTGGATGGTCTTGAGCCAGACCATGGAGAACACGATACCCAGCCCGCCCATGACCACGAACACATGCTCCCAGCCGAAGCTGAAGACGATCCAGCCCATGATCGGGGCGAACAACGCCGTGGCGAAGTATTGCGCCGAGTTGAAGATTGCAGACGCCGTGCCGCGCTCCTGGGTGGGGAACCAGGCCGCGACGATGCGGGCATTGCCCGGGAACGACGGGGCTTCGGCGAAGCCGACCAGAAAACGCAGGGTGAACAGGGTGACCACTGCCCAGGCGACCGGCAAGCCGCCGACGAAGCCTTGAAGCAGGGTGAACAGCGACCAGGTGAAGATGCTGAAGGCGTAGACGTTCTTCGAACCGAAGCGGTCCAGCAGCCAGCCGCCGGGAATCTGGCCGGCCACATAGGCCCAGCCGAAGGCGGAGAAGATATAACCGAGGGTGACGGCGTCGATGCCGAGGTCTTTCTGCAGGCTGGAGCCTGCAATGGCGATGGTGGCTCGGTCGGCATAGTTGATCGTGGTCACCAGAAACAGCATGAACAGGATCAGGTAGCGCACATGCGTCTTTTTCGTCGCTTGCATGCTGGCAATACTCCCACTAGTTATTTTTGTGCGGGCTCACGAGTTGTAGCCGGAGTGGGGGCAGCCCACTCCGGGCGCGGCATTGGCAGGCCGCGGGGTGCGCTTATTGCGGACCCATCTTGTCCATCAGTGCCGCGAGCATTTCGTACTCTTCGACGGTCAGGTCGGTCAGCGGTGTGCGCACCGGGCCTGCGTCGTAACCGGCGATCTTGGCACCGGCCTTGACGATACTGACGGCGTAGCCGGCCTTGCGGTTGCGGATGTCCAGGTACGGCAGGAAGAAATCGTCGATCAGCTTGGCCACGGTAGCGTGATCGTCACGGGCGATCGCGTGGTAGAAGTCCATCGCTGTCTTGGGCACGAAGTTGAACACCGCCGAGGAATACACTGGTACGCCCAGTGCCTTGTAGGCCGCAGCATACACCTCGGCGGTCGGCAGGCCACCCAGGTAGCTGAAACGATCACCCAGGCGGCGACGAATCGACACCATCAACTCGATGTCGCCCAGGCCGTCCTTGTAGCCGATCAGGTTCGGGCAGCGTTCGGCGAGCTTTTCCAGCAGGTCGGCGTTGAGGCGGCAGACGTTGCGGTTGTAGACGACCACACCGATGTTCACCGACTTGCACACGGCTTCGACGTGGGCAGCGACGCCATCCTGGCTGGCTTCGGTCAGGTAGTGCGGCAGCAGCAGCAGGCCCTTGGCACCCAGGCGTTCGGCTTCTTGCGCGTATTCGATGGCCTGGCGGGTGGAGCCACCGACGCCGGCGAGGATCGGTACCGACTTGGCGCAGGTGTCGACCGCGGTCTTGATCACTTGGCTGTATTCGCTGGCCGCGAGGGAGAAGAACTCACCGGTGCCACCGGCGGCGAACAGCGCGCTGGCGCCATAGGGTGCCAGCCATTCCAGGCGCTTGACGTAGCCAGCCTGGTGGAAATCGCCCTGGGCATTGAAGTCGGTGACCGGGAAAGACAGCAGGCCGTGGGAGAGGATGGATTTCAGTTCTTGTGGAGTCATTGTTGTAGGCATCCTGTGGCGCTTGGGTGAAGGGTGTTGTTCTGCGTTGGATGTAAGTTATCGTACAACTTGCACGATGGCTAGTACCCTGTTGCAAAATTTTGTGGGTTACAGGTGCCTGTCTCAGGATTTGTGGTGGGGCGTAAATCGAGCGCCGCCCGTGCGGCGCATCGCGGATGAATCCGCTCCTGCATCGGTTGCAACGTGCCGCAGCCTGTCAGGCCATGGTTGTCCGCCTTTGGCGCCCGCCGAAAAATCGCGTCGAGCCAGCAAGGCAGGCAACCGTGGCCTATCAGGCACAGGTACGTTGCTACAAATGTAGGAGCGGATTCATCCGCGATGCACCGCGCGGGCGGCGCTCGGTCTCGCAGGCGCAGACGATCTCACGACAACCACTAACCAGGTCATCGTATCTCTACAGGGGGAAAGGCAAAAAAACGATCGCGGAGACAGGCACAAGCCCGCCGCCCGCTTCCACGGGAAGTGTTCTGGGACCAGCAGAGGGTGACCGGGAAAGCAGGGGCGACCTTGCGCCGCCCCGCGATCAAAGCTAACGAAGCTGAGAATCAGGCAGCGTGTTGACGCTTGACCTGTGCCTTGCGCACCTGGGCGCGGCAGGCGTCGCCGAAGGCCTGGAAGATCTTGATCGAGTCAGGGTTCTTCGCGGCTTGCCACTCTGGGTGCCACTGCACGGCGAACAGGAACGGCGAAATGCTTGGTGCGTGAATCGCCTCGACCAGGCCGTCTTCGGCGTGGGCGATCGGCTCGATACCCGCGCCGAGGTTGCGCAGGCCCTGGCCATGCAGCGAGTTGACGCGAATCTCGTCGGTACCGAGGGTGTCACGCAGCCAGCTGCCTGGCTTGATCTTCACACCGTGAACCTGGGCGTACTGCACGTCGACCGGGTCTTCCGGGTTTTCCCGGTGGTCGTTGAAGCCAGGTTCGGCGTAGACCTTCTGGTAGATGTCGCCACCCAGGGCCACGTTGATTTCCTGCATGCCACGGCAGATGCCGAAGATGGGCAGGCCACGCTTGATCGCCGCCTTCACCAGCGGGATATCGAACAGGTCGCGGTTGACGTCCTGGCCTTTGCCTGGGGTCTGGTTTTCCTGGCCGTACAGGCTCGGCTCGATGTTACTGCCGGCACCGGTCAGGTACACGCCGTCGGCCATGTCCAGGTAGGTCTCGAGGTCTTCGATGCCACAGCAGGTGGGCACCAGTACCGGGACACAATCGGAGAACTCGACCAGCGGGGTGATGTATTTGTGGGTCATGACCTGGTAGTCATGGCCTTTGCGCTCTTGGCTGCCCATGGTCATCAGGACGACGGGTTTACGCAGGGAGGGTTGCTTGTTGCCAATGTTGCTGTTGGACATATGTCACCTTATGGCAGGTTCGACCTGCCGTTGTTGTGCAGGTGCACGGCGCGTGGCCTGTTGTGTCACCTGAAGCCCCGAGCACTGCCGGCTCGTCAGAGGCGACGATTCCGGTCGGGGCTTGTAGATAGCTTGCCAGAGCCGTTCGATATGTCAAACGGCTGAAGGGGGCATGGGAAGGGGTTTTGCGCCGAAATTCGGGGGGTAAAACCCTTGCGAGCCTGAGGCGGCAAGGGTTTGGCAGGGGGCGAGGTCAATAATATTTAACGACGCAGTTGGATCATTGCAGCGGCGCAATGAAGTGGGCCTTGAAGTGTGTTCGCTGGCCTTATCGCCGGCAAGCCAGCGCCCACAAGGACCACACCGAACCCTGTGGAAGCCGGCTTGCCGGCGACAGGGCCAGTGGCATCAATGAAGGATCTGCGCCAGGAACCCTTTGGCCCGCGCCGTGCGCGGCTGGTTGAAGAACACCTCCGGCGGGCTGTCCTCGATGATCTGCCCACCTTCCAGAAACAGCACCCGCTCCGCCACCTGCCGGGCAAAGCCCATTTCATGGGTGACGCACAGCATGGTCATGCCCGTACCGGCTAGCTGCACCAGCACATCCAGCACCTCGGCGACCATCTCCGGGTCGAGCGCCGAAGTCGGCTCATCAAACAGCATGATCCGCGGCTTCATGCACAGCGCCCGAGCGATCGCCACGCGTTGCTGCTGGCCGCCAGAGAGCTGGCTGGGGTATTTGTGCGCCTGGCTCTCGATCCCCACCTTGTTCAGGTACATCCGCGCCCGTTCCTCGGCATCCGTGCGCGACAGGCCGCGCACGCTGGTGGGCGCAAGCAGGCAGTTGTCGAGCACGCTCATGTGCGGGAACAGGTTGAAATGCTGGAACACCATGCCGATTTCACTGCGCACCTGGGCGGCCAGGCGTGTGGCGGCAGCCAGGTCGATACCGTCCACCTGGATGCTGCCCTGTTGAGCGATTTCCAGGCGGTTGATGCAACGGATCAGGGTGGATTTGCCCGAACCGGAAGGGCCGCACAGCACAATGCGCTCGCCTTCGCGCACCTGCAGGTTGATGTCGCGCAGCACATGGAAGGCGCCATAGTGCTTGTTCAGGCCTTCGATACGGATCAGTACCGGGCGTGGATCGGGCTCGGGGGCAAGGCTGGCAACGCTCAAAGGGGCGGTCATGTTGTTGTTCTCCCGCAGGGCTTCAGTCGAAACGAGCCGCGCTGTAGGGCGCAGGGTCGGTAAAGGGGCGCTCGCCGGTGAGCATCTCGGCGAGCAGGCGGCCGCTGACAGGGCCGAGCGTCAGGCCGTGGTGGGCATGGCCGAAGTTGAACCACAGGCCCTTGTGCCGCGGCGCTGGGCCGATCACCGGGCGCATGTCGGGCAGACACGGGCGGCGGCCCAGCCAAGGTTTGTCGTCGAGGCGCTCACCCAGGGCCGGAAACAGCCTGCGGGCCAGTGCTTCGCAGCGGTCGAGCTGTATTTCGTTGCCCGGCGCGTCGCTGGCGGCGAATTCGATCCCGGTGGTCAGGCGCACGCCGCGAGCCATCGGCGCCAGCACGTAGCCGCCCTGGGTGTCGCAGATCGAATGCTGCAACTGGGCGCCGTTACGGGTGGCGTAATGCATGTGATAGCCGCGCTTGATGCCCAGCGGAATTCGATAGCCCAGTTGCTGGAAAAGCTCCGCCGATTGCGGGCCCAGGCAGGCCACCACTTCGTCGGCGACGATTGGCCCGCGCTGGCTTTCGACCTGCCACTGCTTGCCGACCTGGCGCAGGCTGCGTGCATCACCGTGCAGGAACTGCCCGCCACGGTGGACGAACAGTGCGCCGTAGCCATGGGTGAGGGCGCCGGGATTGTTCACGGTCTTCGGGTCGAGCCAATGGATACCGCCAACCACGGCGCTGTCGAGCTGATGCTCGCGGCCCTGCAATTGGGCGCGCTCGAGGATTTCGTATTTCAGGCCATAGCGGGCCAGGCCCTTGAGCTCGGCCTTGGCCTTTTCGAATAGCGCAGGCTCGCGGTACACCTCGATCCAGCCCTTGGCCTGCACCAGGCCTTGCAGGCCGGCAGCCTTGATCAGCGCGTCGTGTTCCTCGACGCAACGCTGCACCAGCGGCAGCATGTCGGCGGCTGCGCCAGCCAGGCGTCGCGGCGCCGATTGCTGCCAGTAGCGCAGCAGCCAGGGCGCGGCCTTGGGCAGGTGCATCAGGCTGTAGCGCACATCGGGCTGGCGGTTCAGGCCGTAGCGCAGCAAAGCGCCGAACTGCCGAGGGAAGGCGTAGGGGATCACGCTGGAGCGCTCGATCAGCCCGGCATTGCCGTGGCTGGTGCCGCTGCCGGGTTCGTCGCGGTCGATCAGTATCACTTGGCGCCCGCGTGCTTGCAGGTGCAGCGCAGTGCTGACGCCAACGATGCCGGCGCCGAGGACAAGGGTCTGGCAATGCATGGATGTATCCTTCAGTCAGTTCAAGTGGCGGCCCAGGCGGGCTTCCAGGTGTTTGAGCAGACGCCGCACCAGCTCCACGATCACCAGGTAGAGCACCGCGGCCCACAGGTAGATCTGGAAGTCGAAGCTGCGCGAGAAGGCCAGCTTGGTCACGCCCATCAGGTCATAGAGCGTTACCAGCGAGGCGATGGCGCTGGCCTTGATCATCAGGATCAGTTCGTTGCCCAGCGGGCCGATGGCCACCAGCAGCGATTGCGGCAGGATCACCTTGAAAAAGGTGGTCGAGCGTTTCAGGTTCAGCGCCCGCGCCGCTTCGTACTGCCCCGGTGCCACCGCCATCAGGCTGCCGCGGAAGATCTCGGCCTGGTAGGCGGCGGTGTTGAGGGTGAAGGCCAGCAAGGTGCAGAACCAGGCCTCGCGGAAGAACCACCAGAGCCCGACGTCCTGCCAGAAGCCCTTGAGTGAGCCAAGGCCGTAATACAGCAGAAACAGCTGGGCCAGCAGCGGCGAGCCGCGGAAGATGTAGATGTAGCCGGCCGCCAGCCGTTGCAGCAGCAGATTGCGCGACAGGCGCGCCAAGGCTAGCAGCAGGCCCAGCACGGCGCCCAGGCTGAAGGAAATAGCCACCAGCTTGGCGGTCACCACCAAGCCATCGACAAACCGCGGGCCATAGCGCTGCAACAGGTCGGGGTCCAGGACCAGGCCCAGCAATTGTTCGGCACTCATGTGCGTGCTCCTTGCAGGTGGCGGTTGCTGCGCCGTTCGATGTAGGCGAACACCCGCCCCGACAGCGCTGAGAACAGCAGGTAGCCCAGGCAGGCGACGCCGTAGAAGAACATCGGCTCTTTGGTCACGCTGACCGCCAGGTTGGTCTGGCGCATCAAGTCGACCAGCGAGATGGTCGACACCAGCGAGGTGTCCTTGAGCAGCGACAGCCAGTTGTTGGACAGGCCCGGCAGGGCGATGCGGGTCAATTGCGGCAACACCACCTTGAAGAATGCCGTGCGCTTGCCCAAGCCCAGTGCCGAGCAGGCCTCCAGTTGCCCTTTGGGCAGCGTCTTGAAGGCCGCCAGCCAGATTTCACTGGAAAAGGCGGCGAACACCAGGCTGAAGGCGATCATCGCGGCGAGGAAGGTGTTGATCAGAAACTCGCCTTCATAGCCCATGGCGGCCAGCAGTTTCTGCGCGGCGATCTGGCAGCCGTAATAGATGATCAGCAGAGTCAGCAGCTCGGGCAGGCCGCGGAACACGGTCGAGAAGGTGGTCGCCCAGGCCCGCGGCAGGCGCTTGCGTGAGCGGGCCGCCAGGGCCACGACCAGGCCCAGGGGCAGGCCGATGGGCAGGCAGGCGAGGGCCAGTGAAACGGTCACCAGGGCCCCGGCCAGCAGCGCCTGGCCCCAGCCACCGCTGGCGAAGGAAAGCAAGGACAATTGGTCGAGCATGACGTACCCCTTGTACTGACGGGTCTGGCCCTATCGCCGGCAAGCCGGCTCCCACAGGTATCTCACCGAACCTGAGTGCTGTGCTGGATCTGTGGGAGCTGGCTTGCCGGCGATAGGGGCCGACAGTCAGTTGTAGATGTCGAAGGCGAAGTACTTGCTGGCGATCTTTTGGTAGGTACCGTTGGCAACGATCGCGGCAAGCGCGGCGTTCAACCGCTGGCGCAACGCCTCGTCGTCCTTGCGCACGGCAATGGCGGCGTCGGCCTTGGTCCCGGCCACGTCACCCAGGACCTTGCAGCAGTCCTGGCCGTTCTTGTTCATCCACTCGTGCAGCGGGAACTTGTCGGCGATCACCCCATCCAGGCGGCCGGCGGCGAGGTCGGCGTTGGCTTCGTCCATGGTCGGGTACAGCTTCACGTCGGCGCCGGCCTTGGCGTACACGTCCTCGGCATAGATCGCCTGGGTCGAGGACGACTGGGCGCCCACGGTGTAGCCGTTGAAGGCGGTCTGGGCGTCGGCGATCTTGCTGTCCTTGGCCACCGCGACGGTCAGCGGGGTGCGGTAGTAATGGTCGGTGAAGGCGATCTTCTTGCGGCGTTCCTCGGTGTCGATCATCGAGGCCACCACAGCGTCGTACTTGCGCGCCATCAGCGCCGGGATGATGCCTTCCCAGTCCTGGGCGACCAGGGTGCACTCGACCTCCATCTGCTCGCACAGGGCGTGGGTGATGTCGATGTCGAAGCCATGCAGCTTGTTATCGGCATCCACATAGTTGAAGGGCGGGTAAGCGCCCTCGGTGGCGAAGCGCAGGGTTTCGGCGCTGGCCGCACCCGCCAGCAGCAGGGTACACGCACCCACCATAGCCATGGTCTTGTTCATCTTGCACCTCTTGCACTCTTGCTATTGTTGTTTGCCCGCCGTGTAGCCGACGAACTCGTTATGTAGAGCGGCAGTCGCTTCCAAGCGTTTTTCAACATCAGGCCCGAGTTTCTTGCAGACCTCGTTGACCATCAGGTGCACCCACGACAGCATCGCCGAGGTGGATTCCCAGAACAGATTGAACTCGGTGGGGATGCGGAACACCTCGTCGGCGTTGGCATCGGCCCAGTCACAGAAGGTGTCGGTCACCAGCGTGACAGGGATGCCCGCCTGGCGTGCCTTCTGGCACAGCATCAGGGCATGGCGGGAATAGCGGCGAGCCTCGAACACCACCAGGGCGCTGTTTTCCGGGCGGCCCAGCAGCACTTCGCCGAAATGCCCGGCACTGCCATCGACCGCCTGCACGCCGTCGCGCAGGTAATGCAGCAGGTGCGCCATGCACTGGGCGATGCCGCGTTCGGTCTGAAAGCCCGCGACGAACACCCGCGGCCGCTCTGCCAGGCGCTGTGCGGTGCGGTGCCAGGCTTCGCTGCGGCTGTATTCGTGCACGCGCACCAAGGCGGCAATTTCCAGCTCCAGGCTGCCCGTGCTGGCGCTCTCGTCTTGCTGCTGGCGATATTCTTGCAAGCGATCACCGACCAGCCACGGGCCGTCGCCCAGGTCGCTCTGCAGGTCTTGCTTGAGCGCCTTGAGATGGGCATAACCGAGGGAGCGGCAGAAACGTCCGACACTGGATTCGCTGACAGCGAGCTTGGCAGCGATGCTGGCTGAGGTCTGGAACGGCAGTTCGTGGAGGTTGGCGAGCATGTAGCTGGCGATCTTGCGGCCCGAGGCTGCGGCCCCTTGCAGGCTGTGTTCCAGGCGTTGCTTGATCGATGGGCTCATGCGGCTGCTCCAGAGGTGTGAAACAGAAAATGGATGTTTTCTGTCATCAAGTCAATATTTGACAGATAGCTGTCACTTGCAGGAAAGTTTTTGTCGTTGCCAACGCTGTTGCCATTCCAATTCCAATAAGGAGCTACAGATGTCCGCACCTTCCAACAGCCCTGTCGTGCGCGTGCCGTTCAGCCAGTTGCAGGGGCTGCTGCAAGCCATTCTCCAGCGCCACGGCTGCAGCGAAAGCGTGGCTGGCGTGCTTGCCCACAACTGCGCCAGCGCCCAGCGCGACGGCGCCCACAGCCATGGCGTGTTCCGCATTCCAGGCTATGTCTCGACACTGGCCAGCGGCTGGGTGAATGGCCAGGCTGTGCCGCAAGTCACCGATGTGGCACCGGCGTTCGTGCGGGTCGATGCTGGCGGTGGCTTTGCCCAGCCGGCCCTGGCTGCCGCGCGCGGCCTGCTGGTGGAGAAAGCGCGCAGTGCCGGCATCGCCGTGCTGGCGATCCACAATTCGCACCATTTCGCTGCGCTGTGGCCGGATGTCGAGCCATTCGCCGAAGAGGGCCTGGTGGCCCTGAGCGTGGTCAACAGCATGACCTGCGTCGTGCCGCACGGGGCGCGCAAGCCGTTGTTCGGCACCAACCCGATCGCGTTCGCCGCCCCGTGCGCAGGGCATGACCCTATCGTCTTCGACATGGCTACCAGCGCCATGGCCCACGGTGACGTTCAGATCGCCGCGCGCGCCGGGCAGTCATTGCCCGAAGGCATGGGCGTGGATGCCGATGGCCAGCCGACCACCGACCCCAAGGCCATCCTCGAAGGTGGGGCCTTGCTGCCGTTCGGCGGGCACAAGGGCTCGGCCCTGTCGATGATGGTGGAGTTGCTGGCGGCGGCGCTGACGGGTGGGCATTTCTCCTGGGAGTTCGACTGGTCGGGCCATCCGGGCGCCAAGACGCCCTGGACCGGGCAGTTGATCGTCGTCATCGACCCGAGCAAGGCCGAAGGTGAGCGGTTTGCCCTGCGCAGCCGGGAGCTGGTCGAGCAGATGCAGGCGGTGGGCTTGCCGCGGATGCCGGGCGAGCGGCGTTATCGGGAGCGGGAAGTGGCTGAGCGAGAAGGGGTGGCGGTGACCGCGCGGGAGTTGCAGGAGCTTGAGGGGTTGGCTGGCTGAGCGGGCCTCATCGCCGGCAAGCCGGCTCCCACAAGGATGCCGCAGTGCACAAGATCAGAGGGTGGGTGTGGGAGCCGGCTTGCCGGCGGCAGGGCCGGTTGCCTCACCACCAGGCCCCCATGCAATCTTGCATAGACAACCTTGCACATTAGGTGATGTTCCTTCCCCGCGACTGCGGGTATCCTCAGGGCAGTCATTCCGAACTGTCCTGATCCAAGGAGCTGCACGCTGTGTTCAAACATGTCGATGCCTATGCCGGCGACCCGATTCTCTCGCTGATGGAAACCTTCAAGGCCGACCCGCGCGCCGACAAGGTCAACCTGAGTATCGGCCTGTACTACGATGAGGCCGGCGTGGTGCCGCAACTGGCGGCAGTGGATGCGGTGGAAAAACGCATCGCTGGCGTAGACCACGAGGCCTCGCTGTACCTGCCGATGGAAGGCCTGGCCAGCTACCGCCAGGCGATCCAGGCACTGCTGTTCGGCGCCGATCACCCGGCGGTGACCGGCAAGCGCGTGGCCACTGTGCAGACCGTCGGCGGCTCCGGCGCGCTGAAAGTCGGTGCCGACTTCCTCAAGCGCTACTTCCCGCAGTCGGAAGTCTGGGTCAGCAACCCGACCTGGGACAACCACCGCGCCATCTTCGAAGGCGCCGGGTTCAAGGTGCACACCTACCCGTACTTCGACCAGGTTACCCGCGGGGTCGACTTCGAAGGCATGCTGGCCACCCTGCAGACTCTGCCGGCCAACAGCGTCGTGCTGCTGCACCCATGCTGCCATAACCCCACCGGCGCCGACCTTGAGCAGCACCAGTGGCAACAGGTGGTGGAAGTGGTCAAGGCACGCCAGCTGATCCCGTTCCTTGACATCGCCTACCAGGGCTTTGCTGAAGGCTTGGTTGAAGATGCCTTCGCCATTCGAGAAATGGCCCGTGCCGGCGTACCGTGCCTGGTCAGCAACTCGTTCTCGAAGATCTTCTCGCTGTATGGCGAACGCGTAGGCGGCCTGTCGGTGGTCTGCGATGACGAGGCCACTACCCAGAGCGTCCTCGGCCAGCTCAAGGCCACCGTGCGCCGCAACTACTCCAGCCCGCCCAACTTCGGTGCCCAGCTGGTGGCCGGCGTGCTCGGCGATGCGGCCCTGAATGCCCAGTGGGCGCAAGAGGTGGAAGTGATGCGCAAGCGTATCCTCGACATGCGCCAGGCGCTGGTCGATGCGCTGGCCGTGCTGCTGCCGGGCCAGGACTTCCAGTTCTTCCTGCGCCAGCGTGGCATGTTCAGCTACACCGGCTTCAGCGTCGAGCAGGTCCGTCGCCTGCGTGACGAGTTCGGTGTGTACCTGATCGACAGCGGCCGGGTGTGCATGTCCGGGTTGCGCCCGGCCAACCTGCAACGGGTGGCCGAGGCTTTTGCGGCAGTGCATCAAGCTTGAGATGATGCGAGCTAGGCAAGGCGGGCGCGTGCAGCGCCCGCCTCTTAGTACTGGCAGCCAGACTTGAGCAGATCCTCTCCTTTGAGAGTCGCCGTGGCGCTGTACCCAAGGGTTGGGCTCCAGTAGAACACGCTGTACGACATGTTGAATGGGTTTCTGCCCTTTTCTTCATACCTAACAACTTGCGTCGTTGTTTGCCTGAACTCCCCAATGCTGCGTACCACCCATGTCGCATGCGCGGGTTCGTTTGCTTCCACTTGTATTGCATAGGGCATGGTGAAGGGTGGGGTGGGTGGTTTCCATTTGAGTTCAAACCAGCCATCGATGGCATCAAAGAAGTTGACGCACAGGTCGGTAGGGGGCGATTCAATGGCGGGTGTTTCAAAACTTCCGTCGTCCACCCGTATCGGGTTGCCACCCGCTGCCAGGTACAGTCTTGTTTTGTACGTGTAGGTGGTCCTAGGCTTTAAGTCATACATCAAGATGACGTTGTTGCTGGGGGTGTAACGTTTGAACGCACCGCCATCGATTGAAAGTTCAATGATGGGCAAGTGAAATGAACGTGGCGTATTATCATATGCCAGCGTGGCCACGATGGCACCGCCGCCGGGTTGATTCTGGAAACTGAAGGTGGGTAACGGAGGGAGCAAACGGATGTCCACCTTGTCCAACGGCGTTGAGCCGACTGTATTGTTGCGTGCGAGGAAGGTGGTGAACGCGTTGGCGCCTTCGTCGAGTTCGCTGACCAGGAACGTCTGTTTGAAACTGGCGCCGGAATCATAGACGGGGGTTACGCCAATAGAGGCCCTTCTAGCAGCTTCATGCGTGTGGCCATGGAAAATTGCAAGCACCTTGAACGCATTGACGAGCTGATAAAACCTCTCGCGATCCGCCTCGCTACCGTATGTGCTGTCTGCGGGTGGGCGATGTAGGTTGATGACGATGAATTTCCCATTGGCCTGCGCCTTGACCAGTTGCTTTTCCAGCCAGTCAAGCGAAGGGGTGATCTCATAGTGGGTGTTGGTCCCGCTCGTGAAGCGTCTTGAATAGTTATAATGGTTATTCAGCTGAATGAAGGTAATGGCACCTACCGTTTTGCTGTAGCCATAACTGCCTTGCCAGACACCGTCGTTCCTTCGAATAACATCTTTGTCCTCCACCTGCCATTTAGAAAACGACGCTTCGAGGAATTTCAGGGAGCGTTCGGCGCATAGATTGAGCAAGCAGTCATCCACGTTGTTGTCATAATCATGGTTGCCTAGGCCATAGTAAGTCGGGGTTACGTTATCCAAGTGCCTATTCATGACCGACCATTCGCCGCTATGGCCAAATTCGGTCACGTCACCATTGAGAAAAACGGGAACGGTTCCTTCAAATTGCCGACGCCACGTATTGATTGCATTGTCTTGAAGCGTCAAAAGGCGAATGGATTCTTCCGGGTCGTCGTGGGTTTCTTCTGTTCGAGGGTATTGAGTGTCTGAGCGCACGACGAACCGCTGAATCGTGTCGTCAAGCCGTGTAGTGGCCGATGCCGTTGAAGGGCATACCGTGTGCAAGCCGATAAGTAACGACCCTATAAACATGAGCCGAGCGGAACTGAAGGTATGCATGTCGAGATCATCTAATCAAGTCTGAGTCTTGACGCTACAACACCCATTGAGTTGTGTAACCTAGCACTTTTAACAGGTAATCAAACGTTCGTATGAGGGTGCGGGATCGGAAGGGGCAACCTTTTTCTATGGTGAGGTGCAACCGTCCCTCGGGCGGGGCTTTCCAAAGTGCAACCAATGAGCGCACAATCGCGCCCTTCTTTATTCGGTTGAGTAGGGCGGAACGTCTATTTCGCCATTCTCAGCCTGTTGCAGTCTTGCGAGTGGAGCTTCACCCGGAATGAATGAGCAGGCCCCAAGCGTTGAACAACGCTTCGAAGAATCGACCCCAGCAGCGCTGCAGAGCTGGTCGCGTCACGACACCACCTGGATGCTGGGACTGTTCGGCACCGCCATCGGCGCCGGCACGCTGTTCCTGCCGATCAACGCCGGCCTCGGCGGTTTCTGGCCGCTGCTGATCCTGGCCGCGCTGGCCTTCCCCATGACCTACTTCGCCCACCGTGGCCTCACCCGCTTCGTGCTCTCCGGGCGCAATGGCGGCGACATCACCGAAGTGGTCGAAGAGCATTTCGGCATCAAGGCCGGTGCGCTGATCACCGTGCTGTACTTCTTCGCCATCTTCCCGATCCTGCTGATCTACAGCGTGGCCCTGACCAACACGGTCAGCAGCTTCATGGAGCACCAACTGCACATCGAGCCGCCACCGCGGGCGATGCTGTCGTTCGTGCTGATTCTCGGTTTGCTGGCCATCGTTCGCTGTGGCGAGCAGGCCACGGTCAAGGTGATGAGCCTGCTGGTGTACCCGTTCATCGTCGCTTTGGCGCTGCTGGGCCTGTACCTGGTGCCGCACTGGACGGGTGGCATTCTCGACAGCGCCAGCCAGCTGCCGTCGGGTTCGGCCTTCCTGCACACCGTGTGGCTGGCGATTCCGGTGATGGTGTTTTCGTTCAACCACTCGCCAATCATTTCGGCCTTCGCCGTCGACCAGAAGCGCCGCTACGGCGAGCACGCCGACGAGCGCAGCGGGCAGATCCTGGGCCGTGCGCACCTGTTGATGGTGGCCATGGTGCTGTTCTTCGTGTTCAGCTGCGTGCTGACCCTCGACAGCGCCCAGCTGGCCGAAGCGAAAGCGCAGAACCTGTCGATCCTGTCCTATCTGGCCAACCACTTCAGCAACCCGACCATCGCTTTTGCCGCACCGCTGATCGCCTTCATCGCCATCGCCAAGTCGTTCCTGGGCCACTACATCGGCGCCAGCGAAGGCCTCAAGGGCATTATCGCCAAGACCGGCGCTCGCCCAGGCGCCAAGGCTCTGGACCGTGTGGTTGCTGCACTGATGCTGGTGGTGTGCTGGATCGTCGCCACGCTCAACCCGAGCATCCTCGGCATGATCGAATCGCTGGGCGGCCCGATCATCGCGGTGCTGCTGTTCCTGATGCCGATGTACGCCATTCGTCGCGTGCCTTCGATGCGCAAGTACAGTGGAGCGCTGTCGAACGTGTTCGTCACGGTCATCGGCCTGGTGGCTCTGACCTCGGTGGTATACGGCCTGGTGGCCTGATATAGCACCTGGTGTGAAAATGCCCGATTGGCTTGTGGCCAATCGGGCATTTTTTTGTCCACAGAAAATGTCAGGCAATAGAACAATTTAGCTACCCCCATAGGCACACGGCCGCCTTCATGCTTAACTCAGGGTCTTTTTCAAACCCCGCATAAGGATTTCGTCCATGGCTCAAGTGACTCTCAAAGGCAACCCGGTTCAAGTCAAAGGCACACTGCCGAAAGCCGGCGCCCAGGCGCCAGCCTTCTCCCTGGTAGCCGGCAACCTGGCCGACACCTCGCTGAAGGACTTCGCCGGCAAGCGCAAGGTGCTGAACATCTTCCCAAGCGTCGACACCCCGACCTGCGCCACCTCCGTGCGTAAGTTCAACGCTCAGGCCAATGACGTGGCCAACACCGTGGTGCTGTGCATTTCCGCCGACCTGCCGTTCGCCCAGGCTCGCTTCTGCGGCGCAGAAGGCCTGGAAAACGTGCAGAACCTGTCGACCCTGCGTGGTGTCGAGTTCCTGCAGAACTACGGCGTCGCCATCGCCGACGGCCCGCTCGCCGGCCTGGCTGCACGTGCCGTGGTGGTGCTGGACGAGAACGACAAAGTGCTGCACAGCGAACTGGTTGGCGAAATTGCCGACGAGCCTAACTATGAAGCAGCGCTGGCTGTTCTGAAGTAAGGTTCGACTGAAGGGACGTCGGGGCCGGGCGCGCAAAGGAACTCTTTGTACCGCTCGCTCTCGAAGCAACACCTTGAAACGGCCCGGAATACGTTCCGGGCCGTTTTCATTTAAAGTTCAGTGTCTTGGCAACGTCAGGCAAAGGTAAACCTCTGGTAAAGGCCCTTTGCTAAAACGATGCCAGTGCTTATCGTGCATCCTCCCCAAGTCGTCATCTCGAACAAGGTTCGTTCAACCCATGCAAGCTTCTGTCTCCCGATCCCCCCGTCGCTGGCTCGTAGGCCTGCTGATCCTGCTGCTGGTGGCCGTGCTGGCCTGGTGGCTGTGGCCCGCAACGCCTGCCCATAAAGAGGCGGTGGGCGGGCGCCCGGGCAAAGGCATGGGCATGGGCGGGCGGCCAGGCTTCGGCGGCTCCACCGACCCGGTACCGGTGCGCGTCGAGCCGGTGCGGGTGGGTGATTTCCCGCTCTATTACAAGGCCCTGGGCACGGTCACCGCGCTCAACACGGTCAATGTGCGCAGCCGCGTGGCTGGCGAGTTGGTGAAGATTCACTTCAAGGAAGGGCAGCAGGTGAAGGCCGGCGACCTGTTGGCCGAAATCGACCCACGCTCCTACCGCATCGCCCTGCAGCAGGCCGAAGGCACCCTGGCGCAGAACCAGGCGCAGCTCAAGAACGCCCAGGTCGACCTGGCACGTTATAAAGGCTTGTACGCCGAAGACAGCATCGCCAAGCAGACCCTCGACACCGCCGAGGCCCAGGTGGCGCAGTTCCAGGGGCTGGTCAAGACCAACCAGGCCCAGGTCAGCGATGCCAGGCTGAACCTCGACTTCACCCAGATCCGCTCGCCGATCAGTGGGCGCGTAGGCCTGCGTCAGCTCGACCTGGGCAACCTGGTGGCAGCCAACGACGCCACCGCGCTGGTGGTCATCACCCAGACCGAGCCGATCAGCGTGGCCTTCACCCTGCCGGAAACCGAGCTGAGCACCGTGCTCGAGCGCTACCGCAGCGGCGCCAGCCTGCCGGTGGAGGCGTGGGACCGCAGCGACAATAAAATGCAGGCCAGCGGTGTGCTCGGCAGTATCGATAACCAGATCGATACCACCACCGGCACCCTCAAGTTCAAGGGCCGCTTCGAGAACAAGGACTCGGCGCTATTCCCCAACCAGTTCGTCAATGTGCGCTTGCTGGCAGACACCCTCAAGCAGGTGGTCATGGCCCCGGCGGCGGCGATCCAGTTCGGCAACGACGGCACCTTCGCCTATGTGGTCAATGCCGAGAACACGGTCAATATCCGCAAGCTCAAGGTCGGTGCCAGCGACGGCCAGAACAGCGTGATCGTCGAAGGCCTGAAGGCCGGTGAGCGCCTGGTGCTCGAAGGCACTGACCGCCTGCGCGAAGGCACCAAGGTCGAGGTCGTCGAGGACAGCTCGCAAGTGCCGACCACCCCCGGCCAGCACCTGCAAGGCCAGGACGCCAAGGGCTCGGCCCAGGCCGGTGAAGCACAACTGGGCAATGCAGCGGGCAAGGCGGGCGCATGAACCTGTCGCGCCTGTTCATCCTTCGCCCGGTCGCCACCACGCTGAGCATGCTGGCCATCGTCCTGGCCGGCCTGATCGCCTACAAGTTGCTGCCGGTCGCAGCGCTGCCTCAGGTCGACTACCCGACCATCCGCGTCATGACTCTGTACCCCGGCGCCAGCCCCCAGGTGATGACCAGCGCCGTCACAGCGCCCCTTGAGCGCCAGTTCGGCCAGATGCCCGGCCTGACCCAGATGGCCTCGACCAGTTCCGGTGGTGCCTCGGTGCTGACCCTGCGTTTCAGCCTGGACATGAACATGGACGTTGCCGAGCAACAGGTGCAGGCCGCGATCAACGCCGCCAGCAACCTGTTGCCCAGCGACCTGCCGGCGCCGCCGGTGTACAACAAGGTCAACCCGGCCGATACCCCGGTGCTGACCCTGGCGATTTCCAGCAAGACCATGCCTTTGCCCAAACTCAACGATCTGGTCGACACCCGCGTGGCGCAGAAACTCGCGCAAATCAGCGGGGTGGGCATGGTCAGCATCGCCGGTGGTCAACGCCAGGCGGTGCGCATCAAGGTCAATGTCGATGCCTTGGCCGCCAACGGCCTCAACCTCGACGACGTACGCACCCTGATCGGCGCCTCCAACGTCAATCAGCCCAAGGGCAACTTCGACGGCCCGACCCGGGTGTCGATGCTCGACGCCAACGACCAGCTGCGCTCCCCCGAGGAGTACGCCAACCTCATCCTGGCCTACAACAACGGTGCGCCGCTGCGCCTGAGGGACGTTGCCGAAATCGTCGACGGCGCCGAAAACGAGCGCCTGGCTGCTTGGGCCAACCAGAACCAGGCCGTGCTGCTGAACATTCAGCGCCAACCAGGTGCCAACGTCATCGAAGTGGTCGACCGCATCAAGGAACTGCTGCCGTCGATCACCGACAACCTGCCGGCCGGCCTCGACGTCTCGGTGCTCACCGACCGTACCCAGACCATCCGCGCCGCGGTAAAGGACGTGCAGCACGAACTGTTGATCGCCATCGTTCTGGTGGTGATGGTCACCTTCGTCTTCCTGCGCCGTTTCAGCGCCACCCTGATCCCCTCGATTGCCGTGCCGCTGTCGCTGATCGGCACCTTCGGGGTGATGTACCTGGCCGGCTTCTCGATCAACAACCTGACGCTGATGGCCCTGACCATCGCCACCGGTTTCGTGGTCGACGATGCCATCGTCATGCTGGAGAACATTTCCCGCCATATCGAAGAGGGCGAGACGCCGTTGCAGGCGGCGCTCAAAGGCGCAAGGCAGATTGGTTTCACCCTGATCTCGCTGACCTTCTCGCTGATCGCGGTGCTGATACCGCTGCTGTTCATGGCCGACGTGGTCGGCCGGTTGTTCCGCGAATTCGCCATCACCCTGGCGGTGGCGATCCTGATTTCCCTGGTGGTGTCGCTGACCCTGACGCCGATGATGTGCGCTCGCCTGCTCAAGCGTGAGCCCAAGGAAGAGGAGCAGGGCCGCTTCTACCGTGCCAGTGGCGCCTGGATCGACTGGCTGATCGAACACTATGGCCGTGGCCTGCAATGGGTGCTCAAGCACCAGCCGCTGACCCTGCTGGTGGCCGTGGGCAGCCTGGTACTGACCGTGGTGCTGTACATGGCGGTGCCCAAGGGCTTCTTCCCGGCCCAGGATACGGGTGTGATCCAGGGTATTTCCGAGGCGCCGCAGTCCACCTCGTTCGCAGCCATGAGCGAACGCCAGCAGGCCCTGAGCAAGGTGATCCTGCAGGACCCGGCGGTGCAGAGCCTGTCGTCGTACATCGGCGTGGACGGCGACAACGCCACGCTCAACAGCGGCCGCCTGCTGATCAACCTCAAGCCCCACGGCGAGCGTGACGTGACTGCGGCCGAGGTCATCAGCCGCCTGCAGCCGCAGCTCGACAAGCTGGTCGGTATCCGCCTGTTCATGCAGCCGGTACAGGACCTGAGCATCGAGGACCGGGTCAGCCGCACCCAGTACCAGTTCAGCCTGTCGTCGCCCGACGCCGACCTGCTCGCGCAGTGGAGCGGGAAGCTGGTCGAAGCCCTGCAACAACGTCCCGAGCTGCAGGACGTGGCCAGCGACCTGCAGGACAAGGGCCTGCAGGTGTACCTGGTAATCGACCGCGACATGGCCAGCCGCCTGGGCATCAACGTCGCGCAGATCACCAACGCCCTGTACGACGCCTTCGGCCAGCGGCAGATTTCCACCATCTACACCCAGGCCAGCCAATACCGTGTGGTGCTGCAGGCGCTGGATGCGGCGACCATCGGCCCGCAGGCGCTGGAGTCGATCCACGTCAAGGCCAGCGATGGCGGCCAGGTGCGCCTGTCGGCGCTGGCGCGCATCGAGCAGCGCCAGGCGCAGCTGGCGATTTCGCACATCGGCCAGTTTCCGGCGGTGATGATGTCGTTCAACCTGGCCCACGGTGCGTCGCTGGGCGAAGCGGTGAAGGTGATCGAGCAGGTGCAGCAGGACATCGGCATGCCGCTCGGTGTGCAGACCCGTTTCCAGGGCGCCGCCGAGGCTTTCCAGGCCTCGCTGTCGAGCACCTTGCTGCTGATTCTCGCTGCCGTGGTGACCATGTACATCGTGCTCGGCGTGCTCTACGAGAGCTATATCCACCCGGTGACCATCCTTTCGACCCTGCCATCGGCAGCGGTCGGTGCCTTGCTGGCGCTGATCCTCAGCGGTAACGACCTGGGCATGATCGCCATCATCGGCATCATCCTGCTGATCGGTATCGTCAAGAAGAACGCGATCATGATGATCGACTTCGCCCTCGAGGCCGAGCGCCACCAGGGCATGAGCCCGCAGGATGCCATCTACCAGGCCGCGCTGTTGCGCTTCCGGCCGATCCTGATGACCACCCTGGCCGCCTTGTTCGGTGCCGTGCCGCTGATGCTGGCCACCGGTTCCGGCGCCGAGCTGCGCCAGCCACTGGGCCTGGTGATGGTCGGCGGCTTGCTGGTGAGCCAGGTGCTGACCCTGTTCACCACCCCGGTCATCTACCTGTACTTCGACCGCCTGGCACGCCGCTGGCGCCCGGCCACCGACACCCAGCAGGCCCAGGCATGAACCTGTCCGGCCCGTTCATTCGCCGGCCGGTAGCGACCATGCTGCTGAGCCTGGCGATCATCTTGCTCGGCGGCGTCAGCTTCGGCCTGCTGCCGGTGGCGCCGCTGCCGCAGATGGACTTCCCGGTGATCGTGGTGCAGGCCAACCTGCCTGGCGCCAGCCCCGAAGTCATGGCCGCCACGGTGGCCACGCCGCTGGAGCGCAAGTTGGGCAGCATCGCCGGCGTCAGCACCTTGACCAGCAGCTCCAACCAGGGCTCGACCCGGGTGATCATCGGCTTCGACCAGGGGCGTGACATCGACGGCGCAGCGCGAGAGGTGCAGGCAGCCATCAACGCCACGCGCAACCTGTTGCCAAGCGGCATGCGCAGCATGCCCACCTACAAGAAGTTCAACCCGTCCCAGGCGCCGATCATGGTGCTGTCGCTGACCTCGGACGTGCTGCAGAAGGGCCAGTTGTATGACCTTGCCGACACCATCCTGGCCCAGAGCCTGGCCCAGGTGATCGGGGTAGGGGAGGTGCAGATCGGCGGCAGCTCGCTACCGGCAGTGCGAATCGCCGTGGAGCCGCAACTGCTCAACCAGTACAGCCTGTCGCTGGACGAGGTGCGCACGGCCGTGGCCAATGCCAACCAGCGCCGGCCCATGGGCTTTGTCGAAGATCATGAGCGCAATTGGCAGGTACGTGCCAACGACCAACTGGAAACGGCCAAGGACTACGAGCCAATCGTGATCCGCCAGGCCAATGGCACGATCCTGCGCCTGTCCGACGTGGCGACGGTCACCGATGGCGTCGAGAACCGTTACAACAGCGGCTTCTTCAACGACCAGAGCGCGGTGTTGCTGGTGGTCAACCGCCAGAGCGGCGCCAACATCATCGAGACGGTCGACCAGATCAAGGCGCAGTTGCCGGCCCTGCAATCGCTGCTGCCGGCCAACGTCCAGCTCAACGTGGCCATGGACCGCTCACCGGTGATCAAGGCCACCCTCAAGGAGGCCGAGCACACCCTGCTGATTGCCGTGGCGCTGGTGATCCTGGTGGTCTACCTGTTCCTCGGCAGCCTGCGCGCCTCGCTGATCCCGAGCCTGGCGGTGCCGGTGTCGCTGGTGGGCACATTTGCGGTGATGTACCTGTGCGGGTTCTCGCTGAACAACCTGTCGCTGATGGCGCTGATCCTCGCCACCGGCCTGGTGGTGGACGATGCCATCGTGGTGCTGGAGAACATCTCCCGGCATATCGAGGATGGTCAACCGCCCATGCGTGCGGCGTTCCTCGGGGCCAAGGAAGTCGGCTTCACCTTGCTGTCGATGAACGTCTCGCTGGTGGCGGTGTTCGTCTCGATCCTGTTCATGGGCGGCATCGTGCGCAGCCTGTTCCAGGAGTTCTCGATCACGCTGGCGGCGGCGATCATCGTCTCGCTGGTGGTCTCTTTGACCCTCACGCCCATGCTCTGCGCCCGCTGGCTCAAGCCTCACCGCGCCGAGCCGACTCGCCTGCAGCGCTGGAGCGACAACCTGCATCAGCGCATGGTCGGTGCCTACGACACCAGCCTGGGCTGGGCCTTGCGCCACAAACGCCTGACCCTGTTCAGCCTGCTGGCGACCATCGGCCTGAACATCGCCTTGTACGTGGTAGTGCCCAAAACCTTGATGCCGCAGCAAGACACCGGCCAGTTGATGGGCTTCATCCGTGGCGACGACGGCCTGTCGTTCAGCGTGATGCAGCCGAAGATGGAAATCTACCGCCGCGCCTTGCTCGCGGACCCGGCAGTGCAGAGCGTGGCCGGCTTCATTGGTGGTAACAGCGGCACCAACAATGCCATGGTTCTGGTGCGCCTGAAGCCTATCAGCGAGCGAAAGCTCGACGCGCAGAAGGTCATCGAGCGGTTGCGCAGGGACCTGCCCAAGGTTCCCGGTGGGCGTCTGTTCCTGATGGCTGACCAAGACTTGCAGCTCGGTGGCGGTGGCCGCGACCAGACGTCCTCGCAGTACCTCTATACCCTGCAGAGCGGCGACCTCGCGGCCCTGCGCGAGTGGTTCCCCAAGGTAGTGGCGGCGATGCGCGCGCTGCCTGAGCTGACCGCCATCGATGCCCGCGACGGCTCCGGCACCCAGCAGGTGACCCTGGTGGTCGACCGCGACCAGGCCAAGCGCCTTGGCATCGACATGGACATGGTCACGTCCGTGCTGAACAACGCCTACAGTCAGCGGCAGATCTCGACCATCTACGACAGCCTCAACCAGTACCAGGTGGTGCTGGAGATCAACCCCAAGTACGCCTGGGACCCAAGTACCCTCGAACAGGTGCAGGTGATCACCAGCGAAGGCGCTCGGGTACCGCTGTCGACCATTGCACACTACGAGAACAGCCTGGCCAATGACCGGGTCAGCCACGAGGGCCAGTTCGCCTCGGAAGACATCGCCTTCGATGTCGCCGAGGGCTACAGCACCGACCAGGCAATGGCCGCGGTGGAGCGGGCGGTGGCCAAGGTCGGCCTGCCCGAGGAAGTGATCGCCAAGCTCGGCGGCACCGCCAATGCCTTCGCCAAGACTCAGGAAGGGCAGCCGTTCATGATCCTCGGCTCGTTGGTGCTGGTGTACCTGGTACTGGGCATTCTCTACGAAAGCTACATCCACCCGCTGACCATCCTCTCCACCTTGCCCTCGGCCGGGGTCGGCGCCTTGCTGGCGCTGTACGCCACTGGCGGCGAGTTCAGCCTGATATCGCTGCTGGGGCTGTTCCTGCTGATCGGTGTGGTGAAGAAGAACGCCATCCTGATGATCGACCTGGCCCTGCAACTGGAGCGCCACCAGGGGCTGACGCCCGAGGAGTCGATCCGCCGTGCCTGCCTGCTGCGCCTGCGGCCGATCCTGATGACGACCCTGGCCGCCATCCTTGGCGCCTTGCCACTGCTGATCAGCCGCGCCGAGGGTGCCGAGATGCGCCAGCCGCTGGGCCTGACCATCATCGGCGGGCTGGTCTTCAGCCAGGTCCTGACCCTTTACACGACGCCGGTGGTGTACCTGTACCTCGACCGCCTGCGCCACCGATTCAACCGTTGGCGCGGCGTGCGCACCGACGCCGCCCTGGAAACTCCGCTATGACTTTTGCCCAGACTCCACTTCACCGTGCCCTGAAGCTGCTGACCTGCGGCCGCGGCTCGCGCCTGGTCGGCGCCGGGCTGTGCGTCGCGCTGCTCAGCGCCTGTACCCTGAGCCCGGACTATCACCGCCCCGAGCTGAGCACGCCTGCGCAGTTCAAGCAGGCCGAAGGCTGGACCCAGGCCAGCCCGTCCGATGCCATCGCCCGTGGCGCCTGGTGGGAGGTATACGGTGATGCCGGGCTCAATGCCCTGGTGGAGGAGCTCAACCGCAGCAACCAGACCGTCGCCCAGTCCGAGGCCCAATACCGCCAGGCCCAGGCGTTGGTCCGCAGCAGCCGTGCCTCGCTGTTTCCCAGCCTGGACCTGAGTGCCAGCAAGAACCGTTCAGCGCAGGGCACCGGTAGCTCCAGTTCGAGCCTCTCGAACAACAGCAGCGGCATTCGCAACACCTACAATGCGCAACTGGGTGTGAGCTGGGAAATCGACCTGTGGGGCAAGTTGCGCGAAACCCTTAACGCTGACGAAGCCAGCGCCGAAGCCAGTTTCGCCGACCTTGCCGCGATCCGCCTCAGCCAACAGTCCGAGCTGGTGCAGAACTACCTGCAACTGCGCGTGATCGACGAACAGAAGCGTCTGTTGGAAGCCACCGTGGCGGCTTACGAGCGCTCATTGCGCATGAACGAAAACCAGTACCGCGCCGGGGTTGCCGGCCCGGATGCGGTGGCCCAGGCGCGTACCCAGCTCAAGAGCACCCAGGCCGACCTGATCGACTTGATCTGGCAGCGTGCCCAGTTCGAGAACGCCATCGCCGTGCTGCTGGGCCGGGCCCCGGCAGACTTTGCCCTGGCCGACAGCAAGAACATCCCGGCATTGCCGCAGATCCCGGTCAGCCTGCCGTCTCAACTGCTCGAGCGGCGGCCGGACATCGCCTCGGCCGAGCGTAACGTGATGGCGGCCAACGCCAACATCGGCGTAGCTCGCGCTGCGTACTTCCCGGACCTGAGCCTGAGCATGAGCGGCGGCTACTCCAGCAGCAGCTTCAGCAACTGGATCGAACTGCCCAACCGTTACTGGTCGGTGGGCCCACAGTTGGCCTTGACCCTGTTCGATGCCGGCAAACGCAGCGCCGAGGTGGACCGTACCGTTGCCGTTTATGACCAGACCGTGGCGCAGTATCGCCAGACCGTGCTCGACGGCTTCAAGGAAGTGGAAAACTACCTGGTGCAGCTCAAGGTGTACGCCGACGAGGCCGTGGTGCGCCAGGAGGCGCTGGATGCGGCGCGCGAGTCCCTGCGCCTGACCGAGAACCAATACCGCGCCGGGCTGATCGGTTACCTGGATGTGGTTAACGTGCAGACCACGGCGTTGAGCAACGAGCGTAGCGTGCTCAACCTGCTGCAGGGGCGCCTGGTGGCCAGTGTGCAGTTGATCGCTGCGCTGGGCGGTGGCTGGGATGCCGAGCAGGCATTCGCCCAACAGGAGTAGAAACTTTATCGCCGGCAAGCCGGCTCCCACAGGTACACCACAGTCCCCGAGGCCAGTGGTCTACCTGTGGGAGCCGGCTTGCCGGCGATGACGCCGGTGCTGACACCCCGCCGGACCCGTTCCCATTCGCAAAAACCCCGTGCGTTTCGCCAAAGCTTGAGTACAATCGTCAGTTTTTCCGGGCCCCCTGTCCCGACGCTGGAACTCCCAATGCTGACCGGTAGCTACTCCTTTTCGCTGGTGCTGATCTCGCTGTGCGTGGCCATCCTGGCGTCCTATACCGCCCTCGACCTGACCGGTCGCATCGCCACTGCCAAAGGGCGGGGGGTGTACCTGTGGATGGGCGGCGGGGCCCTGGCCATGGGTGTCGGCGTCTGGTCGATGCACTTCATCGGCATGCTTGCCTTCAGCCTGCCCATCGAACTGGGCTACGACATCGGCCTGACCGCGCTGTCGCTGCTGATCGCGGTGCTGTCGTCGGGCTTTGCCTTGTGGCTGGTGAGCCAGGCCAGCTTGCCACTGCTGCAACTGGCCTTCGGCGCTTTGATCATGGGCGCGGGCATCAGCTGCATGCACTACACCGGCATGGCGGCACTGCGCATGCTGCCGGGCATCGACTACGACCCGACGCTGTTCGGCGCCTCCCTGGCCATAGCGGTGGGCGCTTCAGCAGCGGCGTTGTGGATTGCCTTCCGCCTGCGCCGGCATACCCCGTATGTGCGCCAGATTCGCGGGCTGGCGGCCGTGCTGATGGGGTTTGCCATCGTCGGCATGCACTACACGGGCATGGCCGCGGCAAACTTCCCGGACGGCAGCTTCTGCGGCGCCCTGGGCGGTGGATTGCAAGGGGACAGCCTTGTCTACCTGGTGTTGATCACTACCCTGGCAGTGCTTGCGGTGGCCTTGCTGACCTCGGTGCTCGACGCCCGGATGGAGGCCCGCACCGCGGAACTGGCCCGCTCGCTGACCCTGGCCAATCAGGAACTGACCCAACTGGCCCTGCACGACACCCTGACGGGCCTGCCCAACCGCACGCTGCTGTCGGACCGCATCGAGCAGGCCATCGGCAAGGTGGCGGAGCAGGGCGGCTGTTTCGCCCTGATGTTCATCGACCTGGACGGCTTCAAACCGGTCAACGATGCCTTTGGCCACCATGTCGGCGACCTGTTGCTCAAGGCCGTGGCCGCGCGCCTGCGTGGGCACCTGCATAGCCAGGACACCCTGGCGCGGATCGGCGGGGATGAATTCGTGCTGCTGGTAGAGCTTCGCGAACCTGAAGACGCCATGGACGTGGCGGTCAAACAGGTCAACCTGGTGTCACGGGCATTTCGCGTTGCCGAGCACGACCTGCAGCTTACCGCCAGCCTCGGCATCGTGCTGTACCCAGGCAATGGCCAGGACCAGCTCGAACTGCTGCGCAATGCCGACGCCGCCATGTACCACGCCAAGAGCGCCGGCAAGAACGGCTACAGCTTCTTCGACGTGTCGATGAACAGCAACGCCCGCCAGCAGCTACAGCTGCTGCAGGATTTGCGCATGGCCTTGGAGCAGCGCCAGTTCCGCCTGCATTACCAGCCCAAGTTCGACGCCCAGGCCTGTGAGCCGATCGGCGCCGAAGCCTTGCTGCGCTGGGAGCATCCACAGCACGGCCTGTTGTTGCCCGACCGATTCATCGGCCTGGCGGAAAAGACCGGGTTGATCATCCCGATCGGCGAGTGGGTGCTCGACGAAGCCTGCCGGCAGATGCGCCAATGGCTTGATCAAGGCCAGGAGCACTGGCGCATGGCGGTCAACCTGTCGGCTATCCAGTTCTGCCACACCGGGCTGGTCGATAGCGTCGCCCGTGCGCTGCGCGAGAATGGCCTGCCGGCCAACCGGCTGACCCTGGAGATCACCGAAACCACCGCCATGCATGACGCAGACGCCAGCCTGACGGTGCTGCAGCGTTTGTCGGACATGGGCGTGGACCTGTCGATCGATGACTTCGGAACCGGCTACTCGAGCCTGATGTACCTCAAGCGCCTGCCCGCCAACGAGCTGAAGATCGACCGTGGCTTCGTGCGCGACCTGGAGCAGGACAGTGACGACGCCGCGATCGTCTCGGCGATCGTGGCGCTGGGGCAGGCGTTAGGGTTGCGGATTGTCGCCGAGGGTGTGGAAACCGATCGGCAACAGGATTTTCTGACCCGATTGGGATGCGATTCGCTGCAAGGCTATCTGCTGGGGCAGCCTGTGCCGGCTGATCAGTTCATGGGCAAGCTGCAGACATTGCGCGAGGACAGCGAGGCGCTGGCCTAGACGGCATCGCGCAATACGAGTGCGGGCACAAAAGCATCCATCTCGGCCTCGACGGCCTCGATGATGCGCTCCACATCCGCTGCCGCCATGATCGCGCTGCAGGGGATGCCGGCAATGGCCAGCAAGGTTTCGCCGGTGCCCCGGTCGAAGAGGCGGGCAATCATGCTGCGTGGCGCATCCATGCTGGCTTCGAAACCCAATGGGTGAAAATGCCAGCGCATCACCTGGCAGGCGTTGGGGAATGTCATCTTGTTCATGCCAGCCTCCTTGTCCGTACCTGGAAGCGGTGAGCGGTTGGCCACGTCGGTGGCTGCCGGGAACCTAACGATAGCACTTGGCACAGCGATGCTCCGGGGAAAACATGACAATTATGCGAATGCTTGACCGCTGTCACACCGCGGTCATCACACCGTCTGGCGGCTAATCCACGGGCAAACGTTTTCCTCGTGCGCATGGGCATGAACCACGGGTCAGTTCTGCTATTTTTATCGACATTCGGCGCACGGCGTTTTCGGACAAGCGGTGCGAGCTGGGCAGACAGGGAGACAGTCATGCGCTTTTCCACGCTCACGCAACGCATCGCCGGTGACGCCGCGGCGGCCTGGGACATCCATTACCAGGCCCAGGCGCTGCGCCGCGAGGGGCGCGAGGTGTTTCTGCTATCGGTGGGCGACCCCGATTTCGACACACCCGTTGCCATCGTCGACGCTGCGGTCAGCAGCCTGCGCCGGGGCGAGACCCACTACAGTGACGTGCGTGGCAGTGTGGCGCTGCGCCAGGCCATCGCGCGCCGCAGCGGCCCGCAGGTCAGCGCCGACCAGGTGATGGTCCTCGCCGGGGCGCAATGTGCGTTGTATGCCGTTTGCCAATGCCTGTTCGAGGCGGGCGACGAAGTGATCGTCGCCGAGCCCATGTACGTCACCTACCCCAGTGTGCTCGGCGCATGCGCCGCCCGGCCGGTACAAGTGCCGGTCAGCCCGGAGCAAGGCTTTCGCCTGGATCCGCTGGCAGTGGCACGGGCCATCACTTCACGTACCCGTGGCCTGTTGCTCAACACGCCGCACAACCCGACCGGCGCCGCGATTTCGCCCCAGGACATGGCGCAGCTTGCGCAACTGTGCAGCGAGCATGACCTGTGGATGGTGTGCGATCAGGTCTACAGCGGCCTGCTGTACGACGGTGTCGCGGTCGACCCTGGCAGCTTGCCGGGCATGGCCGAGCGCTGCGTGATCATCGACAGCGTCTCCAAGTCCCATGCCATGAGCGGCTGGCGCGTGGGCTGGGTGGTCGCGCCGCCGGCGCTGGTCGCGCATCTGGCCAATTTGGCGATGGCGATGTTGTTCGGCCTGCCGGAGTTCGTCATGCAGGCGGCGTGCGCCGCCCTGGAGCAGGACCTGCCTGCGGTGCGGCGCATGCGCGAGGCCTATCGGCAGCGGCGCGACCGGGTGTGCGCGGCGCTTGCCGATTGCCCGGGGGTGTATCCCCATCGGCCGGCGGGCGGTATGTTCGTGATGCTCGATATCCGCGGTACCGGGCTCAGCGCCCAGGCCTTCGCCCAGCGGCTGCTGATGGAGGAGGGGGTTTCACTGCTGCCGGGCGATGCCTTCGGGCCTAGCGCGGCTGGCCATGTGCGTATGGGGTTGGTGCTCGATGCTGAGCTGTTGCAGGCGGTGTGCGTGCGTATCCGTGCCTTTGCCCTGCGCCTGCTAGCCGAGCAGGCCGGCGGCGATGTTGATGGTGAAGCCGAGGATCGCCGTGTTGAACACGAATCCTACCAGTGAATGGGCCAGCACCACCCGGCGCATTCCGCGCCCACCAACGCCGATGTCCGAGGTTTGCACGGCGACGCTGAGGGTGAACGAAAAGTAGTGGAAGTCCCAGTAATCCGGATTGCGTTCGCCGTCGGCGAAACGCAGCACAGGGTCATGGCCGTCATCGGTGTAGAACAGCCGGGCGTAATGCAGGCTGAAGATGCAGCCGATAAGAAGCCACGAGCCTGCAACGGTCAAGCCGGTGAACAGGTAATGCAATGCCAGGTCGCTGCCTTGCAGACCGCGACTGGACACCAGTTGCAGGGTCACCGCCGCGAGGCTGGCAATGGCGGCGATGCACACAGTGAACAGCACCAGGCCAGCGTTCTCGTCCTCCACCCGGGCGACTTTCCGGACCTTTTCCGGGCTGGCGCCCCAGGTCAGCCACAGCACCAGCAGCAGGTAGAGCCATACGCCGATGTTCCAACCGGTGAGGATGCGTTGCACGGTGTCGTCGGCGGGGATCAGCCAGGCGCTGAGGATGCCGGCCAGTGCCGCGAGGCTCAGGCGGGGGTGGGTGCGGGTCAGGTGGTGCAGTGCCATGGGGCCTCAGCGACAGGGAGTCATGGCTACCACGATAGCCTATGGGATAACATTTCCGCTCATGTCCGTGTCGAAGCCCATGAATTTCAAGGAAATGACACGGCCGCTTCACGCCTGGAGTCGGTTATCACGTTCCAGGCATCGCTACAGGATTCACGTTTTGTCCGACCTTTCGCAAAATCCCCTGCTGCAGTACCTGGCCCGCCTGGCCCCGTCCAGCCAGCAGACCATGCGCTACATTCTGCAGGACGCCGCCGACCGGCTTGGCTTCATCGATTGCAACCTGGCGGAGGTGCCCTGGCATCTGCTCGAACCCGGCCATGTGATCGGCCTGGTGGCGGCATTGCGCGCCGATGGTTATGCGCCCAACAGCTCGTCGTTGTATGTCAACGCCGTGCGCGGGGTGATGAACGAGGCCTGGCGCCAGGGCCTGATCGACCATGAACGGCTGCTGAGGATTCGTGAAGTCAAGCCCGCTTGCGGCAGCCGCTTGCCACCGGGGCGCAACCTGCGGCGCAGTCTGATTCGCGAGCTGATGGAGCTATGTGCCGCCGACCCGCGCCCCCAGGGGGTACGGGATGCGGCGATCATCGCCTTGCTGTACGGCACCGGCATGCGCAAGTCGGAGTCGGTGGACATCGACCTCGATCAGGTCGATTTCGCGGCGCGCAGCCTGCAGGTCACGGGCAAGGGCAATCGGCAACTGATCAAGTACGCGCCGGCCTGGGCCTTCGAAAAACTGCAGGCCTGGCTCGACCTGCGGCGCGAGGCGCTGCCCGAGGGCGCGGCGGACGACCCGTTCCTGTTCAACCGCATCCGCCGTGGCAATCACATCACCCGGGCGCGCATCACCAAGCATGCGATCTACTACATCGCCCGCCAGCGCGGGGCCCAGGTGGGGGTGAAGATCATGCCCCATGATTTCCGCCGGGCGTTCATCACCCGGGTGATCGAAGAGCACGATCTGTCGATTGCGCAGAAGCTGGCGCACCATGCCAACATCCAGACCACGGCCAGTTACGACCGGCGCGATGACAACGAACGGCGGCGGGCGGTCGACCGGTTCGACTATTGAGCCGTTTTCACCGGCCGCTTCCCGGGCAGGCCTGCGAAGCGGCCGGTGAAGGCTAATGAATACTCGAAGCCAGCTCGAAGATCGGCATGTACATCAAGATCACGATCAGACCGATCAGCAAACCGATGAAGGTCATCAGCAGCGGCTCGAACAGCTTCACGAACCACTCCACCCAGCGGCCGATTTCCTGGTCATGAAAGTCCGCGCAACGTTCGAGCATTTCTCCGAGGTTGCCGGACTGCTCCCCGGCCCGCAGCAAGCGCAACGACACCGGCGTCACCAGTTGCCCGGCTTCCAGTGCTTGCGACAGCGGCAGGCCTTCGCCCACCCGCTGGCTGGCCTGCGCCAGGCCTTGTGCCGCAGCGCTGCCCAGCAGGCCGTGGGCCATGCCCATGGCGGTCAGAATGGGGATGCCACCCTGCAGCAGAATACCCAGCGAGCGGTAGAAACGTGCCAGCTCGTACATCAGCAGCCGCGAGTGCAAGGCCGGCATGCGCCGCAACTGGCGTGAGCCCCAGCGTCGTACCAGCGGGTGGCGACGCAGCAGCACCAGCGCGCCGATGCCGCCCACGGTCGCGAGCGCCAGGGGCAGTTGTTGGGCATGCAGGAACAGGCCGATCTGCATCAGCACGCGCGACAGCCAGGGCAGTTCGCTGCCCATGCCCTCGAACACCAGGCTGAAGCGCGGTACCACATAGCCGAGCAGGAACAGCACCACGCCACCGCCCACCAGCAACAGCAGCAGCGGGTAGACCGAAGCGCCCACCAGTTTTTGCCGCACCAGGTCCAGGCGCTGGCGATAACCGATGTAGCGGTGCAGCGCGTCACCCAGGGCACCGGTACGTTCGCTTGACTGCACCAGGGCCACATACAGCGGCGGGAACACGCGCGGCTGCTGGGCCAGCGCCTGGGACAACGAGCGCCCTTCGTAGAGCTGGCGCACCAGCTCTGCCAGCACCTTGCGCGCCCCTGCGGCAGGGGCCTTTTCGGCCAGGCTCTCCAGCGCATCGATCAATGGCAGGCCGGCATGCAGCAGTGTGGTCAGCTCCTGGCTGAACAGCACCAGGTCAAACGCGGCTTCGCGGCGCCAGGCCAGGCCTGGCAGAGCGATTCCCTGGCCGCGCACGCTGACCACCCGCAGGCCCTGGTCCTCGGCGTGGCGACGGGCCTGCTCTGCGTCATCGGCGTCGATCTGCAGTTGCACCACGCCCTGTCTTCCCAGGGCCTTGAGGCTATAGCGCATGGCTTTGCTCCTTACTGCCAACTGGTGATTTCAGCGTTTTCTCCGTCGCCGCCGGGTTGGCCGTCCTTGCCCATCGACAGCAAGTCGTACTCGCCGCCGTTCTCGCCAGGTTGGCGGTAGATGTAGGGGCGGCCCCAAGGGTCCTGGGGTACGGCTTTCTGCAGGTAGGGGCCCGACCAGCGCGCTTCGCCGCTGGGGGCCGCGACCAGCGCCTGCAGCCCTTGCTCACTGTTGGGGTAGTGGCCCACTTCCAAGCGATAAAGATCCAGGGCCTTGCCCAGCCCTTCGATCTGTGCCCGGGCCACCTTGGCCTCGGATCGACCGAGCTGACTGAAGTACTTGGGTGCGACGATGCCGGCCAACAAGCCGAGCACCACCAGCACCACCAGCAGTTCGAGCAAGGTGAAACCACGTTGACGATTGGGTGTGCGCTGCATGGTGAAGCCCTCCTGCATGGGGTCATGCTTTTGCGGGGTTTCGCTGCTGCATGCAACTGCCGTGCACGTCTGCCTCGGGGCCTTGCGCCATGCGCCATGGCAAGCGGCACAGTGCTTGCGTCCTAGCTGAAAAGCCCGGGTTTTCCGGGGTATTTCCCCCATATCGGGGGGCACGGCGGGGAGGCGACCGACATGCGTGGAATCATTCTGGGACTACTGTGGCTGGCGACGGGTGCGGCCCAGGCCGATGTGTACATTTCCATCGATGCCAAGGGCGGCTATGTGCTGAGCAACGTTCACCGGCCCGGACGCCACTATGATCGCGTCATCAGCGAACCGCTCGCCCAGGCCGGCCCGGCCAATGCACAACTGATCACCGGGCGGCCCTATGCCGAGCTGGTAGCGGCTGCGGCACTGGCGCACAACGTGCCTCAGGCGTTGCTGCATGCGCTGATCAAGGCCGAGTCCGGCTACAACCCCAAGGCGCGCTCGGCGGCCGGGGCGGTCGGCCTGATGCAGCTGATGCCGGATACCGCCCGGGAAATGGGGGTGGAAGATGCCCTGGACCCTGAAGACAATGTGCAGGGTGGGGCGCGCTATCTCAAGCGCATGCTGACCCTGTTCGACAACGACATCACCCTGGCCGTGGCCGCCTACAATGCCGGCCCCGAAGCTGTTTTGCGCCGTGGCGCGGTGCCGCCATTTGCCGAAACCCGGCGCTATGTACCCAGCGTGCTGCGCGAGTACCGCAAGCTGCAGGGCCTGGCCGACGATGCGCCTCTGTGACCGTACAGCCAATCGGTGCGATGGTTTCCCCAACTCTGGGCTATAACCTTTCTAAAGGTGCCCGGCAGTGGAGCCCGTCATGGACATCGCCCCCCGTTCCGACACATTCGAGGCGCCTGGCAGCGCCGAGGGCGCGGCACCGCGCAGGCCCTTCAACCTGTTGCGCTGGTATGGCTGGGTCAGCCTGGCAATCATCGTCTCGGTGGCTGCGGGGCTGGGGTTGATATCCAGCCGCTTCATCATCGACGAGAGCGTCGAGCGCGACGCCTTGCTGACTGCCCAGTTCATCACTTCGATCGCCGATGCCGAAGTGCGCCATGTGTCGATTCCCAACGTGCGCACCATGGGCGAGTTGCTCGACCCGCGTACCGACCGGACGGCGCTGCCTGACGTCGACCCCGAAGCCAGGCGTAAGGCCCGGGGAGAATTCCTCGACCATATCGCCCACCTGCCTGACATGCTGCTGGCCAACATCTATGCCCCGGACCGCACGGTGATCTGGTCGAGCAACCCGGCCCTGATCGGCAAACTCATCGTGGCAGACGAAGACCTGGACCGGGCGTTCGAGTACAAGATGCGAGTTTCCGCCAGCTACCACAACTTCGAGCAGGCCCGTGCCGAACAGAAGTTTGTGACGCCGCCCGAGCAACTGTTCATCGAGAACTACATCCCGTTGTTCGACGCCGATGGCGACAACGTCACCGCGATGGTGGAGATCTACAAGGAGCCCCATGACCTGATCGTACGCATCGAGCATGGCCTGATACGCATTTGGCTGGCCATCACCATTGGCGCCGGCCTGGTCTATGTCGGACTTTACGGCATCATGCGCCGGGCCTCGCGGGTGATGGCCGTGCAGCAGAAACGCCTGATCAACAACGAAACCTACGTGGCCCTGGGCGAAGTGTCCTCGGCGGTAGCCCATAGCCTGCGCAACCCGCTGGCCAGTATCCGCTCCAGTGCCGAACTGGCCCAGGCGTTCGACGAGGGCCCGGTGCAGCGCAACGTCAACGACATCATCAGCCAGGTCGATCGCATGTCGCACTGGATACGCCAGTTGCTGCAGTCGCTGCGGCCCCTGAATGACGAAGCCGTAGCGGTCGACCTGCCGCAGGCCTTGCAGGAGAGCCTGCAAACCTTCGCCGTGCCCCTGGCCCGCAACGGGGTGGCCCTGGACCTGCAGCCGTTGCCGGCAGTGGCGGTATTGGGCCAGCCGGCATTGCTCGGGCAGATCTTCAACAGCTTGATCGCCAATGCCCTGGAGTCGATGGAGCAGGGCGGGCGCCTGCGTATCGAGGTGGTGAAACAGGACAGGCGCAGCCTGACCCTGCGCCTGTCCGACAGCGGCAAAGGCATGAACGAGCAACAGCGACGCATGGCGTTCAGGCCGTTTTTCAGCACCAAGCAAGGTGGGTTGGGTGTGGGCCTGGTACTGGTGAAGCGGATCATGGAACGGTACGGCGGTTCGGTCAGGCTCAGCAGCAGTGAGGGCTATGGTACGCGGGTTTCGCTCAATTTCCGGCTGGCCAGAGTTTAATAAACTGTTTTATCTATTTTGCGTAACTCATTGATTAGCAGGGATTTACTGATTTTGGGTATAAATGCCCCAACTATGGGGGTTAAAGTTCGAACCGCTTTCATGATTGTGCTCTAATGCACTGAAACATATAGAGATTATTTTCTGTCTTCGCAGTGGCTGGCTTTTTGCAACATGAATCGCGCAACAACTGGCAGCTTAGGTTGCCCTGGTGGAGTGCCATTAAATTGCTACCCTCGGTAGCAAGGTGTTGATGGTCTTCTGAACGGAATCCCTGCGCGGGAACAAAGCGATGCAGCAGACGCTGGAAAACGAAGTTCCCGACAAAGCGGTAGCGCCGCCCGGCACAGCTCAGGCTGGGTCACTGCAGGACTTCAACCTGCTGCGCTGGTTCTCTGTCATCAGCCTGCTGATCATCGCGACCGTAGCCGGCAGCCTGGGTTATGTGTCCACTCGATTCGTGGTGCGTGACAGTGTCGAGCGCGATGCGATGCTTACGGCACAGTTCATCCAGGCCATGGCCCAAGCCGAAGTGCGCCACTCGCAGTTGCCGCCGGGCACCACCATGGGGGAGCTGCTCGACCCGCGACTGGACCTTCAGCACCTGCAGTTCACTCCGGCTCTGGCGGAGTCGACCCGGGTCGAATTTCTCGATCATGTCGAACATTTGCCCGACACCTTGCTGGCCAATGTGTACGCCCGCGACCGTACCATCGTCTGGTCGACCAACCCTGCGCTGGTTGGCAAGCGCATTGGCGATGACGGCGACCTGGAGCGTGCCTTCCGCTCGCGCAAGTCAGTGTCGGCCAGCTACCACAAGGCCGAAGAGGACCGTGAGGAGCAGCGATTCGAGCGTGATCCGCAGTACCTGTTCATCGAGAACTACATCCCCTTGTTCGACAGCCAGGGCGAGCAGGTGCTGGCCATGGTCGAGATCTACAAGGAACCCCAGGACCTTATCCGGCGTATCCAGCGCGGTTACGTGCTGATCTGGGCATCGACCCTGGTGGGTGGGGCGCTGATCTACTTCGGCCTGTTCTGGATCGTGCGCCGTGCTGCACTGATGCTGCAGCACCAGCAGGAACGCCTGGTGGCCAGCGAAACCTACGTGGCCTTGGGCGAGATGTCCTCGGCCGTGGCCCACAGCCTGCGCAACCCCTTGGCCAATATCCGCTCCAGCGCCGAACTGGCCCAAGAGATCGCCAACCCCCAGGCACAGAAGAACATCCAGGACATCATCAGCCAGGTCGACCGCATGTCGCGCTGGGTCCGCGAACTGCTAGTGTCGTTGCGCCCGACCAGCGATCACCCCGAAGCGGTGGACCTGGTGGCCGCCATCGAGGACACCCGTTCGGCCTTTGCGCATCAGATCGAACGCAACGGTGTGCATTTCAGCTTCGAGGGGCCGGCGGCGCAGTGGGTGACCAGCCAACCCTTGCAGTTGACACAGATTCTCAACAGCCTGTTTTCCAATGCGCTGGAAGCCATGCCCAAGGGCGGTGAACTGCGTGCCCAGGTCAGTGTGCAGGATGGCCAGCGCGTGGAGCTGATACTCAGCGACACCGGCAAGGGCATGACCCAGCAGCAAGAACGCATGGTGTTCAAACCATTCTTCACCACCAAGCAGGGCGGCCTCGGCGTCGGCCTGGCCTTGGCCAAGCGGATCATGGAACGGTTTGGCGGCTCGGTCAGCCTGAGTAGCCGGCAGGAGGAAGGAACCCGCGTCAGCCTTACTTTCAATATCGCAGCGGGAGGGGACCATGGAGCAGAGCATCCTGGTAGTCGAGGATGATGAAATTCTCGGCGAGAACATACGCACCTACCTGAGCCTCAAGGGCTACGAGGTGACCCTGTGCGACAACGCAGAGCTTGCGTTGGAGCAGATCAAGCGCGCCCAGCCCGATGCGGTGCTGACCGACAACTCGCTGCCCGGTATGAGCGGGCATGAACTATTGCGCACCCTGGTCGCCCAGGCACCGGAGCTCAAGGTGATCATGATGACCGGGTACGGCAACGTCGAAGATGCCGTGCAGGCCATGAAAGAGGGCGCCTTCCACTATTTGACAAAACCGGTGGTGCTGGCCGAACTCAAGCTGACCCTGGAGAAGGCTCTGGCCGCGGACCGCATGGAACGTACCCTGTCGTTCTACCAGGAGCGGGAAGCGCAGAAGTCAGGGTTGGGGGCGCTGATCGGCGAGTCGCCGGTCATGCACACACTCAAGCATACGCTGCGCCAGGTGCTCGACGCGGAGCGGCGCATGGCCAGCGACGACCTGCCACCGGTGCTGATCGAGGGCGAGACCGGCACGGGGAAGGAACTGGTGGCGCGTGCCTTGCACTTCGACGGTTCGCGCAGCAAGGGGCCGTTCATCGAATTCAACTGCGCCTCGATCCCCGCCAACCTGCTGGAGGCGGAGTTGTTCGGCCATGAGAAAGGGGCTTTCACCGACGCCAAGGAGCGCCGGGTGGGCCTGGTCGAGGCGGCCGACGGAGGCTCGCTGTTCCTCGACGAGATCGGCGAGATGGACTTGGTGCTGCAAGCCAAGCTGCTCAAGCTGCTGGAGGATCGCAGCATTCGCCGCATCGGCGCGGTGAAGGAGCGCAAGGTCGACCTGCGGGTCATCAGCGCCACCAACTGCAATCTGGAGCAGATGGTGCAACAGGGCAAGTTCCGCCGCGACCTGTTCTTCCGCCTGCGCATCATTGCGCTGAAAGTGCCGCGGCTGCATGCCCGCGGCCAGGACGTACTGCTGCTGGCGCGGCACTTCCTGGCCCACCATGGGCGCCGTTATGGCAAGCCCAACCTGCGCTTCAGTGCCGAGGCCGAGAGTTTGATGCTGGGCTACAGCTGGCCGGGCAATGTGCGCGAACTGCGCAACATGCTGGAGCAGACCGTGCTGCTGGCGCCCAACGAGGTGGTTCACGCGCACCAGCTCAACTTGTGCATGACCTTGATCGACGAGCCACTGACACCGCCGACGCCGATGCTCTACGAGGTGCCGCGACATGAGCCGGAGCCTGGCACTAGCCTGCCAGACATGGAGCGGGACTTGGTGTGCAAGACCCTGGATCGCACCGACTGGAACGTGACCAAGTCGGCGCGGATGTTGGGGTTGTCGCGGGATATGCTGCGTTACCGGATCGAGAAGCTCGGGCTTACCCGGCCCGATAAGCGCCAATGGTGAGGCGGGGCGCCGCGCGCCCCAGTCGCCGGCAATGGGCTGCACTGCAGCCCCTGGCCCGGTTCAGCGCTGACTTCCTTCGGCCCCACTCCCTTGCCCACCGGTCCCCTGCGACCCGCTGCCATCCATCCCTGGAAGGTCGCGATCGTCATTTTGCTTGGCCGGCGGGCTTGCCGGGTCATTGCCTTGAATGCGCGGGTCGGTATCCCGCGGCATGGGCTTCTCGATCGGGTTGAGGGTGCTATCGACACCCGGCTGGGGTGCCGGGTTATGCGGGTCGTCGGGGTAGGTCGGCCCTGTGCCGACCGCCAGGGCCAGCGGGCAGGCGAGCAGGGCGGCGAGCAATACACTTGTGCGGATCATGGGCAGGCTCCTTTGCGAGGGTAGGGCTTGTACTTCTGTTCGGCCCTACCCGGCGCGCCAAGGTGCCATCACCCCGATCGGCGGTCACACCACCATCGACAGCAACATGATGAAGATGATGCCGACCACCGAGAGCAGGGTCTCCATCATGCTCCAGGTCTTGAAGGTTTCCGCCACGGTCATGTTGAAGTACTGCTTCACCAGCCAGAACCCGGCGTCGTTGACGTGGGACAGGATCAGCGAACCGGCGCCGGTAGCCAGCACCAGCAGCTCGCGGTTGACCCCAGGCACCAGGTCGATCACCGGGGCGACGATGCCGGCGCCGGTAATGGTGGCGACCGTGGCCGAGCCTGTGGCGATGCGGATCACCGCAGCCACCAGCCAGGCCAGCAGGATTGGCGAGATCTGCGCCTGCACCGCCATCTGCCCGATCACGTTGCCGACGCCGGTATCCACCAGCATCTGCTTGAAACCGCCGCCAGCGCCCACGATCAGCACGATGGCTGCGGTGGGTGCCAGGCTCTGGTCGAGCATCTTCATGATCTGCTGGCGGCTGAAGCCACGCGCCGAACCGAAGGTATAGAAGGCCAGCAGCAGCGCCGCTAGCAGGGCAGTGATCGGGTGGCCGATCAGGTCCATCCACTGGCGCACGATGTGCTCGGCGGGCAACACCACGTCGGCGAAGGTCTTGAGCAGCATCAGCACCACCGGCAGCAGCACGGTGATCAGGGTGATGGAGAAGCTGGGCAGGTTGCTCTGGTCGGACTCCTTGGCAATCTGGTCCATCAGCTCCTGCGACGGATTGCCGGGGATGTAGCGAGCGATGAAGCTGCCGAACAATGGGCCGGCGATGACCGCCGTGGGCAAGGCGATCAACAGGCCATAGAAGATGGTCTTGCCGATGTCAGCGTGGAAGATGCCGATCGCCAGCAACGGGCCCGGGTGCGGCGGTACCAGGCCGTGGACAACGGACAGGCCGGCCAGCAGCGGGATGCCGATCTTGATCAGTGACACGCCCGAGCGCCGGGCGACGATGAACACCAGCGGTACCAGCAATACAAAGCCGATTTCGAAGAACAGCGGGATGCCGACCAGGAAGGCGGCGAACATCATGGCCCAGTGCACGTTCTTCTTGCCGAAGGCGCGAATCAGGGTCTGAGCTATCTGATCGGCCCCTCCTGAATCGGCCATCAGCTTGCCGAGCATGGTGCCCAGCGCAAGGACGATGCCGACGAAGCCGAGCACCCCGCCGAACCCGTCCTGGAACGACTTCATGACCTTGGCCACCGGCATGCCGGAGGTCAGGCCGAGGAAGCCGGCTGCCAGGGTCAGGGCGACGAAGGGGTGTACTTTGAAATGGGTGATCAGCAGGATCAGCCCGACGATGGTTACCAGGGCGTCGAGCAGCAGGTAGGTATCTGTAGCCAGTCCGAACATGGTGGTTATGCCTCGGTCTTATCGTTGTTTTTTGGCGTTGCTTGATTGAACGTTCGACGCTTCAAGGCATCGAGACAGCGCTGTCTTTGGTGAGCCGAAAAACCGCCGGTTCAGGCGGTCCGCGCCAGGTTTCGGTCACCGCAGGGCTTTAGCCAGGCATCCACGGTTTCGGCCAGGGACGCGACCGGCTGGGTGGCATCCAGCGGCAGGGTCAGTGCTTCGCCATGGGGTGGCTCAAGGGCTGCGAACTGGCTTTCTATGAGGCTTGCCGGCATGAAGTGGCCGGGGCGGGCGAGTACGCGCTTTTCTGCTTCGGCCGGGGTCAGCTCGAGGAATACGAAAGCCAGTTCCGGCATCGCGCCGCGCAAGGTATCGCGATAGCGGCGCTTGAGCGCGGAACAGGTGAGGATAGGCCGCTCGCCGGCCTTGACCGTGGCTTGCAGTTCCTGGCCCAGGCGCACCAGCCAGCCGGCACGGTCGTTGTCGTCCAGGGGGATGCCGGCGCTCATCTTGCGGATGTTTTCGGCAGGGTGAAACGCGTCGCCTTCGATCAGGCGGCCGCCACTTCTGGCGGCGATGGCGGCGCCGATGCTGCTTTTGCCGCAGCCGGCCACACCCATCACCACAATGGCGGTCAGGGGAGCATTCATTCAGTACCTCCTGCGGGGTGAGATAGCGCTGTCTCGGCATGAACGAGACGCCACTCCCCGGTGTTATTGATTTTGTCCTTACGCAGTATGGACGCTTGGCAGAGTGCGTGTAGTGGCCGCTACCAAAGATTACATTGCCTGCGTCCTGAGACAGCGCTACCTTAGTGGCCGTTCCCCTCCCTTGGCAAGTAGTAAAATTACAACATTCATGTCTCGCACAGGCTCTCGCACCACCGGTCGTCCCACGCTGGCAGAAGTCGCCAGGCTCTCCGGGGTTTCCCCGATTACCGCTTCCCGCGCCTTGCGCGGCATCAGCACGGTGGCCCCGGAGCTGGTGGAAAAGGTCATTGCTGCCGCGGCGAACCTGGGTTACGTCGCAAACCCGGCTGCCCGGGCGCTGGCTTCAGCGCGCAGCCAGTCGGTGGTGGTACTGATTCCGTCGTTGTCCAACCAGCTGTTCATCGACACCTTGGAGGCTATCCACGAGGTCATGCGCCCGCGCGGGCTCGAAGTGCTGATCGGCAACTATCACTACGACATCGACGAAGAAGAGAACCTCATTCGCAATTATCTGGCGTATCAGCCGTGCGGTATGCTGCTGACCGGTTTCGATCGCAGCGAGGCTTCGCGGCAGATGCTGCTGGCCAGCGGGGTGCCGTGCGTGCACATGATGGAGCTGGGCGGTGAACCCGGCGCGCTGTCGGTGGGCTTCTCCCAGCAGCAGGCTGGCCGCGCTGCCGCACGCCACTTGATCGAGCGCGGTCGGCAGCGATTGGCGTTCATTGCCGCGCAGCTCGACCCGCGGGTGATGCAGCGTGCCGAGGGCTTCCGCCAGGCCCTGGCCGAAGCCGGCATGCAGGCCACGGAGCTGGAAATACTGGCGCCGCAGCCCTCGTCGATCGCCCTGGGCAGCGAGCTGTTCAGCCAGTTGCTGGCAAAGGCGCCGGATGTGGACGGCATTTTCTTCTGCAACGACGACCTGGCCCAGGGCGCGGTGCTCCAGGCATTGCGCCAGGGCATCGACGTGCCGCGCCAGGTGGCGATGGTGGGCTTCAATGACCTGCCGGCGTCGGCGCATATGGTCCCGCGGTTGACCTCTATTCGTACACCGCGCGCAGCCGTTGGTCGGAGCGCGGCGCAAGCGTTGCTGGCCTTGCTCGACGGCAAGCGTGTGGCGGCCGAGCAGCAGGATCTGGGCTTCGAGTTGATGGTGCGCGAGAGTTCCTGAATGGCCTCGGTTCTGCCAGCAAGTCCTTATGGCGTAATGATTATTCACTAAGTGATAGCAGTGTGCTTGCACGCCGCTTGCGCCGATCTATGCTCAGGGAACTCCTGCGCATAAAGGACCCCGGCGCCATGTTCGATTTTCATCGCAAGTCCGATTTGATCGAGATCCAACGCATTCGCCAGGCGTTGGCCGACAGCCAAGCCAAGCTCGCGGCGATCAGCCGCAACATGGCGATGATCGAGTTCGCCCCCGATGGCACAATCCTTGATGCCAATCCCCAGTTCTGCCAGGCCATGGGGTACAGCGTCGAGGAATTGCGAGGCAAGCATCACCGGCTGTTCTGCGACCCCACCTACGCCAAGAGCGCCGAGTATCAGCAGCTGTGGCGTGAGCTGGGCGAAGGGCGGGCTATCAGTGGCACCTTCGAGCGGCTCGACAAGGCCGGCCGCGAGGTTTGGCTCGAAGCCAGCTACATGCCGGTGATCGATGAGCGCCAGCAGGTCACCAGTGTGATCAAGGTGGCGTCCGACATCAGCCAGCGGGTCAAGGATGAGCATGAGAGTGAAAGCCTGCTCAAGGCCATCGGCCGCTCAATGGCCGTGGTCGAATTCACCCCGCAGGGGCGGGTGATAAAAGCCAACGAGAACTTCCTCGCCACCATGGGTTATCGCATGGAAGAGGTGGTGGGCCGCCATCACGGCCTGTTCTGCCAGGCCCATGAGCGCGAATCGGCCCAGTACCGCGAATTCTGGGCATCGCTCAATCGGGGCGAATACCATTCCCATCGTTTCGAACGGGTCAACAAGCAGGGCCAGACGGTATACCTGGAGGCGTCCTACAACCCGATCTTCGACAGCAAGGGCCGGCTGTACAAGGTGGTGAAGTTCGCCAGCGACATCACGGCCCAGGTCAGCACCCAGCAAAGCGCCGCAGACGCGGCTCATGCCAGTTCGGTGCAAACTGATGCCTGCGCACGCAAAGGTACCGAGGTGGTCCAGCAGACGGTGCAGGTGATCGAACAGATTTCCCAGGAGCTCAACGACGCTGCCCGCAGTATCGATGCGGTGAGCAAGCAGTCGGACGTGATCGGCCAGATCGTACTGACCATTCGCGGCATCGCCGACCAGACCAACCTGCTGGCCCTGAATGCTGCCATCGAAGCAGCGCGCGCCGGTGAGCATGGCCGTGGCTTCGCGGTGGTCGCCGACGAGGTGCGCAGCCTGGCGGCGCGTACCAGCAAGGCGACGTTGGAAATCGTCGATGTGGTGCGGCAGAATCACGACCTGTCGCTGACCGCGGTGGCCAGCATGCAATCGAGCCTGACACGCACCGGGCGCGGGGTGGAGTTGGCCAACGAGGCCGGTACGGTGATCATGGAGATCCAGCAGGGCTCACGGCACGTGGTCGATGCGATCAGCCAGATCAGTTCGACGTTGCAATTGCACTGAGGGTATCGGTCAGTTCCTGTTGCAGGGTCATCAGGCTCTCTTCCAGCTGCTTTTGCAGCGCCTCGGTGGGCATGCCTTTCGCCTGGGCATGCTCGATGGCTTCGCAATCGCTCACCACACCGCGCACCTTGAGTATCTTCGCGCCTCCCTTGATGCGGTGAGCGATGCGTCCCAGGGCGTCGTCTTGCGGTGAGGCGCCCAGTGCGCGCAAGGCCGCGAGGTCTTCACCGGCACTCTGGGCCAGTTGCGAAAGCAGATGCCGGGTCAATTGCGGGTCATCCTGGGTCAGGTGGCGCAGTTCGTTCAGCTGGAACCCACTGGCCCGCGCAGGGGGGGTAACGGCATCGGTTCGAACCTGTGGCAGGTGCATCTTCAGGGTGCGCAGGCCGATCGGCTTGAACAGGCAGTCGTCCATGCCGCTCGCCAGACAGCGCTCGCGCTCTTCGACCTGGGCGTTGGCGGTGACGCCAAGGATCCTGCAGGCAGGTGTTCCTCGTGCATGCTCCATCTGGCGGATCCGGCGGGCCAGCTCATGGCCGTCCATCACCGGCATGCTGCAATCGGTGATCACTAGGTCGAACGCCGCCTGTTGCCACAAGGCCAGTGCGGCTTCGCCATGCTCGGCCAGGGTTACCCGGTGGCCCAGGCTATCGAGCTGCTTTTCCAGCAACAGCAAGTTGGCAGGGTAGTCATCGACCACAAGGATGTTCAGCGGCTTGCCCTGATGCTCTTGCGGGGGCGCACCCAGTTCGGGGGATGGTGGCGCGGTACTGATGGGCAACTGCAACTTGACGTGGACCAGGGTGCCTACGCCTTGCACGCTCTGCAGGTGGAGCTTGCCGCCCATCAGCTCGGCCAGGGTGCGGCTGATGACCAGGCCCAGGCCGGCGCCCTGGTGCGCACGCGGGCCTTCTGCCTGAGCGAAGGCACTGAATAGCCGAGCCTGGTCCGCGACGCCGATGCCGATACCCGTGTCGCGTACACACATTTCCACCTGAATGTCGTGGCCAGATGCGCCGGGGTAGAGCTGTAAGCTGGTGTGCACGTCGCCGCGGTCGGTGAACTTGATGGCGTTGCTCAGCAGGTTGGAGAGAATCTGCTTGATCCGCAGCGGGTCAACCATGACCCATGCCGGCCCCTGGGGCAATTCGCTTCGCAGGTGGAGGCCCTTGCTGCGGGCGTTGACTTCGAACACCCGCAGGGTACCGCGCACCAGTTCGACCAGATCGGTGGCAGCAGGCTGCAAGGTCATGTGCCCGGATTCGATGCGTGAAATGTCCAGGATGTCGCCGATCAGGCCCAGCAGGCCCACCGCCGAATCGTGCGCGGTTTGTAGCATCTGCGTGTCGCAGCGGCTGACGCGGCTGTCTTCCAGGGCCAGTTCGAGCAGGCCGATCACGGCATTCATCGGGGTTCGGATTTCATGGCTCATGGTGGCCAGGAAGGTGCTCTTGGTCTGGTTGGCCTGTTCCGCATCGTCCTTGGCCTGGCGCAGCTGTTCGAGCAGGCCGCGGCTGAGGGCCAGCTGCGCCTGCAAGGCGTGCTGGGCCTCGGTGCGCTGATGGATCAATTTGCGCAGGTAGCTGTTCCAGAACACCACGCCAGCCAGCAGCAGGGCCGACAGCACCAGCACCTGCAATGCCAAGGTGCGGTAGTTGCGCCAGGGGCTGTCGCTGACCAGCGAACTGGTACGCCAGCGATTGATCAACTGATCCAGCTCTTCGGGTGGAATGCTCAGCAGTGTCTTGTCGAGGATGGACTGCAGTTGGAACTGGTCCGGGACGACGGCGAACGCGGCAACGGCCGGGTCGTCGCCGAGCACGCTGGCAATGCGCAATTGGTCTTTGAACACGTGGTTTATGTAATAGGTGGCATTGATATGGCTGCTGTACGCCACGTCGGCATCGCCGTTGGCCACCGTTTCCATCAGCGCCAAGGGGTTGTTGGCTTCGATCACCTTGGCATCGGGGTACTGGCGCAACACCTCGGCGCGTAGTGGCGAGCCACGCAACAGGGCGATGCGCTTGCTCTCCAGGGCGCGGCTCTGCAGCGGCCATGCAGCCTGGTTGCGCGTCACCAGCACCCTGGGGCTGACCAGGTAGGGCCGGGTATAGCGCAGCTGGCTGGCACGCTCGGCGCCGTAGCCTAGGGCGCCAATCATCTGCGCCTCGCCTTGGGCTACCTGCTCGACCATGGTCTGCACGCTATCGCGCTCCATGAGCCTGAAGTTCAGCCCGGTGCGCAGGGTGATCTGCTTGAGCAGGTCGACGGTGATGCCGCTGGCGCGCTGCTGGGTATCGTTGAATGTCAGCGGCGCGAGCGCCGGGTCGACTAGCACGCTGACCGTCGGGTTGCGTTCGATCCAGGCTTTTTCTTCATCGCTCAGGGCGGACAGGTGGCGCTCCAGCAGGAGGCTGGTGTTGCCACTGGTCCAGCGCCGCAGAATGGTCAGGCGCTCGCTTTCGGTGATCCTGTCCAGCGCCGCGTCGATCAGGCGCCGCAGGCGCAGGTTGTCATTGGCAAGGGCAAAGGAAAAGGTGCCGGGCTGGGCTTGGCAGAAGCTGTCGATTTTCACCGTGCCTTGATAGCTCTTGCCGATCAGGTAGTCGGTGCTGATGGCATCGCCCAGATATGCATCCGCTTCACCCAGCTCGACGGCCGCAAGCCCGGCCAGGGTCGAGCGGTAGAGGCTCAGCTGTGCTTTGGGGTAAAGCGCGCGAACCGCTTCCCCGGGCAAGTAATGGTCGACCATCGCCAGGCGCAGGCCGGCGAGTTCTGGGTTGTTCTTCAGGCTGCGGCCTTCACGGGTGACGATCACTGGCAGGTCGTCGGCATAGGGCAGGCTGAGGCTGAGCTGGGCGTCGGCCGCTTCGAAGCCGTTGGAACTGCCCAGCAGGTCGATCTTGCCCTCGCGCAGGGCGGTGATCGCTTCATGGCGACTGGAAAAGCGCCTGACTTCCACCGGGATACCCAGTTGCTCACCGATCAGCCCCGCGAAGTCAGCGCTCAGGCCTTCGTAGTCGGCCTGGCTGATGTTGATTTCGAAGGGCGGGTAGTCTGGGCGCGAACTGCCCAGCAGCAGGGCTTTGCGCTGCTGCAGCCACTGACGGTCCTGATGGTCCAGGCGCAGCGGCTGCGTGGCACTGGTGGCACGCGCCAGCAACTGGCGTGGTTCGGCATCGGCGAGTGTCGGCAGGGGGCTGCAGGCCAGGCTCAAGGCCAGGAGCATGCCGGCGTGCAAGCGCTTCATGGCGATGGTGGGCTCAACTGACGTGGTTGCGCTTGGCCAGATCGACCATTTCCACCAACGATTCGGTCTTGAGCTTCTCCATGATGCGCCCTCGATAGGTGCTGATGGTCTTGGCGCTGAGGTTCATGCTGCTGCCGATGTGCTTGTTGTTTTCGCCTCGGGCCAGCCGCCGCAAGACCTCCATCTCGCGGTTGGACAGGCTTCCCAGACGGCTAGGTTCGCTGTCGAGCGTGTTGCTGTTGACTGACATCTGTGGAAACGTCGAGTAGCCCTTGATCAAGGCCTTGAGGGCGAAAATCAGCGCATCGTGATCTTCATCCTTGGTCACGAAGGCGCCAATACCGGCATCCAGGCAGCGGCGTACATAGAGATCGGTTGCCTGCCCGGTCAGAACCATGATCTTGGGCGTAGGCTCAAGTTGCTGGAGGCGCTTGATGACCTCCATGCCATCCAGGCCGGGGAGGCCGATATCGAGAATCACCACATCAGGGCGCAGTTCGCGCGCCACCTGTGCCACTTCGCTTCCATTGCCTACCTCGCCCACGACACGGAAGCGCTCACGCTCCAGTAGCAGGCGCATGGACAGTCTGACGATGGGGTGGTCGTCGACGATCAACACGGTTGTCATGAAGTTAACTCCTGTCGGAATTGTGGGTCGTTTCCTGTGCTTATTCAGGAATGCGTCTGCAAGTTATTTCTGCATCGCAGCACGATACGGCCATTCCGGTTCCTTGGTAATGGCGAGTATAGATCTGTTGAACAAGCGAGCATGTGCCGTGGAAAATTCCTACAACATATCGGAAGAAGCATCGCCCGGACGCGGCACTGCCGGGCGCAGACAGCTCGTTTACTGGCAGGCGGGATGGGGCTTGAGGATACGCAGCGTCGATGCCGGGTTGTTGACCAACGCCAGGCCGACCCGTGTGGGGCGCGGCAGCAGTTGGCCAGAACAGTTCGGGCAGACGCCCTGCAGGCGGGTATCGGTGCAACGGCGGCAGAACGTGCACTCGAACGAGCAGATGAATGCCTCCGGGCTATCGCCCGGCAAGTCGGCATCGCAGCATTCGCAATTGGGGCGTAGATCCAGCATGGGCGTGACTCCGGTATGCAGTGAAGTGCTCCGGAGTCTGCATGGCACGTATGCCGTTGGCAATTCTCACTCGCCAGGGCGGTAGAGGTGCGCGTGCCCGGCGCGGTACAAGGCCGATTCGGCAAACGGTGCATCGCCCAGTACATGGCCAACAAGGATCAGCGCGGTGCGGCGAAAGCCCTTTGCCGCCACCTGTTCGACGATGCCGGCCAAGGTTCCGCGGACCCAGTCCTGGTCAGGCCAGGTGGCGCGATGGACCACGGCAATCGGGCAGTCCGCGCCGTAATGGGGGCGCAGCTCCTCGACGATGCGCGGCAGGTGCTTGACCCCGAGGTGGATGGCCAAGGTTGCGCCGTGGCGGGCCAAGTCGCCGAGCTGCTCGCCGGCGGGCATCGGCGAGCTGTCGCCGTAACGGGTCAGGATGACGGTCTGCGCCACATCCGGCAGGGTCAGTTCACAGCCCAGCAAGGCGGCGCTGGCGGCAGTGGCGGTGACACCGGGGATGATCTGGTAGTCGATACCCAGCGCGCGCAGATGGCGAATCTGCTCGCCGATGGCGCCGTACAGGCTGGGGTCGCCACTGTGCACGCGCGCCACATCCTGGCCTTGGGCATGGGCAGCACGCATGGCATCGATGATCTGCTCGAGGTGCAGCTCGGCGCTGTTGATGACTGTCTCGGCCTGATGGCCTTCGAGCACCGCAGGCGGTACCAGGGAGCCGGCATAGATAATGACCGGGCATTGACGGATCAGGCGCTGGCCCTTGACCGTGATCAGCTCCGGGTCGCCTGGGCCGGCACCGATGAAGTAGACCGTCATGGAAATTCCTTGCAGTGAATGATTGAAGCGATTATCCGCCGCAGGCCAGGGCGACGGTAGCGGTGCCTGAAGCATGCCGTGTGACTTTGAGCCTGGCTGTGCCGTGCGTGCGGCTGGCCAGCGCCAGTGCCGTGCTTTCGGCGACGCCCCAGCAGCCGCTGTGGGCATAGGCGGTCGCCGAGCGATGGCTCAGGCAAGGCTCGAATGCTTGTAGCTGGCTGGCATCGAACGTCGCCAGGGGCAGTCCGTGGCGCAAGGCCAATTGCACTAGCCCGGGTTCATCGGCTTTGAGGCTGATCGTGGCGATGCCCTGTACTGCGTCCAGCGTCAGGCCATGGGCAGCCAGGCTTTGGCGCAGCAGGGCGTCGAGGGTGTCTACCGGGCAGCCGCGGCGGCAGCCGAAGCCGGCATACAGTGCCGGCAGCGACGGTTCGATGGCCATCAGGCCTGTTGGGCGCGGCGGTACAGCCAGGCGCTGAGCAGGCCCAGGGCTAGCCAGAACGCGGCATTGGTCAGCCACGAGGCGATCTTGAACTGAGTCTCCAGCGCCTCGGGTGCCAGGCTCTGGTGAACCTCAGGCTGTGGTGCGCCAATTACATGCGGGACCACCAGCAGTACCGCGCCGGCGGCCTTGAGCAGCCAGTGGCGGGAGAACACCAGCAGTGCAAGCCCCAGCGCGGTGGCGGCCGCAGTGCCGACCCACCAGCTCTGGCGTTGGCCCAGGTCGGCGGCTGCGGTGCCTGGCAGTTCGGGCGGCAGGCCCAGGGTGGGCGCCAGGCAGAACACCGCGAAGCCGGCCAAGCCCCACAGCGCACCGGTGCTGACCCGGTTGGGCTCACGCAGGCTGTACAGGGCGGCGAGGATCAGGGCGAAACCGACGGCTACCACCAGGTTGCCGCCAGTGGTCGAGAGGATGCGCTGCCAGCCATCCTCCGGCGACCAGGCCTCGGCACTGTGCTCGTGGGCGGCTACCGCTTCGCCGTCATGGCTGTGGTGCTCGGCGGCGGGGGCTGCCGACTCGTAGGTTTCGGCCTGGAGAATTAACGGGGCGACCCAGAAGCTTTGCAGCAGGGTCAGCAGCAAGGCAGCGAGCAGGCCGCTGAACCCGGCGGTGCGGGCAATGCGCTTGATCATGGGGCGGGCCTCAGTGGCAGGGGAACGCGGCGCTGTGGCGAGTATCGTGAGCGGCGTTGTGTACCGCCTCGATGTGCGAGAAACCGGCGAAGTAGACCAGGCACAGGCCGAGCAGGCTGGCCGCAGCGGCGATGACGACACGCTGGCTGAGGGTGACGGGGGTGGCGATGCTGTGCTTGGCGCTGGAAATGGGCATGACGCGATCCTTTGTTGTTTGGAAACTCAACGGGCAAGCGCGGCAGCCCCGGACACCAAGCGCCCGAGGGAATGCGACAGCGCCCGCCCACCGCGGGGTGTTCATGTGACGCCAGGCCGGTCTCCGGGCTTGCGAGGAGGAGCAGGGCTCCTTTGTAAAGCGTCACCTTCCCATGCCCAATGGCGTGGCACAGTGGTCTAGACGCTTCGCTCGCTTACCGTTGCGGGGGCAGCACCGGTCTTGTCCGGCCCTGTTGGAGGGCCTGCGACGCACCGGTTTCCCGTTTCACCCCCGAGGGGGCACCTGAACGCAAGGCGTGAGGAGAGCACGGGGCAGGGTTTCCGTCAATTGATTGCATTTGATTGCTGAGGGTGGGGGAAGATTGGGTTTGGGATTTAGGGTGGGGCGGAAATCGCGTCGGCCTGTAGGGGTGGATTCATCCGCGATGCGCCGCGCGGCCAGCGCTTGACCACCCGCCACCCCCCGCGTAGCCTTGCCGCTTCGAGGTTCTTCGGCCACGCCGAAGCTAAGACGGGAACGCGGTACAAGCCGCGGCTGCCCCCGCAACTGTAAGCACCGGCAACGGATCGACACAGCCACTGCGCCCAGGCGCGGGAAGGCGTCATCCTACCTGGCCCCCTTGACTGACCGGGGCCGGAACGGTGCGAGCCAGGAGACCTGCCTCGTCACGTTTTCGACTTTCAACCGGGCGGGGTGATCCGGTGGCGAACGAGCCCGGCCGGCCTGGCCCGAGGCTTTCGTCCCGCATGCCCGCGCCATTTGCCAAGGGCAACGCGACATGAAAACACTGGCCAAGCTCCCCGTCACCATCGTCACCGGCTTCCTCGGCTCGGGCAAGACCACCTTGCTCCGCCACATGCTCGACAATGCCCAGGGCCGGCGCATCGCGGTCATCGTCAACGAGTTCGGCGAACTCGGCATCGACGGCGAAATCCTCAAGCAATGCAGCATTGGCTGCACCGAAGAAGAAGCCACCGGTCGCGTCTACGAGCTGGCCAACGGCTGCCTGTGCTGCACCGTGCAGGAAGAGTTCTTCCCGGTCATGCGCGAGCTGGTTGCCCGTCGTGGCGATCTTGACCACATCCTGATCGAAACCAGCGGCCTGGCCTTGCCCAAACCTTTGGTACAAGCTTTCCAGTGGCCGGAAATCCGTACCGCCTGCACCGTCGATGCGGTCATCACCGTGGTCGACAGCCCGGCCGTGGCTGCCGGCACCTTCGCGGCCTACCCGGATCAGGTCGATGCCCAGCGCAAGCTCGACCCCAACCTGGACCACGAATCGCCGCTGCATGAGCTGTTCGCCGACCAGTTGGCCAGTGCCGACCTGGTGGTGCTGAACAAGGCCGACCTTATCGATGCCGAAGGCTTGGCCAAGGTCCGCGCCGAAGTGGCCGAAGAGCTGCCGCCGGCGGTCAAGGTGATCGAAGCCAGCAGCGGCCGCCTGCCGCTGGACGTGTTGCTGGGGCTGGGGGCAGGGTCTGAAGAGCACATCGACGGGCGCCGCACCCACCATGATTCGCACCACGACGGCGACGACCACGACGACCATGACCACGATGCCTTCGACTCCATCTCCATCGACTTGCCTGAGGCCGACGAAAGCCTCCTGCTCGACGCCTTGACGCAACTGGTGGTGGAGTTCGGCATCCTGCGTGCCAAGGGTTTCGCCGCCATCCCCGGCAAACCGATGCGCCTGCTGGTGCAGGGCGTGGGTACCCGCTTCGACAAGCACTTCGACCGCGCCTGGCGTGCCGACGAGCCGCGCGTCACCCGCCTGGTGCTGATCGGCCAGGACCTCGATGCCGTGCAACTGGAAGCGCGCCTGCGCCAGGCCCTGGGCGCCTAACCCATGCACCTGCTGCGGACCCAGCCCGGCGGCTTCGTGCCGGACGACAGCATTGCCGACCTTGGCCAGACACCCGCCGAGCTGGTGATCCTCTGCAGCGGCGACTCGCACCTGGCGTTGCTCGCCGAAACCGCCGAGCAATTGCCCGATGACTTTCCCAGCCTGCGTCTGGCCAACCCGATGCAGGTGCAGAACCATGCCTCGGTCGACCTCTATGTAGAAGAGGTGCTGCGCCACGCCAAGGTCATCCTGGTGTCGCTGCACGGCGGCGTTGGTTACTGGCGTTACGGCGTCGAGCAGTTGGTGGCACTGGCTGCCCGCGGCGTGCAGTTGATCCTGGTACCGGGCGACGACCGCCCGGACCCGGAGCTGACCGACCTGGGCACGGTAACCGGTGCTGCGGCGGAGCGCCTCTGGCACTTTCTGCGCCAGGGCGGCAAGGCCAATGCCGTCAACCTCTTCAACTGCCTGGCCAGCCTATGGCTGGGGCGTGACTACGCCTGGGACGAGCCGCAACCCTTGCCGCGCACGTCGGTGTATCACCCGAGCAAGGCCAGTGCCACGCTCGAGGATTGGTACGGGCAGTGGCATGCCGAGTACCCAGTGGCGCCGCTGTTGTTCTACCGCTCGCACCTGCAGGCGGCCAATACCGCCTTCATCGACGTGTTCTGCCAGCGCCTGCAGGCCGCCGGGCTCAACCCGCTGCCGATTGCGGTCGCAAGCCTCAAGGAAAGCGCCTGCCTTGAGCAGGTGGAGCAGTGGCTGGACGAGGTCGGCGCCGAGGTGCTGATCAATACCACCGGGTTTGCCTTGTCCAGCCCAGAACGCCCCAGCCAGCGCCCGATTCGCCGAGATATTCCGGTGCTGCAGGCCATCTGTGCGCAAGACAACCAGCCAGGCTGGCAAGCCAGCGAGCAGGGCCTGGGCGCTCGTGACCTGGCCATGCACATTGCCTTGCCGGAGCTCGACGGGCGCATCATCACCCGGCCGGTCAGCTTCAAGGACATGGCCTGGCGCAGCGAGCGCAGCCAGTCCGATGTGGTCTGCTACCGGGCTCACCCCGAACGCATGGACTTCGTCGCCGAACTGGCGCGCCGCTGGGTGGAACTGGCACGTCTGCCCAATGAGCAGAAGCGCGTGGCCTTGGTGCTGGCCAACTACCCGACTCGCGACGGGCGCATTGGCAATGGTGTGGGCCTGGACACCCCAGCCGCTGCTTTGAACATCCTCAATGCTCTGAAAGCCGAGGGCTACCCGCTGGGCGAACTGCCGAACAGCGGGACCCAGTTGATTCACCAGTTGCTCGGTGGCGTGACCAACGACCTCGATCATCTGGATCAACGCCCATGCGCGCAAAGCTTGAGCTTGGCGGACTACAACGAGGCATTCGAGCGCCTCCCTGCGGCCAACCGTCAGGCGGTGATCGACCGCTGGGGGCCGCCCGAGCAAGACCCGATGTACCGCAGTGGCCGGCTGATGGTGGCCGGCCTGCGTTATGGCCTGACCTTCGTCGGTATCCAGCCGGCCCGTGGCTACCAGGTCGACCCCAGTGCCGTGTACCACGATCCGGACCTGGTCCCTCCACATGGCTACTTGGCGTTTCATTTCTGGCTGCGCCATGCCTTTGCTGCCGATGCTGTGATCCACGTCGGCAAGCACGGCAACCTGGAGTGGCTGCCCGGCAAGGGCGTTGGCCTGTCCGCCGAGTGCTGGCCGGACGCCTTGCTCGGCCCGCTGCCGAACATCTATCCATTCATCGTCAACGACCCGGGCGAGGGCGCCCAAGCCAAGCGCCGCACCCAGGCGGTGATCATCGACCACCTGATGCCGCCGCTGACCCGCGCCGAAACCTATGGCCCGTTGCGCCATCTGGAGCAGCTGGCTGACGAATTCTATGAAGCGCAACTGCTCGACCCAAGGCGAGCCCGGGAGTTGCAGCGCGATATCCTCGAACTGGTCAAGGCCAACCACATCGACCGCGAACTGCAGCTCGAAGGCCAGTTGGACGACGCAGCGGTATGGCTGCCACGCCTGGATACCTACCTGTGCGACCTGAAGGAATCGCAGATTCGCGATGGCCTGCATGTGTTCGGCCAGTCGCCCCAGGCACGTTTGCGGGTCGATACCTTGCTGGCCTTGCTGCGGGTGGAGCGCGCGGACGGGCGCGGCGGCAATGCCAGCCTGCTGCGCACCTTGGCCAAGGCGTTGGCGCTGGGCTTCGACCCGCTCGATTGCGACCTCGGCCAGCCTTGGGACGGCCCTCGACCGCTTCAACTGCAGGTAATGAGCAACGAGCCGTGGCGCACGTGCGGCGATACCCGAGAGCGGCTTGAGCTGTTGGCGCTGAAACTCATTGAACAGGCCTTGGGCGCAACCGTGCCATTGCCCGACGAACCCGGCTGGGAGCCTGTGTTGGCGGTGCTTGACGCATTGTGTGAGCAGGTCGCGCCAGACCTCGATGCCTGCGGGCCAGCAGAGATCAACGGCTTGCTCGCCGCCTTGGCGGGGCGCTTCGTCCCGGCCGGGCCCAGTGGCGCGCCCAGCCGCGGCCGACTGGATGTGCTGCCCACCGGGCGCAACTTCTACACCGTGGATGTGCGCAACCTGCCCACCACCACGGCCTGGCGCCTGGGCTTCGCCTCGGCGAACCTGATCCTCGAACGGCACCTGCAGGACCATGGCGACCACCTGCGTCAGCTTGGCCTGTCGGTGTGGGGCACGGCAACCATGCGCACAGGTGGTGACGACATCGCCCAGGCCATGGCACTGATGGGCGTGCGCCCGGTATGGGCCACCGGCAGTCAGCGCGTCGACGATTTCGAAATCCTGCCCCTGAGCGTTCTGGACCGCCCACGGGTGGACGTGACCCTGCGCGTCTCAGGCTTTTTCCGCGATGCCTTCGGCAACCTGATCCGCCTGTTCGATGCGGCGGTGCAGGCAGTGGCGGCGCTGGATGAACCTGATGATCAAAACCCGCTTGCTGCCCGGGCCCGTCACGAACGCGAGGCTTTGCAGGCTCAGGGTGTGGCACCTGAACAGGCGGCGCGCGAGGCCGGTTGGCGAGTGTTCGGCGCCAAGCCCGGCGCCTATGGCGCCGGCGTGCAGAACGCGATCGATGGCCGCCTGTGGCACAGCCGCGATGACCTGGCCGAGGTGTACCTCAACCATGGTGGATATGCCTATGGCGCCAGTGACGAAGGCACGCCGGCCCGCGCCCAGTTCGCTCGGCGCCTGGGGCAGGTACAGGCTGTGCTGCAGAACCAGGACAACCATGAGCATGACCTGCTTGATTCCAATGACTACTACCAGTTCCAGGGTGGCATGCTGGCGGCGTCCGAGACGCTCGCGGGCGCGCAGGTGGCGAGCTATCACGGCGATCACAGCCAGGTCGACCGGCCGCGCATTCGCACCCTCAAGGAAGAGCTGAACCGCGTGATCCGTGCCCGCGCCTTGAACCCCAAGTGGATCGACGGCGCCAAGCGCCATGGCTACAAAGGGGCGTTCGAGCTGGCGGCGACGGTCGACAACCTGTTCGCCTTCGACGCTACCACGCACCTGATCGACGATCATCATTACCAGTCGCTGGCCGATGCCTATGTGCTCGACCCGGCAACCCGCGACTTCATGCGCGAGCACAACCCAGAAGCACTGCGCGACCTCACCGAGCGATTGCTGGAGGCCCAGCAGCGCGGGCTTTGGGAGCAGCCGGGCGATTATCGCGAAGCGCTGGAAGAACAACTGCTCGATGGCGAGGAACAGGCTTGATATGAGTGAACCCGTGCAATTTCCCTTGGCCGCCGTGGTCGGCGCCGAGGACCTCAAGCTGGCCTTGTGCCTGACCTCCATCGACCCGAAGATTGGCGGCGTGCTGATCGAAGGGCCGCGCGGCATGGCCAAGAGCACTTTGGCGCGTGGCCTGGCAGACCTGCTGGGTGAAGGGCCTTTCGTGACCTTGCCGCTGGGTGCCAGCGAAGAGCGCCTGGTCGGCACGCTGGACCTGGATGCCGCGCTGGGCCAGGGCAAGGCGCAGTTTTCTCCCGGCGTTCTGGCGCAGGCCGATGGCGGCGTGCTGTATGTCGACGAAGTGAACCTGCTGCCCGACACCTTGGTGGACTTGCTGCTCGATGTGGCCGCCAGCGGTACCAACCGTGTCGAGCGCGATGGTATTTCGCACCGGCACAGCGCCCGTTTCGTCCTGATCGGCACCATGAATCCCGAGGAAGGCGAACTGCGCCCGCAGTTGCTCGACCGCTTCGGCTTGAATGTGCTGCTCGAAGGGCTGCCGGCACCCGATGCGCGGCAACAGATTATTCGCCGCCGGCTGGCGTTCGACGCCGACCCGCAGGCCTTCTGCGCGCAATGGGCTACGGCCCAGGCGCAACTGCGCGAACGTTGCCAGGCGGCGCGCCAATCCCTTTCGGCGATTGCCTTGGACGATCAGGCGCTGGCCTGGATCACCGAGCGTTGTTATGCCGCAGGTGTCGATGGCCTGCGTGCCGACCTGGTCTGGCTGCGCGCCGCCCGTGCACATTGCGCCTGGCGTGGTGGCAAGGCGATCGAGGAGGGTGACGTGGAAGCCGTGGCGGAGTTCGCCCTGCGCCACAGGCGCCGCTCGCCGCCGGAGCACGCCGGCCAGGCCACACCACCGGCAAGCCCCCGTGGCGATACGCAGAGCCAGGGCGGGCAGGGCGACTGGGGGCATTACCGGCTCAACCCGTCACCAGCGGTGCACGGCGCGAGGTACCGAACTGGGCAAAAAAGCCCTGAGCATCCGCGCACCGGGCGACAAGGTGGCGGATGCCATGCCCCGTACCGGCAGCCTGAAGGGTGCCAGCCGTGGTCGTGCCCAGGCGGCGGGCAAAGGCCGTGTAGCCTGGCTGCCGACGTTGCTCAAGGGGCGCCCTCGTCAGCGCAATGACCTGTGCTGGCAGCAGCGTCACGCCCAGGCTGGCGAGCTGTGGCTGGTGATAGTCGATGCTTCGGCCTCGACCCGGCGTCATCAGGCGCTGGCGCAGGCCAAAGGCCTGCTGGCCGAGTTGTTCGACCAGGCGTATCGCCAACGCGCCCGGCTGGCGTTGCTCACTGCCAGTGGTAGCGCGCCGCAATGGCAACGCCATGGGCTCAAGGCGTCGGCCGCGTTGCAGCCTTGGTTGCAGGCGTTGGGGGCGGGTGGCGGCACACCGTTGATCGAGGCGCTGGGGCAGGCACGTCGCTGGCTGCAAGCCAGGCAGAAAGCCCACCCCCAAGAGCTTCAGCGCTGCCTGGTGTTCACCGATGGCCGCTTGCAGCGCTGGAATAGCGTGCACCCCATGCCTTGCGCCACCTTATTGGTAGACATGGAATTGGCGCCGGTTCGCCTGGGGCGTGCGCAGCAAGTGGCTGAACAACTGCAGGCTGATTACCAGCATCTCGAACAATTCAAGTTAATGCACTGAGTAGTGAATGGGCGGTGGGGCGCGACACTATGTCGCAATAAAAAAGTTGCCTGAGCGGCACGCCGGAAGTTGTACAAGTGCGTGCCGGGCACGCACTTGCTGGTCGACCGTTGCTATTACTTCGGCATCGACCAGGGTTGCAGGTCATAACCTTTGCGGGACAGTTCGGCGCGCACTTCCTCAATCAGGCTGGCCCATTGTGCAGGGTCCGAATAGATAGACGAGGACACTTGCTTGCTGCCGATACGGGTGCTGGTCCGGTCGATCACTGCCAGGCTCAGCTCACCAGTCCCGTTGGGCGCATCCCAGGCAACGCACTGGAAAGGTTCGAAGGCGTGGTCGGCAATCAGCAGGGCTTCGTTGACACGGAGCGAGGCATTCATGGTTCGGTCTCTCTATGGTCCCAAACAGCGTAATGAAGGTCCGCGTTACTGCTACGTCGCTTCAGCGTATCGCGATCTGCAGTGCGGGGTTATTCGTACTGATGCTCCAAGTTGGGGGTGGAGTCACACAGCGTTGATATTTTTTTTCAAATTTGAAAAGTTTTTATTGTCCTGCGCCGCCTGTGACGCCAATTAAATTGAAAAATTCCCGCAGGGCTCGGCCGCCACAGAATCGGGCAGACAGACGGTAGTGAGCACCGTCAAGTTCGTTGCTACTGTTAAATCGGCGCCGCAACTTACTGTTTTCACGTAAAAAACCACAAATTGGCGCCAAGGAACGGTCATGCACGAAACCGCAGCCCTTCGTCGCTTGCTCATCGTCGACCCGTGCGATGATTGTCACCGTTTGTTACCAGGCCTGGAGAGTGCAGGTTGGGATGTCCATAGCTGTAGCCTGGACCTGGCCCTGGAGCACCGATGCGACCTTGGGCTGTTGCGTCTGCAGGAGTCCCACCTGCGCCACCCGGATGCGGTCAAGGACATGATCAAGCGCAGCAACACCGAATGGATCGCGGTGCTCAATGCCGAGCAATTGCGCATGCAGAACGTCGGTGACTTTGTCTGCGAGTGGTTCTTCGATTTCCATACCTTGCCATTCGACGTGTCCCGCGTCCTGGTGACCCTGGGGCGTGCCTTTGGCATGGCGCGGCTGCGTGGCAAGGGCACCGCGCCGATCAATGACCAGGAGCATGAGCTGCTGGGTGACAGCCGGCCGATTCTCGAACTGCGCAAATTGCTGGGCAAGCTGGCGCCCACCGAGTCGCCAGTACTGATTCGCGGCGAGAGTGGCACGGGCAAGGAGCTGGTGGCGCGCACGCTGCACCGCCAGTCACAACGCTGCGAAATGCCGTTCATCGCCATCAACTGCGGCGCGATACCTGAACACCTGATCCAGTCCGAGTTGTTCGGGCACGAAAAGGGCGCCTTCACGGGGGCGCATCAACGCAAGGTCGGGCGCATCGAGGCGGCTCACGGCGGGACTTTGTTCCTCGATGAAATTGGCGACTTGCCGCTGGAGCTGCAAGCCAACCTACTGCGTTTCCTGCAGGAAAAGCACATCGAGCGGGTTGGCGGAAGCCAGCCGATTCCGGTCGATGTGAGGGTGCTGGCTGCCACCCATGTGGACCTGGAAAAGGCCATCGAGCAGGGGCGCTTCAGGGAAGATCTGTATTACCGGCTCAATGTGTTGCAGGTGGTGACTGCGCCCCTGCGTGACCGGCATGGCGACCTGTCGATGCTGGCCAACCATTTTTCCCATTTCTACAGCCTGGAAACCGGCCGCCGGCCGCGATCCTTCAGTGACCATGCCCTGGCTGCCATGGGCCGGCACAACTGGCCCGGTAATGTCCGGGAGCTGGCCAATCGAGTGCGGCGGGGCCTGGTTCTGGCCGAAGGCCGGCAGATCGAAGCCCAGGACCTGGGTTTGCATGTGATGGAGCAGGAGGAACAGCCGCTGGGAACGCTGGAGGACTACAAGCACCGTGCGGAACGCCAAGCGCTGTGCGATGTGCTCGTCAGGCACAGCAACAACATGAGCATTGCCGCGAAGGTGCTCGGCGTGTCGCGGCCGACGTTCTACCGGCTGCTGCACAAGCACCAGATCCGCTGAGCTCCCACAGCAATCGCGTCAACGTGCAGAAGTTGAGCAAGACGCTTGCTCCGTCAGCTGGACTGGGCGAGATGGCCGTCCGAAAGCTCTTCAACCGTTTCTTCTTCACCCGGCAGCGCTGTGATGACGCTGAAATCGCTCACCTCGACCTCACCCCCGCCGTACCCCAGCAAGTGAAAGGAGAATGCCTTGCGCAGGGTAGGGTTATCGAAGCCGAACTCCATTTCCAGCGGCTCATCGGCCGTCACGCGGATTTCTTCGGGCAGCCCCAGCGGCACGTCCTGCTCCAGTTCCTTGGCCTTGAGCTGGATATAGGCGACATGTTCCCGGTCTAGTGCTCGCACCTTGACCCGTACCCGGGTATGCGAACCTTCTGGCATTTCAAGGTACTGAGCGCCAATCAGGTTGTCGGCCCAGTCATCGCGAATACGCGCCTGCAACGGGATGGCCGAAGGGCCACCGAACTGGTAGCGCAGGTTGAGCGGGGTTTGCAACAAGGACTGGTCGAGCACTCCTGCAAGGGCGGTGAGCTGTGGCCCGGTGCGGCTATCTGCCGGGCCGAGGTAGCGGGCCTGGTCGGCAATGAAGCCCTGGCTGGCATAGCGGCGGCAACGTTGCTGGAAGTCGCACTCGGTGAACACTCCTTGCCCGTCGTGGTAACGCAACATGCCGTTGGTGTAGGAGATCATCTCCCGCCCGCTGTCGTAATCGCGCATCAGCGAGCGCCCGCCCAGCGCAACCGGTATCGGCAGGGCGAAGTAGTCGAGCAGGGAGGTGGCCAGGTCGATGTGGCCGTAGGTACCTTGCTTGATAGGCGGCAGTTGCGCCTGTTCCGGTGCCAGCAGCAGGTTGAAGCCCCAGGACGAGGCCAGGCGCACCCCGTCGATACCGTGGGATTCGTCCGACGTCACCACCACCAGCGTGTCCTTGAGCACACCCTGGCGCTCGAGGTTGTCCAGAAACGCGCCCAGCGCATCGTCCAGGTAGGCCACGGCCGCCTGCTTGGGCGTGTCGTAACGGGCCAGGTAGTCGGCCGGCGCCGAATACGGCTGGTGAGTGCCCACGGTCAGCAGGGTGAGCATCCACGGGCGCTCCTGCTGGCGCAATTGCCCGACATAGTTCAGGGCGCCTTCGAAGAACGCCCGGTCGTCCTTGCCCCAGGGGAATTCCAGGTAGTTTTCATTGCTGAACCACTCCTGGCCATGCACCGCGTCGAAGCCGATATGCGGCATGATTCGGTCCTTTGCCATGAAGCGCAGGCCCGCCCCTTGCAGGTAATGGGTGCTGAAGCCGGCCTGGCGCAACTGGGCCGGCAGGCAGGCCTGGTTGCGCTGCTGCTGGGTGAGCAGTTCCATGCCTTTGGGCGTACCGTTGGCCAGCTTGTCATAGTCACCGCAGAGCATGGCGTAGAGGCCGCGTATGGTCTGGTGGGTGTGCAGCACGTAATCGGGCGTGTTCATGCCGCGCTCGGCCCAACGGCTGAGGTTGGGCATGAGCTCCTGGTCGAAGCGGCTGTGCAGGGCCTGGCGGTTTGGCCTTACGTAGGCGCCGGGAATGCCTTCGAGGGTGATCACCAGCAGGTTGCGCGCACTGCCCGGGGCGGCCAGCAGCTTCTGACCATGCAGATCGGCCTGGGTCAGGCCGGTACTGGGCATCGGAGTGATGGGTTGTTCATGCCCGCCCCAGGCCACGACGCGGCGTTGCAGGTCGTTGACGCCCGCAGACAGCAGTTGGTGGGAAAGGTTGTACTGGCGCCACTGGTCGGCGTCTGACGGCGCAAGCTGCTGGCTGCCCCAGTGCACACCGAACAGCAGCACTGGAATGGCGAAGGCCCAGCGCGGCAGTGCAGCGCTGCGCCGACCACGGCTGCGCCAGGCACTCCAGCACCAGGCCAGCAGGCCGGCAACCATCAACCAGGGCAGCCAGGCGTGGGCGAGACCACCGCCGGTGGAGTTTTCCATGAACTGCGGGTCGATCAGGTACCCCAGGTCACCACTGTTCGGTAGCCTCCCGACAGCGCTGACCAGCTCTGCCGAGGCCACCCACAACGCCGCCCAGGCCACCAGCACAGGCAGGGCCAGCCACCAGGGTCGACGGTGGAGCAGGCACACGAGCAGGCTGCCAAGGGCCAGGTCCGACACGTATCCGAGCGGATTGGACCAGCCCAGCAAGGCGCGCGTGTTCAGTGGAATCACCAGCACCAGGGTCGCCAGAACGACGAGCCGGGAGTGCGGGTGGCCAAGCAGGTTCTTCACGAAAGCTTTCCTTAAATTGACTTCAGATTGTCATATCGCTGTGCACGATGATAACAGCCCGGTGCCTGGAAAGCCGGCGGCTACAAGGTTGGTTACCAAAACCCGGCCCCACTGTGGGCCAGGTAGCGGCAAGGCGAGTCAGAAGTAGTACGGGAACTTCAGGCTGAAGGAGAAATCCGGTGAATCGTCGGTAAGTCCGATCGCAAGGTTGGGAACGATGGTGAGGTTGTTGCTGGCGGCGAAGGTCAGGCCGACGTTGAAGTTGGCCGCGTTGTAGTCGCTGTTGGTGATCGACTGCCAGTCGCCGCCATCAGGCTTGATCTTGCTCTTGCGGGAAAACTGGTCGGTGACCGAGAACGACATGCTCATCTTCTCGTTCAGAGCGAACGCGATACCGCCGCCGATCTGCCAGGAATCGCCGAGCTTCACATCGCCCGGCACCTTGGTGTTGACCGTGGGGCTGATATCGCTGAACGAGTCTTGCATGTTGTAGGTGTACGACAGGCTGCCGAACAGGACCGCGGGGTCGAAGGTCTTGACCAGCGAGATGCCCGGGGTGATGGACCATACACCGTTGCCGGTCGGCAGGTCTTCCGGGACTGCCAGGTTATCGTTGCCAGGGTCCTGGATGAGCTTGATGCCGTAGGGGTCTTTGCCAGTCGGCGCCTTGACCCGGAGGGTGGCGACGGCGTCTGGCCAGTTTTCCGACTCATCGATGAACTTGTAGGCCACGCCGACGTTGACATCGCCGATCATCGGGTCGCGAGTAACGGTGCCATCGGAACTGACCCCGGCGGCACCGCCTGCGCCCCCGGACGAGTAAGTCGACTCACGATAGACAATGGGTACGTTTATGTCGAACTGCCAGCGCTGGTCGACGTTGTAGCGGGCTGTCAGGTCCAGCGTCCAGTTGTCGGCCTTGATTCGGTCGATGTTGATATTGCCAAGGAAAATCGAGTCGAGTGCCAGGAAACCGTTGAGGGTCAGGGCACGGGTGTCGTAGTGGGTATAGGTCAACCCGGTTTCGACGCTGAACTTGCCGCCGCCAAAGAAGCCACTGGCTTCGTCATACAGGTTCGACACGCTCTGCGCCGGCTCCGAGTCGTCTCTCAAAGACTCCCCGTAAGAGCTGCCGGTGGTGCCCGGAGCCCCAGCTGCCACGGTCTGCGCGCCTTTTACCCCCTCGGCCGGCGACTTGGTCAAGCGCTTGGGCGCAGGTGTCGCCGGTGCTTCCTCGACCTGGCGAAGGCGTTGTTCCAGCACCATCAATGCATTCTGTTGAGCTTCGTAGCGTTGTTTCAACGCGATCAGTTCTTGTTTCAGTGCTTCGACCTGTGGGTCGGTTGCTGCTTGAAGCAAAGTGGCCGGGGCCAAGGTACTCAAACAAACGATAGCTCTCAACGTCAACAAACGATGCATGGATTAGCCGTCCCTTCTGACTACTTGTTCGATGAGACTGAGCGTAGATCAGTATCCGCCGTTGCGAAGACCTTTGAGCTGGTCGAGGTTTGCATTCATCGGCCCAGCCGTGGCAGGGCTGTCGCGCAGCACGACATTCAGCTCCGTCAGGTTGCGCACCTGATTGCCGGCGCCGAGCAGGGTAGTGTTCTGCATCAGCCCGCCCTGGCCCAGACGCTGCAGGGTAGCGCCCTGGTTGTTGCTGGCGACGATGCCGAGCTGTACACCGGTGCCATTGGCGGAAACGCTCAAGGACCCTGCGCCGTTGGCACCGACCAGCGTCTCGCCGGCGGCCAGGGGGCGGCCTTGCGTCTGCGTGGCAGGCGCCGCGTTGCCCTTGGTGACATTGATCCCCACGTTGTTGTAGGCCGAGTTGTAATCACCGGCGGCACGTACCACCTGGGTCACGCCCTCGGTGGTGTTGAGGCCGCTGCCGCCTGTGACGGTACCGGTGCCCGGGCCTCGGGACTGCGAGGTGCCGGTGCCTTTCTGATTGATCATCGAGACATAGAACTGTGGCTGCAGGGTCGAATGCTGGATCTGCATCGTCGAGGTGGCGCCGATCACTTCACCATTGGCGTTCTGCCAGGTGCTGGTCATCACCACCCCGAAACTGACGATGCGCCCAGGCAGCACATAGCGACCGCGCAGGTCTGCCAGTTCCTGATCCTTCAGCTCGATGGGTTTGAACGTCTGTGCCTGGGTGGGCAGGCTGGCAGCCAGGCAAATGGCGGCGAGCCAGAATGAAGTCTTCATGGGATGCTCCCGGGGCGTCTTGCCCCTTGTCATTAGAAGAAGTCGCTTTGGATGAAGCCGAAGTCCATCAACTCTGCATCCTTCACCGGTGTGAAGTTGTTGATGCGATTCTTGGCGCTGAGCGGTAGAGGCGGGTCGAGCAAGATGTTGGACTTGTCGTACCCTTGGCCGATGACGGCGAAGATGATGCCGTTCCAGCCTTTCACGAAATCTTCGACCTTGAAGCGTTTGTGGCCCAGTACCGGGTCACCGATGTAGACCCAGCCTTGGTCGACTTTCTGCATCACCACGAAGTGCTTGTAGCCGCGGATGTCCATCAGCACCACCACGGGGATGCGGATGCTGTTCAGGGTCTCGGGGGCAACCCGGTAGCCGCGGGCCCGCATACCCAGGCTTTCCACGTAGCGCTTCATGTCGAGCATCGAGAAGCCCTGGGTGCGCACCAGGTCCTGGTCGGCATTGGCCAGCATGCCCTCGATCACGTGTTGTTCGTCCACGTCCAGCCAGTAGGCCTGGCGCAGGATGGTTGCCAGAGAGGCCGCGCCGCAACTGAAGTCGGTTTTCTGTTGCACCAGGTCGGCGAACTTGCGTTCGCGGATGCTCTGGATGGGCTTGTAGATCACCGCGCCGCCAGGCAGGACGGACAACGGCATTTGGGCTGCTTCGCTCACACTGGCCATGCACAGCAAGAACGCCAAGGCGATAATGCGCATGTTCGATGCCCCCAACGAATTAGGTTGAAAGAAGGCCCCCCGAAGGGGGCCTCCAGGCCACAGCGGTTACATCGAGGTGTTGGAGATGGCCAGCGAGTTGCTTTGCTGGTTGCCCACACCGGCTGCCACGTTGACGCCCAGGTTGCCGCTGCCGCCATTTACCGAACCACTGAGGGTTGCGGTGTTGGTGACAGGGTTGGCCCAGCCGGTCGGGGTCAGCACTTGGAAGGACACGGTGTTGCTCAGGTCATACGAGTTGGCTTCGTTGTAGCTCTTCGAGATGCTGTCCGAAGATTGCGAGGCTTTCTCGCCGGACTTCTCGTAGGCCGAAGCATTGGCTTTCTCCCATGCCGACTGGCGAGCCTTCTCGTAGGAAGTGTCGCGAGCCTTGTCATAGGAAGAGTCGTGGCTACGGTCATACGCCGAGTTGGACGCGGTGTCGAAGGACGAGTTGAAGGACTTGTCGAACGACGAGTTGCTGGACGACTCGTGCGACTTGTCGATCGATGCGTCCAGCGAAGCATTGAGCGATGCGTCGAAGTCGCCGCTGCGCGAGCGAGTGAAGTTGCCGAAGGTCTGCGACGAAGAGGCGCTGCCCGAAGCGCTGGCATCGAGCGAAGCGTTCACCGAAGCGCTAGACGAGGAGCTGTGGTCGCTGCTCGCCGAACCGTTGGCCGCCCAGTTGTTGGAGCCGTTGGCGCTGCTGTTGTTGCTGCCGCTGGCGCTGCTGCTGTGGGAGCCGCTGGCGGTCATGCTGCTAGACCCGCTGGCGCTGCTGCTCTTCGAACCGCTGGCGCTGCTGCTGTTGCTGCCCGCTGCGCTGTAACTCGAGCTGGAGCTCTTGTCGATGCTCGCATCGAAGTTGCCACTGCGCGAGGACGAACCGCTCGAGGTGGTGGTGAAGGAAAGCGTATCGATCGTGTAGGTGCGATCGGCGCGGTTTTCCACGGTCAGGCCAGGGCCGTTCTGCTCGGCAGTGGCGGTGGCGGTGGAGTTACCAATAGGCGCACTGTTGTTGGCAATGGCCATGGTGTTTTTCTGCTGGTTGAGGTCGCCGCCAGCAATGTTGATACCCACGTTGCCGCTGCTGCCGTCAGCCGAGCCGCTCATGACCGCAGAACTTTGGGTCGACCAGTTCTTGACCATGTTGTTGTTGCTGAACTGACGCACGCTTGCGGTGGCTTCGGAGTTGCCGAAGACGAAGCTGTTGTCGATCGCAGCATTGTCGGACGCGGTGTTGGCAATGGCAGCGGCGTTGTCTTGTTGGTTGCCGTTACCGGCTGCCACGTTGACACCTACGTTGCCACTGGCGCCGGTGCCGGAGCTACTCATTTCAGCTTCGTTGACGGTGCCTTCGTTGAGGATCTTGTTGCCAGTGCTGCGTTGAGAATCGTCAGCCCTGGCAGTGGCGCTGGTGTAGACCTGTTTGGCCGGTGGTGTGTGGTTATTGTTGTGGCCATGGCCACGCCGGTCGTTCTGATCCGCTTGTGCAGCAACAGCCATGACCGCAGCAATTGCGAAAACCAGAGGCTTGATTGCCATCGAGGGTTTCATGGTGTTTCTCCGTCTTCTTTAGGTTAAGTGTTGTGCTTACTTACACCTGTCGGGTCAGTTCGCGACCCGTACGCTCAGGGTGTTTGCCGTCTGGTTACCCACCCCGGCGCTCTGATTCAGCTGAATGACCCCGCGGCTACCGGTGAATGCCTGGTCACCGGTGGTGACGTGGCGATAGCCGGGAGAGGTATCAGTCGGATCGGAGCTGTTGATCAGCGCCACGTTCTGCTGCAACAGGACGCTGTCATCGATGCTTTGCGGTTGTGTACTGATGCTGATGCGCAGGGCGTTGGCCTGCTGGGTACTGGCGCCTGCGCTCTGGTTCACGCCCAGGGCGCCGCTGCCATGGCTGAAGGCATTGCCCTGGATGCTGGCACGGGCATCCATGTTGGGGTCGACGATGGAGATTTGCCGCTGGCGGATCTGCGTGGTCGCGGCGGCCGAGGGGCCGGTGGCGATCGCTCGGGCGTTGGCTTGCTGCTGCAGGTCGCCGGCCGCCTGGTTGACGCTGAAGTTGCCTTGGTACTGAGCGCCGGAGCTGTCGATGTCGGCGTTGTTGATCACGGGTACCGGGGACTGGGCGAAGGCCGATGCACTGCACAGAGTGGCCAGGATTAACAGCGCTTGCCTCATCTCATTTGCCTCCGGTCAGGATCTGCAAGGGCGCCAGGCCGCGCTGGACGCTTGAGTTGACCATGTTGGAGATGCCGTTGCCGGAACCTGAACCACGGCCGGCCGCCAGGTTGGGGAGCTGGGTCTGGTTGCCGATGTTGCCGCCTACGTTGTTGGTCTGTTGAGTGACCAGCGAAGAAATGCCCGTGCCGCTGGTGATGTTGGCAAAGTCCCCATCACTCAGTTCGTTGGTTTGCTTGAGCACGTAGGCGGAGGGGTTGGCATTGGCAGTGGTGGGGTATGGGTCGGGCGCCAGCGGCGCGCGGGTGGCAATGCGTGGCTGAACATCGCGGGTGATGACGATGATGCCGTTGTCAGCCTGCACCGGAACGCTGAAACCCGCGCCCAATGCACAACCGACCAGCAGCAGGCGGCAGATGCCATTGTCCAGTTTTCCCATGACGGCAATTCCTTCTTCAGCGCTGGCCTGAATAGGCGTTGCGAAGAGGAGAGCAGAAGGCGTGCCGCTTTTGGTTATTTGCGGTTAATCAGTGGCTTGCAGAAACTTGTTGGTGGTCTTGGGAGGTTGATGTAACAGCGTTGAGACAGTTTTTGTGCAGCAGGGGCGGATTTTCGGTATGGATGTTGCTCGAAGGGCAGTTTTGCGCAATGTTTCACCAGCTTGACACTCCCCCCGCAATGGGTGGGGAAGTCCGCAACTACGGGGGTCAAGGCCCGCCGAGGTGTGTCAGCGGGTTAACACTCGGTAGGGCAAACCGGGGGTTTTCCCAGCAACAGGCCCTGCACGGCGCGCAACGCCGCAGCACTGCGTTCGGGCCAGTCGCCCTCGATCACCTGCAAGCTTTGCCGATGCTGCTGCAGCCAGCCAAGGCTGTCGCCGAAAAACCGTTGCCGGTCGGCAAGGTCGGGCTGGCTGCGTTGGCCATCGGCGACCCAGTCCACGCCTTGCGGGCTGAGCAACAAGTGCAGGTCATAGTGGCGGGAAAGCAAGGCCTGTTCCAGCCAGGCCGGGCACTCCTGGAACAGCGCCCGGCTCCAGAGCATGTTGCTGAGCAGGTGGGTGTCGAGGATCAACAGCTCCGGGGCCTGCGCCCGCGCCTGGTCTTCCCAGGCCAGCTGGCCCTGGGCGATGGGCGTGATATCGGCATAGCAGGTGTCGCGGCATTCGCGGTCGATGAAATGGCGCACATATTCACCCACCACCACGCCGCCGAAGTGCGCCTGGATTTCACCACTGAGCCAGCTCTTGCCGCTGGACTCGGGGCCACACAGCACCAGGACCTTCATGCCTGCAGCGCCAGATCACGGCGCCACTCCAGCCAGCCGCGCACGGCGATCAGGGTCAGCACGGCGAAGAACCCGGCGGTGAAGTACAGCTGCTGGTGCAGGTACTGACCGACGTAGGCCACATCCACCACCATCCACAGTGGCCAGCACTGCACACGCTTGTGCGCCATCCACAGCTGCGCGACCAGGCTGAAGCCGGTCAGCGTGGCGTCCAGCCAGGGCAGGGCGGCATCGGTCCAGTGGGCCATGGACGCGCCCAGGGCCACGCTCATCAGCAGGCCCGCAGCCAAGCCGGCGGCCAGTGCCGGCGCCTGCAGGCGCGAAACCTGGCGCGCCTCTTCGACCCGGCCCGGGCGCTTCCATTGCCACCAGCCATACAGTTGCAGCGCGGCGTAGGCCAGTTGCAAAAGCATGCCCGAGTACAGCTTCACATCGAAGAATAGCCAACCATATATAAGCACCATCACCAGGCCGATCGGCCAGCACCAGGCGTTCTGCTTGACGGTTAGCCACACGGCGGTGACGCCGAGCACGGCGGCGATGAGTTCGAGGCCGGACATCGGCGATCCTTTGGACGTTGCGGGGGCGCGATTGTATCGCGAAGTGCAGCAGACGCCAGCGCTAAATGCGAAGTTTGATTGAGTGCGCCACCGAAAAAACTAGCATTTTTGTCAGTTGTTGTGGAAGGCGGGCAACTTTAGTCTGGCAGTGCAGTTATATCAACTCACCTATAAAAGGCAAATGTCATGAATATCCTGGCAGGTAAAGTTACGTCCGTAATAAGTGTGCCATTGATGATCTATGCGACGGCTGTTAGCGCTGATAGTTGTGAGGCCGTTGTGCAGCATATTAGCCGCTGGTACAACAGCACACCTTCGAGTTGCGGCCCCGATCCCGCGGTAGACTGCTCGGGCGTGATGATTCGTGGTACCCATCGCTGGGATGAAGACGGTAACAAGCAGCCTCAGCGTTATGATGTATGGAACCCCAGCCCTGCGTCGCAGAAATCCGGTGGTGTTTCGGTTTCGTGGATGCGCAGTGATGGTATTGGGTATGTTGACCCCGGCATGAACGCCAATAACGGGATTATCTTCACACCCCGGCAATTTGTAGACCGCCCCCTCGCCAAGCTGGATGTATTTTGTGCCTATCCGATCGATGCCTGGACAGACTATCGAACCGAACGGGGGTGTGGAGATTTTTCTCAAACTGCTCAGGTTGAAGAAAGCTGTCAGGCACTGGGCATCCGTGATTTGAAGGGCTGGAGCCAGCAATACGCGGCGCTTGGCGTAAAGCCGGTTTCCATGACCGGCAGGCCCAACTCGCGTGAATCCATCGGCGTGCGCAGGATGTACCCAGCGGGTCGAATCAACCGATTGGTGCTCAGGTCTTGGCGAATCCAGCTGAACGAGGTAGCGCCCGTCTTGATGGCATAGGGGCTGTAGTCCCATGGGTTGAACGGGCCGTCGTCGACCATCCTGAGGGTCACACCACTGCAGTAGTAATGGCCCCGCGGGGCTTGAGTGTCAGGCTCCCGGCAAGCATCGGTAACGGTATTGTAGTTACGGTTGATGCGCTGCAATGTCTGTAAAGGATCGAGCGCGACAGGGGGCTGAGCATTGGCCAGGGTCGGGGAAAGGGCCGCCAGCAGTGCGGTGCAAAGATAACGAGTTTCCATGGTTAACCTCCCATTTTCAGGAGGTTTAACGGTGCTGCGTGCCTTTGGGGGCGTCTACTGGCAGAAATATCAAGTGCTGGTCGAAACCCCTCTAGCCTGCTGTTTGTAGAGGGGGCTTGCTGTCAGCTGACGCGGAACTGGCCGAGCAGTTGTTCCAGTTCTGCACTCAGTCGCGTCAATGCCAGGCCTGCATCGCTCGACTGTCGCGCGGCCTCGGCGGTCTGCTGTGACAGCCCGGCGGTGTCCAGCACGTTGCGGTTGATTTCCTCGACCACATGCGACTGTTGCAAGGTTGCACTGGCGATCGAGGCGTTGAGCGACGTGAGGCTATGCAGGGCCTGGTTGATGGCGCTCAGGCTGGCACCGGCCTCGCGAGCCTGCTCGACGGTCTGGCGCGAGGCTTCGCTGCTGGTGTCGATGGCTTTCACCGCCGCATCCGACTGCTTCTGCAGGTGCTCGATCATGGTGTGGATTTCGGCGGTCGACTGCGCCGTGCGCTGGGCCAGCAGGCGCACTTCGTCGGCCACCACGGCAAAGCCGCGGCCCTGTTCGCCAGCGCGCGCCGCTTCGATGGCTGCGTTGAGGGCAAGCAGGTTGGTTTGCTCGGCAATGGCGCGAATCACGTCCAGCACGCCTCCGATCTTGGTGTTGTGCCCCGCCAGGTCGCGGATCACCTGTACGGCCTGGTCGATGGTCAGCGACAGGCGATCGATCTGCTGCAGGCTGCCGTGGATGGCCTGCTGACCATGCTCGACCTGTTGCTGCGCCGCGTGCATCTCGCCGGCAGCCTGTTCGGCAGTCTTGGCCACGTCCTGAACGGCGTAGGTGACTTCATTGACGGCGGTTGCCACCTGGTCCATCTGCAGTGACTGCCGGGCGCTGTGCTGTTGCGCGGCGCCTGCGTTGTCGCCGACATGCCCGGCAGAGCGGGCCAGGGCATGGGCGGCCTGCTGCAACTCGCCCACCACCCCCTGCAGCTTGCCGTTGAACCGGTTGAAGTGATCGCCGAGCTGGGTGATTTCGTCGCGACCGTGGGTATCCAGGCGGCGCGTGAGGTCGCTTTCGCCACTGGCGATGTTGCCCATTGCCTGTACGGCCTCTTGCAACGGCCGGGCGATGCTGCGGGCAATGAGCATGACCATCAGGGCCATGAGCAAGGCGATGCCCACACCCACCAGGGAGGCGTCACGCAGCTGGCGAGCGAATTCGGCCTGGACGTCGTCGACGTACACGCCCGAGCCGATGATCCAGCCCCAGGGCTGGAACAGCTGGATATACGAGGTCTTGGCGACCGGCTCGCTGGCACCAGGCTTGGGCCAGCGGTAGTTGACAGGGCCCGCGCCCTGGCTGCGGGCAAGGGCGACCATTTCGTTGAATACGGCAAACCCGTCCGGGTCGCGAATGGCGGAGAGGTCCTGGCCGTCGAGCTTGGGGTTGGCCGGATGCATGATCATCTTCGGCCCCAGGTCGTTGATCCAGAAGTAGTCGCCCTGGTCGTAACGCAGTGCACGCACCACTTGCAGCGCTTGCTGCTGGGCTGCTTCGCGGCTCAGTGTGCCGGCAGCTTCCAGGCTCTGGTAGTAGGTCAACACACTGGCGGCGGTCTGCACCACGTGGCGGGTCTTTTCCGCTTTGGCCTGGTACAGATCACCATGGATCTGGCGCAGCATCAGCAGGCCGAGCACCAGCAGCATGGCAACCGCAACCACCAGAATCAGCCACAGACGACGGCTGATCGACATCGACCTCAAGGTCTTCATGAACGGCACTCCCGCATTGTTCTTGTTATTCAGGCGCATCCAAGCATGCTTTGCCGTCGGTCTACATCCGACTAATGGCTAAGTGCTATTTAGCTATAGCACTGCAGCATGCCACGCGAGCCAATGCCAAGCTGCTCTGCTAGGATTTCGGCCGCGCAAGATGAAACCTTTAGGCGGCGTGAACTTTTCCACTGGCGTTTCACCCAAGACTCGCTGTAAAAGGGCCGCGCCGCGAGCGGCAAATCACAAGCAAATCAAGAACAAGGGGCCTGCAAGCTGCAGCGCTTCAACGGGGGAATGATGGATTTTTGGACTGCCTTTCAGGCAATCATCTTAGGCGTGGTCGAAGGGCTGACGGAGTTTCTGCCGATTTCCAGTACCGGGCACCAGATCATCGTGGCCGACCTGATCGGCTTTGGTGGCGAGCGGGCCATCGCGTTCAACATCATCATCCAGCTGGCGGCGATTCTGGCGGTGGTGTGGGAGTTCCGGCGCAAGATTCTCGATGTGGTGTTCGGCCTGACCAACCAGCCAACCGCGCGCCGCTTCACCGCCAACCTGCTGCTGGCGTTTCTTCCGGCCGTGGTGCTGGGCGTGCTGTTCGCCGACCTGATTCATCACTACCTGTTCAACCCGATCACCGTGGCCACCGCGCTGGTCATCGGTGGTTTCATCATGCTCTGGGCCGAGCGCCGTACGCACCGTGTGGAGGTCGATCACGTCGATGACATGCGCTGGTCGCACGCCCTGAAAATCGGTTTCGTCCAATGCCTGGCGATGATCCCGGGCACTTCGCGTTCGGGCTCGACCATCATCGGCGGCTTGCTGTTCGGCCTGTCGCGCAAGGCAGCCACCGAGTTCTCGTTCTTCCTGGCGATGCCGACCATGGTCGGCGCAGCGGTGTACTCGGGCTACAAGTATCGCGACCTGTTCCAGCCCAGTGACCTGCCGGTGTTCGCCATCGGATTCGTGACCTCGTTCATCTTCGCGATGATTGCGGTGCGCGCGTTGCTCAAGTTCATTGCCAACCACAGCTACGCAGCATTTGCCTGGTACCGCATCGTGTTCGGTTTGCTGATCCTGGCGACCTGGCAGTTCGGCTGGGTCAACTGGGCGACGGCAGCAGGTTGATGCGCATCAAGTGGCTGGCGCTGGCGGTGTTGTGCCTGCTGCCCTTGGCAGGCGCGCTGCAGATGGGCTGGAGCGGGCGATCATGGTTGCCACTGGGGTTGTACCCGGCGGTCAGCCTGGTCACCGTGCTGTTGTACTGGCAGGACAAGCACCAGGCCCGCACCGCAGGCTGGCGTACGCCGGAAAAAGTACTGCATGCCAGCGAGCTGCTCGGCGGCTGGCCGGGGGCACTGGTGGCCCAGCAGCTGTTCCGGCACAAGACGCGCAAGGTGCCGTATCAGGCCGTGTTCTGGAGCATCGTGCTGCTACATCAGGTGTTCTGGGCCGACTGGCTGTTCCTGGGCAATCACCTGCTCTCGTGAAGCTTCGCCTACATCAGCAAACCCACCTGCAAGCGCTTGGGTAGCCGCCGTACCACCAGTTGGTGCGAGCGTTGCAGCAGGTCGCACAGCTCCTCGCGGCCCATGGGGTAGGGCGGCTGCATGATGATCCAGTGTGCCCGCGCCAGATACGGTGCCGGCCGCACCCCGGGGCGGTCGCAGTAGCCCAGGAACAGCTCGTTGCCCACCTTGAACGACAGGCCTTCCCCGGCCAGCCCGATGACCGCGAACATCTTGTTGCCCGCTACCGAGAACACCCGGATTGCGCCCCACTTATAGTCTTCTCGTGCCCCTGGCAGGCTCAGGCAGAACGCAGCCACCTGCGCCTCGGTCATCTTCTGTCTAGACATAACGCTCTCCACAGGCCTCGAACGAGGCGGCCAGGTGATCGATCCACACCCGAACCGCCGGCAACAACCCTCGCCTATGCGGGTATACCGCTTGCAGGTAGCCCCCCGGCAGCGACCATTCCGGCAGCAGCCGCACCAGCTCGCCACGTGCCAGTTCTTCTTCGCAGAACATGCTTGGCAGGGCCGTGAAGCCTAGCCCGGCGCGCACGGCAGCGTTGCGGACCACGAAGTCATCGATGGCCAGGCGCGGTTCCAGAGCGATGTCCTCTTGCCGGCCATGGGGCCCTAGCAGGCGCAAGTGAACCAGCCGATCAGCCTCCGCCGCGCCCAGCACCGGCAGGCTGGCCAGCGCGGCAGGCTCACGCACATGGTCGGCAAAGCCAGGCGCGGCCACCAGTTGCATTTGTGCCTGGCGCAAACGGCGGGTGACCAGCGCCGGGTCTTCGTCGCCCAGGTCGCGCACGCGCAGCGCCACGTCGATGCCTTCGGATATCAGGTCGACACGGCGGTTGAGCAGCACCATGTCCAGTTGTACCTGCGGGTACTGCTGCAGGAAGCGGCTGATCACATCAGGCAAAAAGGCATGGGCCAGCGCCACCGGGCAGGATACCCGCAAGCGCCCGCGCGGTTCGCTGCTCATGCTGGCCACCACCTCGTCGGCGGCCTCCGCTTCCATCAGCATGGCCCGGCAGTGGTGCAGGTAGCGTTCACCGACTGCGGTCAGCATCAACTGGCGCGTGGTGCGCTGCAGCAGGCGCGTGCCCAGCCTTTCCTCCAGCTCGGCGATGCGCCGCGACAGACGCGACTTGGGGATGCCCAACTGGCGTCCGGCGGCGGCGAAGCCCCCCGCTTCGACCACTTGTGCGAAATAGAAGAGGTCGTTGAGATCTTGCATAGGGATGTCTCACTGTTCTACCTGTGGGACAAACTAACGCATTTTTAGCGCCTTATCAGTTATTAGTCGCTCAGGTAGGATTCTCTCCATCGTGATCGCCCACCGCTGCGGTCTTCATTCACAGGAGAGTCACATGAAACTGTTGCACATCGATTCGAGCATCCTGGGCGACAATTCCGCCTCCCGCCAGCTCAGCCGCGAAGTGGTCGAAGCCTGGAAAGTCGCCGACCCAAGCCTCGAAGTGGTGTACCGCGACCTGGCAGCCGACGCCATCGCCCACTTCTCGGCCGCCACCCTGGTGGCTGCAGGCACCCCAGAGGACGTGCGTGATGCCGCCCAGGCCTTCGAAGCCAAGCTCAGTGCCGAAACCCTGGAAGAATTCCTGGCCGCTGACGCGGTGGTAATCGGCGCGCCGATGTACAACTTCACCGTGCCGACCCAGCTCAAGGCCTGGATCGACCGGGTAGCGGTTGCCGGCAAGACGTTCCGCTACACCGAAGCGGGCCCGCAAGGCCTGTGCGGTGACAAGAAAGTGGTGCTGGTGTCCACTGCGGGGGGCCTGCACGCTGGCCAGCCGAGCGGCGCCGGCCATGAGGACTTCCTCAAGGTCTTCCTCGGCTTCATCGGTATCACCGACCTGGAAATCGTCCGCGCCCACGGCCTGGCCTATGGCCCGGAACACCGTAGCAAGGCGATCGATGCTGCCCAGGCGCAGATTGCCAACGAGCTGTTCGCAGCGGCCTGATCCTTCGGCCGACCTGGCGGCCCCGAGCTGTTCGCGACACCCCGCGAACAGCTCGGGGCCGTTGTATTTTTCATCCAGTTTTCATCTGCCGTGCGCCCGATAGGTCCTATGCTCAGACCATCCCCTCGCTCTGCGCGGATAGCCGGCCGATGAACATTCCCCGTTGCTTGCTGGCGCTCTTTCTGTGCGCCAGCCTGTTGGCCCATGCCGAAGCCGCGCCCTGGGTGGCGGGCCTGCACCACATGACCCTTGACGACCCGGTCGACGCCCGCCCCATGCAGGCCCTGGCGTTCTACCCCGCCCATGGCACGACGCGCAGCCTGCGCATCGACGGCTACCCCATTGATGTAGCCGAAGAGGCCCCGGTTGCTCTGGGCCAGTTCCCGTTACTGGTGCTTTCCCATGGCAACACCGGCAGCCCGCTGGCCCTGCATTACCTGGCGACGTCCCTGGCACGCCAGGGCTTCGTGGTGGTGGCGGTGGTGCACCCGGGTGATAATGCGCGCGACCACAGCCGGCTGGGCACCTTGAGCAACCTCTATGGCCGGCCCTTGCAGATCAGCGCCGCGATAACCGCCGCCCGTGAGGATGTGCTGCTGGGGCCTTACCTGAACGACGGCAAGGTCGGGGTGATCGGTTATTCGGCGGGGGGTGAGACTGCGCTGATCCTGTCTGGCGCTCGGCCTGATCTGGATCGCTTGCGCCAATACTGTGTCGAGCGGCCCAACGACGCCGATGCCTGCAAGACCCACGGTGTGTTGATCGCCGACCGCAGCGAGTTGACCCCCCAGGCTGACTCACGGGTAGGCGCAGTCATGCTGATGGCCCCCTTGAGCCTGATGTTCGGCCGTCACGCCCTGGCCGGCGTGAGAGTGCCGGCGCTGATCTACAGTGGTGACAATGACCAGTTGCTGGCCGTCGACCGCAACGCCGAAGCACTGGCCCGCAAGCTGCCGGTCACGCCGGACTACCGTCTGCTCGCTGGCGCAGGGCACTTCGTGTTCATGGCCCGCTGTGACGAAGAACAGCATGCGCGCATGCCGGTACTGTGCAAGGACGCCGAGGGGGTCGACCGGCGGCATATCCATCATTCCCTGAATCGAGATACCGCTGCATTCTTCAGCCAAACCCTGGGCGCCCCAGAGCATGCCGAGCGCTCAGCCGCGACGGCTGCGCCGCGCCAGCAACAGCGTTAGGCCTACCCCGGCAAGGGCCAGCAGGGCCGCGACGCAGAAGATCGAGGCGTACCCCAGGTGTACCGCCACGGCGCCCATCACCGGCCCGGCCACGGCCAATGCCATGTCGAAGAACACCGCATAGGCGCCCAGCCCGGCGCCGCGGCTGCTGCTCGGTACCTGCCTGATGGCCTCGACACCCAGCGCAGGGTAGACCAGCGACAGCCCGAAGCCGGTCAGCCCGGCGCCGAGCAGCGCCCAGGCAGGCGTGGGCGCCAGCCACAACAGGCCCAGGCCAAGCACTTCGGTGGCCATGCAGGCGACGGCCACGTTGTAGCCGCCAAAGCGGTTGACGGCGTTGACGAACAGCAGCCGTGAAATGATGAAGCACAGGCCAAAGGCGCTCAGGCACCAGGCGGCGCCGACCCAGCCGCGCTCCAGGTAGTACAGGGTGACGAACGTGGTCAGGGTGCCGTAGCCGATCGACGCGAGTGTCAGCCCCAGGCCGCAGGGAGCCACGCGACCGAACGCAGACCAGAACGGCAGGCGTTCACCGCGTACCACCACTGCATCCGGTCGCTTGCGCAGCACCAGCAAGGCCAGCGCGGCCAATACCAGCAAGGCCGGGCCGAGCACGCTGAAATCAAGACCATCGACTGCCAGCACGCCCACGGGGGCACCAATGGCGATGGCACCGTAGGAGGCGATGCCATTCCAGGAAATCACCCGCGCCGTATGCTCCGGCCCCACTTGGCTGATGCCCCAACTCAAAGTCGCAACGCCGATCAGGCCCTGGGCCAGCCCGAGCAGCAGACGCCCGCCCAGCAGCAGGGCGAGGCTCAATACAGGCATGGTCAGGGTCCAGGCGGATATCAGTGTCAGAACGCCACAACCGGCAATGCCCAGCAGGCCGAAGCGGATGGCCTTCTTGCCGCCCAGGGTATCGGCCACACGCCCGGCGAAGGGGCGGCTGAGCAGGGTGGCGAGGTATTGGAGGCCAATGGTAACCCCAGCGATCACTGCCCCGAAGCCAAGCTGGTCGTGCACGTAGCTGGGCAGCACGGCAATCGGCAGGCCGATGCAGAGGAAGGCGATGAAGGTGTAGAAGACGATCGACAGGATCTGCAGGGTGATCCCGGTATTGCGGATGGGGGCGGGCGGTTGCGCGGTCATGGGCTCGTTCGCGGCGGGCGGTTGGACGTGGCTCCATCATGGCCGTTGCGCGACGGAAATGAAAGCAGGCTAACGAATATTAATCGGGGGGGTGCCCTCATCACCGGCAAGCCGGCGATGAGGGCACTACAGCCTCAGCTGTCGTGTCAGACCACTACACCCTGGCTGCGCAGGTAGTCGTCATAGGTCCCGCTGAAGTCCACCACGCCATCGGGCGAAAGCTCGATGATGCGTGTGGCCAGCGACGACACGAACTCACGGTCGTGGCTGACGAACAGCAGGGTGCCTGGGTAGTTCTCGAGCGCCAGGTTCAGCGCCTCGATCGACTCCATGTCCAGGTGGTTGGTCGGCTCGTCCATCACCAGCACGTTCGGCTTTTGCAGGATCAGCTTGCCGAACAGCATGCGGCCCTGTTCACCACCGGAAATCACCTTCACCGACTTGAGGATCTCGTCGTTGGAGAACAGCATGCGCCCGAGGGTGCCACGAATGATCTGTTCGCCGCTGGTCCACTGGCCCATCCAGTCGAACAGGCTCACGTCGTCTTCGAAGTCGTGAGCGTGGTCCTGGGCGTAGTAGCCGACTTCGGCGCTGTCGGTCCATTTTACCGAGCCCGCATCCGGTGTCATCTCGCCAACCAGAGTGCGCAGCAGGGTGGTCTTGCCGATACCGTTGGGGCCGATGATCGCAACGCGTTCGCCGGCTTCGACGGTGAGGTCGAAGTTCTTGAACAGCACCTTGTCGTCGAAGGCCTTGGCCATCTTCTCGACCACGATGGCCTGACGGTGCAGTTTCTTGGTTTGCTCGAAGCGGATGAACGGGCTGACACGGCTGGACGGCTTGACCTCGGCCAGCTGGATCTTGTCGATCTGCTTGGCACGCGAGGTCGCCTGCTTGGCCTTGGAGGCGTTGGCCGAGAAGCGGCTGACGAAGGTCTGCAGTTCGGCGATCTGGGCTTTCTTCTTGGCGTTGTCCGACAGCAGCTGCTCGCGCGACTGGGTCGCTGCGGTCATGTACTCGTCGTAGTTGCCTGGGAACAGACGCAGCTCGCCATAATCCAGGTCGGCCATGTGGGTGCAGACGCTGTTGAGGAAGTGCCGGTCGTGGGAAATGATGATCATGGTGCTGTTACGCGCCGTGAGGATGGTTTCCAGCCAGCGAATGGTGTTGATGTCCAGGTGGTTGGTCGGTTCGTCGAGCAGCAGCACGTCCGGATCCGAGAACAACGCCTGGGCCAGCAGCACGCGCAGCTTCCAGCCTGGTGCCACTTCGCTCATCGGGCCAAAGTGCTGCTCCAGCGGGATACCCAGGCCCAGCAGCAGTTCACCGGCACGGGATTCGGCGGTGTAGCCGTCCATTTCGGCGAACTCGGTTTCCAGCTCGGCCACGGCCATGCCGTCTTCTTCGGTCATTTCCGGCAGCGAGTAGATGCGGTCGCGCTCGGCCTTGACCTTCCACAATTGGCCGTGGCCCATGATCACCGTGTCGATCACGGTGAATTCCTCGTAGGCGAACTGGTCCTGGCGCAATTTACCCAGGCGGGTGTTCGGTTCGAGCATGACCTGGCCAGCGGACGGCTCCAGGTCGCCGCCGAGGATCTTCATGAACGTCGACTTGCCGCAACCGTTGGCGCCGATCAGGCCGTAGCGGTTGCCGTTGTTGAATTTGACCGAAACGTTTTCGAACAGCGGCTTGGCGCCGAACTGCATGGTGATATTAGCGGTGGAGATCAAGGAGCTTACCTATCAATGACTTACGTGGCTTCGTCGTAGCTGCGGACCCATTCTGGACCAACCGGGAGCGTTTCCAGCTCCTGCCAGTCGTTGGACGAGTTGATCCAGCGCGCATAGGTCGATAAGAGCATCTGCACGCCATGCCCGAGCTGTAGGGCGATAAATGCGGGGTTGAGACCAGACATTGGGGGTATTGTCGCATAGGTGTGACGGCAGTTATACGGCGAGGTAGCTGATCCCGTGACTCAGGGGCGCTGACACCTTGCCCGAGGTGTTGAGAATGCGTTGCATAGCCGCCAGGCTGATGGCTGAGTGCCATTATGTTATCCTGCGGGCCGAGAAACCTGAAGGCGCATGTGAGGTGCCTATTGCGCCGTCGTCGCATGGTTTTTCACTGCGATTTTAGATAGGCGGTGTGAGTTTGCCCTGGAAGGCGATTTGCATTGATAAATTAGTGCATTGGGATTTTTTTTTGTGAAACCGATTAAGCTGTATTGGTGCAGGGGAAGTGGACGCTCGGATGAAAGCAAACAGAACTTTGGTGATTACCTATCGGCGATGATCGTTGAACGGGTCTCACACCGTAAGGTCGTTTATTCCGGCGTCAAGGATGCCGATATAATTGCCATCGGCAGCATTCTGGACCGCACTAGAAAGGCCAAGATCTTCGGTTTTCCAAGACGTCTGCATGTCTGGGGGGCCGGGTCAGGCAAGCCGCTCGACATCTACTCTTCACGCCATCACTACCATGCGCTTCGCGGGGAGAAATGCAAGGCGCAGATCCGGGGGCTCAAAGGCAGTCCCGTATTAGGCGACCCGGGTTTACTGGCGCCTTTGCTGGTTAAAAAGCCCTCAACCAAAAAGACTCGCATTGGCATCGTTCCGCATATTTCGCAGCGCAACTCGCCGGCGATTGCGTACCTGCTGTCGCGTAATCCAGGGGCAAGAATCATTGATGTCTGTGCACCGGTCAAACACGTGCTTGAAGCTATTGCCTCGTGTGACTTCGTCTTGTCCTCCAGTCTGCATGGATTGATCGTTGCGGACGCCTACGGCGTCCCTAATCAGTGGCTGTGCTTGGAGAGAAACCCCCATTGGGAGTTCAAGTTCCAGGATTATTACTCAGGCATTGGCGTTGCTGAACAAATCCCGGTGACACCTCAGAAAATCAGGTTGGACGCCAGTTGGTCGATGGAGGAATGCATCGATACCTATGCGCGGCCCAATATCGAAGGTATCCAGGAGTCGCTTGTCAGGGCTTTTCCGAAGCTGTAGCTCGCAACGATCAAGTGGCGAAGGATGGGCGTCCGCAGCCAGGGCGCCTGCTGGCCTGAAAGTTCAGCCACGGATATAGCGAACGGGCATATTGCCCTGATAGTCGCCAGGGGTAATATGTTCTGCACTCAGAACCAAAACAGGGGCTATACGCAGTCGCGGGCTTACCTAACGTTCTCGACGGGGGGCAGGAGTGTGTCGCGTGAAGCGCTCAAGTTCAGTCGCAGGCGCAATACTGGTATCGGCATTCGCCACAATGTTCATGGCAGGCTGCGCACAAAACCCGGATGTGCGTGACGGCCACGACTATACGTCCGGTACAACCCAGAGGAGTGCACCCGATTACCTGGGCTGTGTAAAAGGTGAATTGCAGGGCACAACCACAACGTTCGAAGAAGGCACGGGCGATTCGGTCAAGCTCTACGTCGATAGCACCGACCCCAACAAGGCCAACGGCCTGGTGGAAGTGCAGGGCAGCGGCGCACAGCGCCAGTTCACGGCTTATCAGCGTGATGCCTGGTACGACCATGGCAGACTGCTCGATGCTGCATTGATGTGCTCCAAGGCTTAGTGTCCCATCGCGAAGTACGGCAGAACAAAAAGCCCGCACCCTGGAGCGCGGGCTTTTTGCGATGGGTGCTGATCCGTCAGCGATTTGAATTGTACGGAAGTTGCCTGGGTTTGAAATGCGACGGAAGTCTTGCGCGCGGGCCCGTGCGACGCGGCACTACCTTGGTTGATTAGAACTTTTGCGCACACCTCGCTAAAATGCCGCACGTTCCTATCGGTCAATTGCAAATGCCAACCTTTCGTATTCTTTTCTGTTCCGTGCTGGCCATCAGCCTGGTCGGTTGCGCCAACCCTGGCAAACCCACTGCTAGCAAGCTGACTGCGAAATCGCCCAGTGAATATGCAGCGTGCGTGTTGCCAAAGTGGCAAGCCGTGACGCCGGCGACCACACAGAAATCGATTGCCCACGGCTATCGGTTCACCGCGCCTAGCGCCGTTACTTCAGACGAGGTGCTGGAAGTCGTCGAATACCGTGAAGGCAGCCGCGCCACCTTCTACAAAGGCAGCTTCCTGTCGGGTGACAAGCTGCGCGAGGCCGCCAGGGCCTGCCTGGAGTGAGCCCTGGCAATCGGCGGTGTCAGTAGCCGGAGCCACCCACGCCGCCCATGCTGGGCGTCGGTTGCCTGGCCTTGTGTTGCGCATTGCTCCATTCAGCGCAGGTCATGAACGTGGTTTTGTCCACGTTGCCATTGCCGTCGAAGCTGATGCTGTAGGGTTGCTTGCGGCCTGACTTGACCAGCATGTAATCGAAACAGCTACCCGCAACGACCGTACGAGCGGACTCTGCATCCGGCTGCCCGCCGATTTGCACGACCTGGGCCTTGCTCATGCCGGTGTCCACCTTCGATACCAGTGGGTTGTCGTGATACAGGGACGCGTTGGTCGAGCAACCGGCCAATGCGGACAAGGCGAGCATCAACACGCATGTCGATCTGTTCATGGCGGTGCTCCCGAGGTGAGAACCCCTTGCGCCTCCAGCGAGTCGGCTGCCGCTCGGCAGGCAAGCCCGAAGGCATGGACTGCAAGCACAACACTCAACGGCTGGTCAGGGGTTGGCGGGGGGCAAGGGGGCGGTAACGGACCAAGGCAGCGGGTGAACCCATGGCCTGTTCAATGCCCCCCCGGTGTCATTCGGTGTTCATGTTCAAGCGTTGGCATTGCAGCTCTGCAGCGGTCTTGCTGGGGTAACTGGGTTTCAGGCGCTCCTTGGCATGGTTGTCATAGATATCGAAACCGCCGCATACGGTCGCCGCGTAATAGCGGCTGCCGATGCGGAATGACTCCTTTTCGATGGGCACGGCGGGAACGATAACGAATCGTGGTTGCATGTTTCGTGCCTCCCCAGGCAGAGACTTAAGTATTAGTCTCTGCGTTAGCAAGCATCAAGGCAGCTCATCAACAAAAGCCAAGCAGCGGCAGACGCATAATGGGCTCGTCGAAGCCAAGGCCCGTTCGTCTATTCGTGTAATGAATTTGTAAAAAAGTTTTCTGCGGGCTCTGCGACAAGTATCCTGTACGAAAATTCCCATTGATGATGTAGTTGATGAACACAATTCCGTCGCAGCTCAACGCTGTACGCGGGGCGTTCTCCAGTTTCGAGGCGTGTCGCAATACCCAGAAGGGCCCGGTGGTAATCCTGGCCTCCGGTGCATCTGCAAAGCATTTTCCGATGGAGGAGTTCGCTCATCTGCCGGTAATTGCCATGAACGGCTCCATTTCGCTCACCGCATCCTGTGGCGTGAAACCGTTCTTTTATGTCTGCACCGACAAAGGCTTTCGCAAGCAACAGCCGGCACTGTTCGCCCAGGCCGTGCGCGATAGCCAGCGCCTGGCTCTGTGGCCGGAACAGTTCGCCACCGCCGATGTGCCCAGCGGAACGCAGTGCTACCCCCTGCGCAAGGCCGAAATCCCCGGATTGTTCGATAGCTTGCGCGGGCGTGGCGAAAATCATGTCTGCAACCGTGCATTGTGGAGCAAGCGGGCGCGTTCGATCGCCTTCAGCAAAGATTTGTCGAGCGGCTTCTATGATGCCCGCACGGTCGCCTACGTTGCTCTGCAGCTGGCCTATCACCTGGGCTTCGAGCAGGTGTTTCTGGTGGGGGTCGACCTGGACCAGTCCGTGGGCCGTTTCTACGAGCACGAGGGCGCGGCGGGCGAGCGCTCACCTTGTGGGCTCGACCTGCACTGGGACAGCCGAATTCTGCCATCGCTGACCTTGATGGCCCGGCAGGTGGTCAACGAGCATTTTCGCGTTTACAACTTGTCCGCCACTTCGCGCATTCCGCCAACGGTGATTCCCAAGATCGACCTGGCTGAAGCGCGACGCATCGCGGCCTGAAGGTTAGCTGCGCAAGAAAGCGGGTGCGCAGGCCCGCGTGCAAGGTTAGAGTGCGCTGAACTTGTCTTGTGGTGAAAACGGCTCATGTCCTGCGCATTCACGTTGTTGCAATCCCCGGTTGGCACCCTGACGTTGGTCGCGCGCGGCGAGCGCCTAGCGGCCGTGCTGTGGGAGGAGGAACGGGAAAACCGCGTGCGCCTGGGCGAACTGCACCGGGACGACCAGCACCCCATTCTTCGTGAGACGGCCCGCCAGCTGGGCGAGTACTTCGCAGGTACTCGCCAGCGTTTCGAACTGGCGCTGGACTTTGCCGGTACCGAGTTCCAGCGCCAGGTGTGGGCCGCGCTATTGACCATCCCTTTCGGCGAAACCCGCAGTTACAGCGATATCGCCCGGCAGATCGGCAACCCCAGTGCCGTGCGTGCGGTAGGTGCGGCCAACGGGCGCAATCCAATTTCGATCATTGCCCCATGCCACCGCGTGATCGGCGCCTCCGGCAGCCTCACCGGTTTTGCCGGCGGTTTGCCAGCCAAGCAGTACCTGTTGGCACTGGAAGGGCGCCAGAGCCTGGCCCTGGACTTTTGAGCGGCGCGTTCAGCTTGCCCAATACGCGACCAAGCAGGCCACCAATGCCAGTGCCGAGCCGGCCATGAGCGTGTAATGCCATCGCGCCCGGCGGGCGTAAGGCCGCACCTCGCGCAGGTACTGGCCGGGCGGTGGCGCATCCGGACGATGGCGCAAGCCTTCGGCGATGTCGGCCAGCTGGCCCTGAATCAACAGCCCAACCAAATAATAGGTGGCGGCGAAACTGCTTAACGTCAAAAGCAGGTATTTCATGCAGCAGTGGCATCCAGCCGGGCAGAGCGTTCCATGAAAGTCGTTCCCATCTGTAGGTCGAAGAGGCAAGCATACAACTGGCGTGCCTGCTCAAGCCAACCCAGGATAGTTCAGGTCGACGGGTGTGAAGCGAAGCGTTGGCGGAACCAGTCGCTGAGCATTGCCTTCTCCGCATACAGGCGGTCGTTGCTGCTGGCCGCGCGTCCCGGGCGGCTGAGGTACATCTTGTCGCTGACCCGTTCCTGGGCTTGCAGGTCTGCCTGGCCGGGTTGGCTGAGCGTATAGCTGAGGTCGATGGTCGGCCAGGTGATATCGCGCATGAAACGCACATCGTAGGCGCGGCTGTGCCATGGCTCGAAACGGCCTGCCAGGTCGATGTCACGAATGTCGATCGCCAGATGCTGGCCTGGCTGCAAATAGCGCTGGCCAAGTTGTTGCAGGTATTGGGTCAGGGTCTTCATGACATAGTCGTCGGCGCCACGTTCATAGCCGGCGCTGTCCAGGCTTGCATCGCGGAATTTTTCCGGGTGGTCGAAACGCACCTCGACCTGCGCAGGTGGGGTACCTTGTGCCATGCTGTTGACTGACAGCGCCATGAGCACGGCACACAATAGGGCGTTACGCATGATTCACCTCCGGGGCGGACCGCGTGTTGCTCTATTTTACGCCTGCCCCGGCGCGGTGGCTGAGGAAGATTGCAATGAGCCGGTTTCGGCGGGTAGCCGCCAACAGCAAGGGGCGTGACCTGGCCGTGGGCGATATCCACGGGCATTTCCGGCGCCTTCAGGAGTGCCTGGATCAAGTGGGTTTCGATCCAGAGACGGACCGCCTGTTCAGTGTCGGCGACTTGGTCGACCGCGGCCCGCACAGCGAGCAAGCACTGCTTTGGCTGGCCAGGCCCTGGTTCCACGCTGTGCAGGGCAACCATGAGTCGCTGGCGATCACCTACCTGCACGGCGGGCGCCTTGATCTGGACATGTACCGCGCCGCTGGCGGTGGCTGGTTCCTCGACCTGCCACGCGAACAGCAGGCGTTGTTCGTCGAGCAGTTCCTGCAGTTGCCGATCGCCCTGGAGGTGCAGACCGCCGACGGGTTGGTCGGCCTGCTGCACGCCGACAGCCCTTTCGACGACTGGGGCGCACTGCGCGACAGCCTGCTGTTCGATGACGACGCCCGGGTTCGCGAAGTCTGCCAGTGGTCGCGACAACGCCTGAAAGACGGCAATACCGAGCCGGTCACAGGCGTGCGGGCGTTGTTGGTGGGGCATACACCGGTGCTGCAAGCCAAACGCTTGGGCAATGTTTGGCATCTGGACACCGGCGGTTGGGCCAGCGGCCATTTCAGCCTGCTGGACATGGCGACCCTGAAGCTGATCACGCCCGCAGCAGATGGCCGAGCAGCACCGCAGCCAATGCCACCAGCATGATCGCCGAAGCGCGTTGCAACCAGGGCAAGGCACGCGAAAAGCGCCGTAGCAGGCGCTGGTTGCCGATGGTCACGGCCACCAGAAGGTCCCAAGCCAGCACGATGGCGAACATCCAGGCGCCATAAAGCCACTTCCAGCCTACGCTGCTGCTGGCGACCATACTGGCAAGGCTGGCGTAGAACAGGCCGTTCTTGGGGTTGAGAAAGGCCGACAGAAAACCCATGCCCAGGCCCCGCCAACCGCTGGCATTGGCGCGAGAGGTGCCAACCGCACTCAGCTCGGCTTGCCCGGCATGGCGCCAGAACAGCACGCCGATGTAGAGCAGGTAGGCTGCACCGGCCAGCTGCAGGCCGATGAACAAGGGGCTGCCTTCACGCAGGATGGCCAGGCCGGCAAACGCCACGGCGATGAACAGCCCATTGGCCAGCGCGATGCCCAGGCAGACGCCGCTGGCGACGCGCCAACCGGCATGGATCGAGGTGCGGGCTACCAGGAAAAAGTCCGGGCCTGGCGAAAGCAGGGCAAGGAAGTGGGCGAGGGCGACGATCAGGAACTGCTCCATGGCTACGGAATTCTCTCATTGGAAAACCGCAGTGTGCTGGCGAGCCGGATCCAGGTATTGAAGATTATTGCAGGACTTACCAGGCAGCCGAGCCCTGACGATACTGGCCTGGGGTAACCCCTACGTGCGCCTTGAACACCCGCTGGAAGTGGCTCTGGTCGGCAAAGCCCAGGCGATAGGCCACTTCGGCCAACGGCTGCCCGTCCCTTAGCCATTGTCGCCCGCGATTGACTCGGGCGTTGAGCAGGTAGGCATGGGGTGTCAGCCCCGTGACAACACGAAAGGCGCGAATCAGTTGGTAACGGCCGAGGCCTGCGTGTTGTGCCAATGTCTGCAGGCTCAACTGCGCAGGGTTCGCCGTTTCGATGTGTTCGATCAGCTCACGCAAGAGCGTGCCCGCCAGCGCGGGTGCTGGGGCCGATGGCAACGGCGGATGCCCGGAAAAATCATGGTCACCCATGAAGGTGATCAGTGCCGCTTCCTTTTCAGTGCTGGCAGCGGCGGAAAACAACAGCGCGTTCAATTCGCAGAACGCGCGATACAGTGCCGGGCTGCGGCTGATGCGCGCCGGTTCCCCGGCTTCGGCCCCGCCGAGCCCCGATTCCAGCCGCACCTGCGCCAGCCAGCGCTCTTCCACGTGCAGCATCTGGTAACTCCAGGCCTGACCGGGCTCGGGGTTGCACGCATGCACCCGTTGCGCCGGTACCAACACCAGAGAGCCTGGTGTCAGGTGCACCTGGCCGTCACCTGCGCCGGTGAAATGGCTGCGGCCGGCGTCCACGGCGCCGATGGAGAAGGTAGGGTGGCTATGGGCCTTGTAGCAGGCCCGGCTATGGCAGGCCCTGCGGCTTTCCACCCAAGGTAGCGTCGGGTCGCGCCAGAGCAAGGTTCGCGTAGTGGGCACGGCAAACTCCTCGGTCGAGCCGGCAGCTTACAGCGCCGAGCCTCGCCGGGCAAAAGGGGGCGTCGGCTGGGCGGGGCCGTACAGTTTTCACTGCTGGCTGTACCTTGACCCTGTCGCGGCCAGGCGTCTGAATACCGCTCTGATCACCAGGAGTATCCAATGGACCTGTCGAGCCTGCTGCTATTCATCCCTGCCTGTTTCGCGCTGAACATGGCGCCGGGGCCTAACAACCTGCTGTCGCTGCATAACGCCAGCCGGTACGGCCTGCGCACGGCCTGTGTGGCCGGTGGCGGGCGTATCGTCGCCTTCAGCGGGATGATCGCGCTGGCTGCCATGGGCCTGGCCGTGGTGTTGCACACCAGCGAATACCTGTTCCTGGTGATCAAGGTTGTGGGTGCGGCCTACCTGTTCTATATCGCCTGGCAACTGTGGCGGGCACCGGTGGGCGAGGCGGTGGTCGCCAGTGACCATCCGCGGGGTACCTGGCGCCTGGCACGCCAGGAATTTTGGGTGGCAGCGGGCAACCCGAAGGCGATCCTGATCTTCACCGCATTCCTGCCGCAGTTCGTTTCGGTCGGCAGCGCCACGCCGGTGAGCGAGCAGTTCCTCTGGCTGGGCGTGCTGTTCTTGCTGCTGGAATGGGCGGCAATCGCCATCTACGCCGGGTTGGGCGCCTACCTGCAGCGCTGGTTCAGCCAGCCCGGGCCGCGCCGGCTATTCAACCGCGTGAGTGCATCGCTGCTCGGTTGTGCAGGCCTCGGTTTGCTGGCGGCACGTCGCTAGGGCTGCCAATCAGTCGCGGTAGAAGGTCTGCACCAGGTGATAACCGAACTTGGATTTGATTGGCCCATGCACCACGCGCAAAGGTTTCTTGAAGATTACCTGGTCGATGGCACCTACCAGCTGCCCGGGCCGCACTTCGCCCAGGTCGCCGCCACGCTTGCCTGAAGGGCAAGTGGAGAACTTCTTGGCCAGCACGTCGAAGGCCTCGCCATTGGCGATGCGCTGCTTGAGCTTTTCGGCTTCGTCAGCGGTCTTGACCAGGATGTGGCGGGCTTGAGCTTTCATGGGGACACCTGTGCTTCGGGGCAAAAAAAGGCCGCCATTATGCCTGATCGCACAATGGCGGCGCGCCTCATTCTACCTTGGCCTTCTGCACGTCATTTGAGGCCGACCACACGCGGTAGCGCACCTCGACGCCCTGCGGCACATAGACCACCACCGGCAGTTTGCTGTTGTAACGCAGCATGAAGCCTTCGCCGACCACCGGCACGAAGGCCTCGGTCTTCTTGCCATCCGGGCAGGCCATCAGGGTGCTGGCCGGGCCGCCGACCTTATCCAGGCGGTAGTAGCTGTAGCCCCAGCCTTCCAGGGTGCGTTCTTCCAAGCTGCCGGCCAGGCGCTGGCGGTTGCAGTCGACCTGCAGGGTCTTGCCCGCCAGGATTTCAAGCTTGTGGGCCGATTCATCAGCCTGTGCCGGCAGGTGGATCACCTGCCGGGTAAAGCCCTTTTCCGCTTCAGGGTACGGCGCGACGTCTTTCAGGCTGGCTGCCATCGCCGGGGCGGTGGCAGCCAGGGCCAGGGCGAGCATCGCGGACATGTGGGTTGGGCGCATAGGGCCTCCTTGCAATTAACGGGTGCAAGACCGCTGCCAGGCCCTGGCTGCGCATCATTGGGCCAGCCAGCCACCATCGACGTTCCAGGCGGCGCCGCGGACCTGGCTACCGGCCTCGCTGCACAAGAATAGTACCAGCTCGCCCAAGTGCTCGGGGGTGACGAAGGCCAATGAAGGCTGTTTCTCGGCCAGCAGATCCGCTTGTGCCTGATGGGGGTCTATGCCCTTGGCGGCGCGATCGTCGATCTGCTTCTGCACCAGCGGGGTCAGCACCCAGCCGGGGCAGATGGCATTGCAGGTGACGTTGCTGGTGGCAGTTTCCAGGCCCACCACCTTGGTCAGGCCGACCACGCCGTGCTTGGCGGCCACGTATGCCGCCTTGCCGGTGGAGCCGACCAGCCCGTGCACCGAGGCGATGTTGACGATGCGCCCCCAGTTGCGTGCACGCATGCCGGGCAGGGCCAGGCGGGTGCCATGGAACACGGCCGACAGGTTCAGGGCGATGATCTTGTCCCAGCTTTCTACCGGAAATTGCTCGACCGGGGCCACGTGCTGGATGCCGGCGTTGTTGACAAGGATATCGACCCCGCCGAATTCGCGTTCGGCCAGGGCGAACAGTGCTTCTATCTGCGCCACGTCGGACAGGTCGGCGGGGTGGTGCGTCACCTTCACCCCATGGCTGGCTACCTCGGCCAAGGCCGCTGACGGGTCGCCGAAACCGTTGAGCAGAATGTTCGCGCCGGCGCGTGCCAGCACTTGGGCGATCCCCAGGCCGATACCGCTGGTGGAGCCGGTTACCAGTGCAGTCTTGCCTTCGAGTGTCATGCCAACATCTCCTTGGACTAGCTTCGTGGGTCGAACGCCTCGCGCAGGGCGTCGCCGATGAACACCAGCAGTGACAGGATCACCGCCAGCGCAAAGAACGCGGTAAAGCCCAGCCAGGGGGCCTCCAGGTGCTGTTTACCCTGGGTCACCAGCTCGCCCAGCGATGCACTCCCGGCCGGCATGCCGAAGCCGAGAAAGTCCAAGGCGGTCAGGGTGGTGATGGCCCCGGTGAGCATGAACGGTACATAGGTGAAGGTGGCGTTCATGGCATTGGGCAGGATATGCCGCAGCATTACCTGGCTGTCCGGCAGGCCCAGAGCTCGGGCGGCCTTGACGTATTCGAGGTTGCGCCCCCGCAGGAATTCGGCGCGCACCACATCCACCAGGGTCAGCCAGGAGAACAGTGCCATGATGCCCAGCAGCCACCAGAAGTCCGGCTCAACGAAGCCGCTGAGGATGATCAGCAGGTACAGCACCGGCAACCCCGACCACACCTCCAGCAGACGCTGACCGATCAGGTCGACCCAGCCACCGTGATAGCCCTGCAAGGCGCCGGCGGCCAGGCCGATCAGCACGCTGACCACGGTCAGGGCAAAGGCGAACAGCAGCGAGGTCCGCGTGCCATACAGCACCCGCGCCAGTACATCGCGGCCCTGGTCGTCGGTGCCCAGCCAATTGCTGGCGCTTGGCGGGCTGGGTGTGGGTACTTGCAGGTCGTAGTTGGGCGTGTCGGCGCTGAAGGGGATTGGGGCGAAAAACATCCAGCCGCCCTGGCCTTCGATCAACTGCCGTACATAAGCACTGCGGTAGTCCGGCTGGAAGGGCAGTTGGCCACCGAACTGCTGCTCGGTGTAGCGTTTGAGCGCCGGGACGTACAGCTCGCCCTTGAACCCCAGCAACAGGGGTTTGTCGTTGGCGACCAGCTCGGCGCCCAGGCTCAGCAGCAGCAAACCGGCGAACAGCCACAGCGATACCCAGCCACGGCCGTTACGGCGAAAGCGTTGCAGGCGGCGACGCGAAACCGGCGAAAGCATCAGTGGGCCCTCGCGTCGAAGTCGATGCGCGGATCGAGCACGGTGAAGGCCAGGTCGCCGATCAGGCGGAACAGCAAACCTGCCAGGGTGAAGATGAACAGCGTGCCGAACACCACCGGGTAGTCACGCGACACAGCCGCCTCATAGCTTAGGCGGCCCAGGCCATCGAGGGAGAAGATCACCTCGATCAGCAGCGAGCCGGCGAAGAACACCGTGATCAGCGCCTGCGGCAACCCGGCCAGCACCAGCAGCATGGCGTTGCGCAGCACATGCCCATAAAGCACGCGCTGCTCGCTCAGGCCCTTGGCCCGGGCGGTGACCACATACTGGCGGGAAATCTCGTCGAGAAAGGCGTTCTTGGTCAGCAGGGTGAGGGTGGCGAAACCGCCAATCACCAGCGCGCCGACTGGCAGCACCAGGTGCCAGAAATAGTCGGCAAGCTTGCCCAGCAGGCTCAACTGGTCAAAATCCTCGGACACCAGCCCGCGCACCGGGAACCAGTTTAGCGACGTGCCGCCGGCGAACAGCACGATCAGCAGCAGGGCGAACAGGAACGAGGGCAGGGCATAGCCGATCACGATCAGTGCGCTGCTCCAGGCATCGAAACGGCTGCCGTGGCGCACCGCCTTGCGGATGCCCAGCGGGATCGACACCAGGTACGTGATCAGCGTGGCCCAGAAGCCTAGTGACAGGGTCACAGGCAACTTGTCGAGTATCAGGTCGGTGACCTTGGCGCCGCGAAAGAAGCTCTGGCCGAAATCCAGCCGCGCATACTGCCCGAGCATCAGCCACAGACGCTCGCTGGCAGACTTGTCGAAACCATACTGGCGCTTGATCTCGTCGATCAGTTTCGGGTCCAGGCCGCGGGTGGCGCGGGACTCGCCATGTACCACTTCCGCGCGGGCGCCTGGCGCACTGCCGCCCAGGCCTTGCAGGCGTGCCACCGCCTGTTCCACCGGGCCGCCCGGCGCGGCCTGGACGATGGCGAAATTGACCAGCAGGATCGCCAGCAAGGTGGGGATGATCAGCAGCAGGCGACGCAGGATGTAGGCGGTCATGGCTTGGCCTTCTGGCGCTCGGCCATTTGTGCGTTGGTCAGCGCGTGCGGGCTGATTTCCCACCAGCCGTCCAGCCCTTCGTCATAGGCGGGCTGAACCTTGGGCAGGCCGAAGCGGTTCCACCACACGGTCGAGCTGCCGGGCGGGTAGTAGTTGGGCACCCAGTAGTAGTTCCATTGCAGCACCCGGTCCAGGGCATGGGCGTGGCGTAGCATGTCGGCCTGGCTGCTGGCCCGTACCAGGCCATCGACCAGGCGGTCCACGGCTGGGTCCTGCAGCACCATCAGGTTGTTCGAACCCGGGTCGTGGGCCGCGGCGGAGCCGAAATAGTTGTACATCTCGGCGCCTGGCGACAGGGTGACCGGGTAGCCGGTGACGATCATGTCGTAGTCGCGGGCCATCACCCGGTTGATGTACTGGGCAGCGTCGACGTTGCGGATGTTCAGGGTGATGCCGATCTGTGCCAGGTTGCGCTTCCAGGGCAGCAGCAGGCGTTCGACGCCCGACTGGCCATTGAGGAAGGTGAAGGCCAGTGGTTGGCCCTGAGGATTCACCAGGCGATCGCCGTCCGGGTGCCAGCCTGCCTGCTGCAACAGCGCCAGAGCCTGCAGCTGTTGCGGGCGGATGAGCCCTGAACCGTCGGTGACCGGGGCGCTGAACACCTGGCTGAACACCTCGTCGGGCACCTGGCCGCGTAACGGCTCGAGCAATTTCAGCTCTTCGGCATCCGGCAGCTCGCGGGCTGCCAGCGGGGTGTTGGAGAACACGCTCTGCTGGCGGATGTACAGGTTGCGCATCATCTGCCGGTTGCTCCACTCGAAGTCCCAGAGCATGGCCAGCGCCTGGCGCACCCGGCGGTCCTTGAACTGGGGTTGGTCGAGGTTGAACACGAAACCCTGGGCGGTCTGTGGCTTGGCCGGGCCCAGGTGGGCACGCTGCAGGCGCCCGTCGTTCAGTTGCGCGCCGTTGTAGCCGAGGGTGTAGGCAGTGGCGGAGAACTCGCGGTTGTAGTCGTAGCCGCCACCCTTGAGTACCTGGCGGGCGACTTCGGTATCGCCGAAGTACTCGATGCGGATGTGCGCGAAGTTGAAGCGGCCACGGCTGACCGGCAGCTCCCTGGCCCACCAGTTCGGGTCGCGCTCGAAGGTGATGCTGCGGCCGTTGTCGATGCGCCCGATGCGGTACGGGCCGCTGCCGACCGGCTTGGTGAAGCCGGCGCCATTGGCGAAGTCTCGGTCGCCCCAGTCGTGTTCGGGCAGCACCGGCAGGCTCGCCAGGTCTAGAGGCAGGGTGCGGCCGTGGGGTTGCTTGAGGTCGAAGCGTACATGGCGTGCATCCTCCACGGTAACCCCGGCAACGTCGGCGAATTGGGTGCGGTATTTGAGGCTGCCCTCGGCCATCAGCTTGTCGAAGGTGAAGCGCACGTCCTCGGCGCGTACCGGCTTGCCGTCTGCGAAGGTCGCCCGCGGGTCGATCTCGAAACGTAGCCACGCATCGTCTGGGCCGCGTTCCATGCGCTGGGCGATCAGGCCGTAGACAGTGTAGGGCTCATCGAACGAGCGCACGGCCAGGGGCGCATACAGCCAGCCATCGACCTCGCTGACGCCGGTGCCTTTGTCGATATAGGGGAGAATATGGTCGAACTGGCCGATCTCGATGGCCGAGCGGCGCAGCAGCCCGCCCTTGGGGGCGTCGGGGTTGACGTAGTCGAAGTGGCGGAAGCTTTCGGTGTAGCGGGGGGCTTCGCCGTAGACGGTGAGCGCGTGACTGGGGGCGGCCTCGGCGGCAACGCTTGCACACAGCAGTGCGAGCCACGCCAGGCACTGGGGAAACCGGCTGGCCCTATCGCCGGCAAGCCGGCTCCCACAGGTCAGGTGCAGGCCTTGAATGCCGCGCGGGTTCTGTGGGAGCCGGTTTGCCGGCGCTGGGGCCATCGGCGATGTCAGCCGATCAGTCCTGACGGCTGGTCACTTCCAGCAGGTGGTAGCCGAACTGGGTCTTCACCGGGCCTTGCACGGTGTTGAGCGGCGCGCTGAAGACCACGGTGTCGAACTCCTTGACCATCTGGCCTGGGCCGAAGGTACCCAGGTCGCCGCCTTGACGGCTGGACGGGCAGGTGGAGTTGGCCTTGGCGATTTCAGCGAAGTCGGCACCGGCTTCGATCTGGGCCTTGAGTTCGTTGCACTTCTCTTCAGAGCTGACGAGGATGTGGCGGGCAGTGGCGCGTGCCATGGGGTACTACTCCTTGGGGTGAAAAGGGCAAGCCTAGCGCACTTGCTTGGGAAATGTCTCGCCAGGCTTACCGCGGGTTTCCTACAGCCGCGCTGCGGCATCGCGCAGCAGGGTCTCGGTCGCCGCCCAGCCCAGGCAACCGTCGGTAATCGACACGCCGTATTTCAGTGGGCCCTTGCCCAGTGCCTGGCAGCCATCGAACAGGTGCCCTTCGAGCATCACTCCGACAATCGAGCGGTCGCCGCCCAGGCGCTGGGCCAGCACGTCCTCGAACACCGCAGGTTGCCGCGCCGGGTCCTTGCCACTGTTGGCGTGGCTGCAGTCGACCATGATCCGCGCTTCCAGGCCCGCCTTGGCCAGCCCCTGACGGGCCTGGGCAATGCTGGTGGCATCGTAGTTCGGGCCTTTGTGGCCACCGCGCAGCACCAGGTGAGTGTCCGGGTTACCCAGGGTCTCGATGATCGCCGGGTAGCCCTGCGCATCCATGCCGAAGTGGCGGTGCGGGGCTGCGGCGCTGCGCATGGCATCGCAGGCGATGGCCACGCCACCGTCTGTGCCGTTCTTGAAGCCGACCGGCAATTGCAGGCCGCTGACCATTTCCCGGTGGATCTGCGATTCTGTGGTGCGCGCGCCAATCGCGGCCCAGCCCAGCAGGTCATCGAAGTACCCGGCCGCCATCGGCTGCAGCAACTCGGTGGCAATCGGCAGGCCGCGTTCGATCATGTTCAGCATCAAGCCACGGGACAGGGCGATGCCGGCATGCATGTCGTCGCTGCCGTCCAGGTGCGGGTCGTAGGCCAGGCCTTTCCAGCCCACCGTGGTACGCGGTTTTTCCACGTAGGCGCGCATCACCAGCAGCAGCTTGTCGTCGACTTCGCGGCTGAGGGCGGCCAAGCGGTCGGCGTATTCCAGGGCCGAACGTGGGTCGTGGATCGAGCACGGGCCGACAATCACCAACAGGCGCGGGTCGCGGCCTTCGAGGATGGCGCGGATGGCCTGGCGGTGGCTGTGGACTTGCTGGGCGAGTTCGGTAGGCAGCGGCATCTGCTGCTTGAGCAGGTGCGGGCTGGGCAGGCGCTGGCTGACGGTGGTGTTGGCAGCTTGCGGTTGGGTCAGGGGCAGAGCGAGGTTCGAAGCGTGCATGGCGTAGGTTCCCTGGGCGGACGGCGGGTTCTGGCCCGCGTTGTCGGCCCTATCGAGGTGTTCGACTGTTCGTTGATTGATTGTCTGCAGCGTTGCCACCCGTGATGGACCGATCGGAGGCGGCAGGCTGGCCCGAACGGGATTGGCTAAATCGCCAGGCATAGGTGCTTGCGTAGTCATAAGTGGCGTAGTTCATGAATCTGTCCTCAAGGTGAATCGGTAATTGTCAAAGGCCTGAAAAGCAAAACCCCCGGTCGGGGAGCCGACCGGGGGTTGAGTATTCTCATGTTCGGCGGCCCCTCGAAGGTGGGCGCCGGGTGGGTATCGGCGCCTAGTGGCTAAACCAATACCCAAAATAGAAACCAGCAGCCGCCTTGCAGCCGGCAACGGCCAGCACAGGGCGCAGGGTGCGACCGGTGTGGTTGGCGTGGTTGCAGGTGTGTTTCGGCATGTTGCTCTCCAGTGAATGAGCCCGAGCTTACTTCAGGTAGCGCGCCACGTTCAATGGATAATTGCTATGGGGTCGATCATTCGTGCCTTGGCCTGCAAAAAACGGATAGCACTGTGCACCCAGCGGATATTGCCGCCCGTTCGTGCGCCCTAACCTGACCGGGTCTGAACAATAACAATGGAGACCCTGGCCATGTCCCTGGGATTCGACTACCTCAATGCCATGCTCGAGGACGACCGTGAACAAGGCATCTACCGCTGCAAGCGCGAGATGTTCACCGACCCACGCCTGTTCGACCTGGAGATGACGCACATCTTCGAGGGCAACTGGATCTACCTGGCCCACGAAAGCCAGATCCCCGAGAAAAACGATTTCCTCACCCTGACCATGGGGCGCCAGCCGATCTTTATCGCGCGCAACAAGGACGGTGAACTCAATGCCTTCCTCAACGCCTGCAGCCACCGCGGCGCCATGCTCTGCCGCCACAAGCGCGGCAACCGCTCCAGCTATACCTGCCCGTTCCACGGCTGGACCTTCAACAACAGCGGCAAGCTGCTCAAGGTCAAGGACCCGAGCAACGCCGGCTACCCGCAAAGCTTCAACTGCGACGGCTCCCATGACCTGACCAAGGTCGCCCGTTTCGAGTCGTACCGCGGCTTCCTGTTCGGCAGCCTCAAGGCCGACGTCAAACCCTTGGTCGAGCACCTGGGCGAGTCGGCGAAGATCATCGACATGATCGTCGACCAGTCGCCCGAAGGCCTGGAAGTGCTGCGCGGCGCCAGTTCGTACATCTACGAAGGCAACTGGAAGCTCACTGCCGAAAACGGCGCCGACGGCTACCACGTCAGCTCCGTGCACTGGAACTACGCCGCCACCCAGAACCAGCGCAAGCAGCGCGAAGCGGGTGACGAGATCAAGACCATGAGCGCCGGTGCCTGGGCCAAGCAGGGCGGTGGTTTCTACTCCTTCGACCACGGCCACCTGCTGCTCTGGACCCGCTGGGCCAACCCGGAAGATCGCCCTGCGTACGAGCGCCGCGATCAGCTCGCCGCCGACTTCGGCCAGGCGCGGGCCGACTGGATGATCGAGAACTCGCGCAACCTGTGCCTGTACCCGAACGTCTACCTGATGGACCAGTTCAGCTCGCAGATCCGCATCGCCCGGCCGATTTCGGTGAACAAGACCGAGATCACCATCTACTGCATCGCGCCCAAGGGCGAGAGCGCCGATGCCCGCGCCAAGCGTATCCGCCAGTACGAAGACTTCTTCAACGTCAGTGGCATGGCCACCCCGGATGACCTGGAAGAGTTTCGCTCCTGCCAGACCGGCTACGGCGGCGGCACCGGTTGGAACGACATGTCGCGCGGCGCCGCGCACTGGGTCGAAGGCGCCGATGAAGCCGCGCAGGAGATCGAGCTCAAGCCGCTCTTGTCAGGCGTGCGCACCGAGGACGAGGGCCTGTTCGTGCTGCAGCACAAATACTGGCAGGACACCATGATTCAGGCGCTCAAGGACGAACAGCGGCTGATCCCCGTGGAGGCCGTGCAATGAGCCTGCATGACACCGTGCGCGACTTCCTCTACCGCGAAGCGCGCTACCTGGACGATGCCCAGTGGGACCAGTGGCTGGAGTTGTACGCCAGCGACGCCACGTTCTGGATGCCGGCCTGGGATGACGACGACCGCCTCACCGTTGATCCGCAAAGCGAGATCTCGCTGATCTGGTACGGCAACCGGGGTGGTCTGGAGGACCGTGTGTTCCGCATCAAGACCGAGCGCTCCAGCGCCACGGTGCCGGACACCCGCACCTCGCACAACATCAGCAACATCGAGATCGTCGAACACGGCGAAGGCAGCTGCCAGGTGCGTTTCAACTGGCACACCTTGAGTTTTCGCTACAAGACCACCGACAGCTACTTCGGCACCAGCTACTACGCCCTCGACCTGCGCGGCGAGCAGCCGCTGATCACGGCCAAGAAGGTGGTGCTCAAGAACGACTACGTGCGTCAGGTCATCGACATCTACCACATCTGAATCGAGGCAATGCGAGCTGCCCGGCGTGCCCTTTGGCACGCCGCGGCCAGCCTCGCCCGCGAGGTGCAACATGAGCTTCCAGATCGCGCTTAATTTCGAAGACGGGGTCACCCGCTTCATCGAGGCCAGCGGCCATGAAACCGTGGCCGACGCCGCCTACCGGCAAGGCATCAACATCCCCCTGGACTGCCGCGACGGCGCCTGTGGCACGTGCAAGTGCAAGGCCGAATCCGGGCGTTACGACCTGGGCGACAACTTCATCGAAGACGCCCTGAGCGAAGACGAGATTGCCGACGGCTACGTGCTGACCTGCCAGATGCGCGCCGAAAGCGACTGCGTGGTGCGCATTCCGGCGTCCTCGCAGCTGTGCAAGACCGAGCAGGCCAGTTTCGAAGCGGCCATCAGCGACGTGCGCCAGCTGTCGGCCAGCACCATTGCCCTGTCGATCAAGGGCGAGGCCCTGAGCCGCCTGGCGTTCCTGCCAGGCCAGTACGTCAACCTCAAGGTGCCAGGCAGCGACCAGAGCCGGGCCTACTCCTTCAGCTCGCTGCAGAAGGATGGCGAGGTCAGCTTCCTCATTCGCAACGTGCCCGGCGGGCTGATGAGCAGCTTCCTCACCAGCCTGGCCAAGGCCGGCGACAGCATGAGCCTGGCCGGCCCCCTGGGCAGTTTCTACCTGCGCCCGATCCAACGCCCGCTGCTGCTGCTGGCCGGTGGCACTGGCCTGGCGCCGTTCACGGCGATGCTGGAGAAGATTGCCGAGCAGGGTAGCGAGCACCCGCTGCACTTGATCTACGGGGTCACCAACGACTTCGACCTGGTCGAGTTGGACCGCCTGCAGGCCCTAGCGGCGCGCATCCCCAACTTCACCTACAGCGCCTGTGTGGCCAACCCCGACAGCCAATACCCGCAGAAGGGCTACGTGACCCAGCACATCGAGCCACGCCACCTCAATGACGGCGACGTGGACGTCTACCTGTGCGGGCCACCGCCGATGGTCGAGGCGGTCAGCCAGTACATCCGCGAGCAGGGAATCACCCCGGCGAACTTCTACTACGAAAAGTTTGCTGCAGCGGCCTGAGAAGGCGAGGGCTGCGCCCTCGATCGCCGGCAAGCCGGCTCCCACAGGCACAGCGATCGATTCAATGTGGGAGCCGGCTTGCCGGCGATGAGCCCAGTCCAGGCAACCCAAAGGTTGAAGCCTGAAAGCAGGCTAAGGAAGCAACAGATGAACAACAGATTCCAAGGCAAGGTCGCCCTGGTCACCGGCGCCGCCCAAGGCATAGGCCGTGGCGTCTGCTGGCGGCTCAAGGCCGAAGGCGCGCAGGTGGTGGCAGTGGACCGTTCCGAGCTGGTCCACGAACTGGCAGGCGAGGGCATGCTGACCCTCACCGCCGACCTCGAACAGCACACCGATTGCGCCCGGGTCATGGCAACGGCCGTTGAAACCTTCGGCCGCCTCGACATCCTGGTCAACAACGTCGGCGGCACCATCTGGGCCAAGCCGTTCGAACACTACGAAGTGGAGCAGATCGAGGCCGAAGTCCGCCGCTCGCTGTTCCCCACCCTGTGGTGCTGCCATGCGGCGCTGCCGTACATGCTCGAACGCGGCAGCGGCGCCATCGTCAATGTCTCGTCCATCGCCACCCGTGGGGTTAACCGCGTGCCATACGGCGCGGCCAAGGGCGGGGTCAATGCGCTCACCGCCTGCCTGGCCTTCGAAACCGCTGACCGTGGCATTCGCGTCAACGCCACCGCCCCCGGTGGCACCGAAGCACCGCCGCGGCGCGTGCCGCGCAACGCTGCCGAGCAAAGCGAGCAGGACAAGGCCTGGTACCAGCAAATCGTCGACCAAACCCTGAGCAGCAGCCTGATGCACCGCTACGGCAGCATCGACGAACAGGTCGGCGCCATTCTCTTCCTCGCCTCCGACGAAGCCTCCTACATCACCGGCGTGACGCTGCCGGTAGGGGGCGGCGACCTCGGTTAAGGCCCACCAGCACGCTTTTTCTCCACAAAAACAACAAGAGAGACAGATGCCATGCGAACACTCGACGTGCACCCGATCATCGACAATGCCCGCTTCAGCCCCTTCCACTGGATGGTCATGGCCTGGTGCGGCCTGCTGCTGATCTTCGACGGCTATGACCTGTTCATCTACGGCGTGGTCCTGCCGGTGATCATGAAAGAGTGGGGCCTGACCCCCTTGCAGGCCGGTGCCTTGGGCAGCTACGCGCTGTTCGGCATGATGTTCGGCGCGCTGGCGTTCGGCAGCCTGGCCGACCGCATCGGGCGCAAGAAAGGCATCGCCATCTGTTTCGCCTTGTTCTCTGGCGCCACCATTCTCAATGGCTTTGCCAGCAGCCCGAGCGAGTTCGGCATCTACCGCTTCATCGCAGGGCTGGGCTGCGGCGGGCTGATGCCCAACGCCGTGGCACTGATGAACGAATACGCGCCCAAACGCCTGCGCAGCACGCTGGTGGCGATCATGTTCAGCGGCTACTCGCTGGGCGGCATGCTCTCGGCAGGTGTCGGCATCTTCATGCTGCCGCGTTTCGGCTGGGAATCGATGTTCTTCGCCGCCGCCGTGCCGCTGCTACTGCTGCCGGTGATTCTCTACTACCTGCCCGAGTCGATCGGCTTCCTGGTGCGCCAGGGCCGTACCGAAGAAGCGCGCACGCTGCTCAAGCGCCTGGACCCGAACTGCGACGTGCAGCCAGGCGATCAGTTGCAGGCAAGCGCCCCCAAAGGCAAAGGCGGCTCGGTCCTCGACCTGTTCCGCAACGGCCTAGCCACCCGCACCCTGGCCCTGTGGCTGGCGTTCTTCTGCTGCCTGCTGATGGTCTACGCGCTCAGCTCCTGGCTGCCGAAACTCATGGCCAACGCCGGCTACAGCCTGGGTTCGAGCCTGTCGTTCCTGCTTGCGCTGAACTTTGGCGGCATGGCCGGAGCGATCCTCGGCGGCTGGCTGGGCGACCGCTACAACCTGGTCAAGGTCAAGGTCGCGTTCTTTCTGGCAGCGTCCCTGTCGATCAGCCTGCTGGGCGTCAACAGCCCGATGCCGGTGCTGTACCTGCTGATCTTCATTGCCGGCGCCACCACCATCGGCACGCAAATCCTGTTGTATGCCGGCGCCGCCCAGCTCTATGGCCTGTCGGTGCGCTCCACCGGCCTGGGCTGGGCCTCGGGCATCGGCCGCAACGGCGCCATCGTCGGCCCGCTGCTCGGCGGGGCGCTGATGGGCATCAACTTGCCGCTGCAACTCAATTTCATCGCCTTCGCCATCCCCGGTGCCGTCGCCGCGCTGGCCATGGCCGTGCACCTGGCCAGCGGCCGGCGCCAGGCCCAGGCGGCGACGGCCTGACCCTTCTACTGACTGAACTGGAGCTTTTGCATGACAAGCCCGACCATCGAGCGTATCGACGCAATCATCGTCGACCTGCCGACCATCCGCCCGCACAAGCTGGCCATGCACACGATGCAGCAGCAGACCCTGGTGATCCTGCGCCTGAAATGCAGCGACGGCGTGGAAGGCCTCGGCGAGGCCACCACCATCGGCGGCCTGGCCTACGGCTACGAGAGCCCCGAGGGCATCAAGGCCAACATCGACGCGCACCTGGCGCCGGCACTGATCGGCCTGCCCGCCGACAACATCAATGCCGCCATGCTCAAGCTCGACAAGCTGGCCAAGGGCAACACCTTCGCCAAGTCCGGCATTGAGAGCGCGCTGCTCGACGCCCAGGGCAAGCGCCTGGGCCTGCCGGTCAGCGAACTGCTCGGCGGGCGTGTGCGCGACAGCCTGGAAGTGGCCTGGACCCTGGCCAGCGGTGACACCGCCCGCGACATCGCCGAGGCCGAGCACATGCTGGAAATACGCCGCCACCGGGTGTTCAAGCTGAAGATCGGCGCCAATCCGCTGGACCAGGACCTCAAGCACGTGGTGGCGATCAAGCGCGAGCTGGGCGAGCGCGCCAGCGTGCGCGTCGACGTCAACCAGTACTGGGACGAATCCCAGGCCATCCGCGCCTGCCAGGTGCTGGGCGATAACGGCATCGACCTGATCGAGCAGCCGATCGCGCGCATCAACCGCGGCGGGCAGGTGCGCCTGAACCAGCGCAGCCCGGCGCCGATCATGGCCGACGAATCCATCGAGAGCGTCGAGGACGCCTTCAGCCTGGCCGCCGACGGCGCCGCCAGCATCTTCGCCCTGAAGATCGCCAAGAACGGCGGCCCGCGCGCCGTGCTGCGCACCGCGCAGATCGCCGAGGCGGCCGGCATCGCCCTGTACGGCGGGACCATGCTCGAAGGCTCGGTCGGCACCCTGGCCTCGGCCCATGCCTTCCTCACCCTGCGCCAGCTGACCTGGGGCACCGAGCTGTTCGGCCCGCTGCTGCTGACCGAGGAAATCGTCAACGAGCCGCCGCAGTACCACGACTTCCAACTGCACGTGCCGCGCACCCCGGGCCTTGGCCTGAGCCTGGACGAAGCCCGCCTGGCGCGCTTCGCCCGCCGATAACCGAAAAGGAGAGAACCCATGCTGTTCCACGTGAAGATGACCGTGAAACTGCCGGTCGACATGGACCCGGCCAAGGCCGCGCAACTGAAGGCCGACGAAAAGGAACTGGCCCAGCGCCTGCAGCGCGAGGGCACCTGGCGCCACCTGTGGCGCATCGCCGGGCATTACGCCAACTACAGCGTGTTCGACGTGCCCAGCGTCGAGGCGCTGCACGACACGCTGATGCAGCTGCCGCTGTTCCCGTACATGGACATCGAGGTCGACGGCCTGTGCCGCCATCCCTCGTCGATCCACGCTGACGACCGCTGATTCCCTTTCGCACAAGAACAACAGGTACCCAACCATGACCGTGAAGATTTCCCACACTGCCGAGATTCAAGCGTTTTTCCAGCAAGCTGCAGGCTTTGGCAATGACGAGGGCCACCCGCGCCTGAAACGCATCATCCAGCGCGTGCTGCAGGACACCGCGCGCCTGATCGAAGACCTGGAGGTCAGCGAAGACGAGTTCTGGCATGCCGTCGATTACCTCAACCGGCTGGGTGGGCGGGGCGAGGCCGGGCTGCTGGTGGCGGGCCTGGGCATCGAGCACTTCCTCGACCTGCTGCAGGACGCCAAGGACGCCGAAGCTGGTCTTGGCGGCGGCACTCCGCGCACCATCGAAGGGCCGCTGTACGTGGCCGGCGCACCCATAGCCGAAGGTGAAGTACGCATGGACGATGGCAGCGAGGAGGGCGTGGCCACCGTGATGTTCCTCGAAGGCCAGGTGCTCGACCCCGAAGGCCAACCCCTGGCCGGTGCCACCGTCGACCTGTGGCATGCCAACACCCGTGGCACCTATTCGTTCTTCGACCAGAGCCAGTCCGCGTACAACCTGCGTCGGCGCATCGTCACCGACGCCGAAGGCCGCTACCGTGCACGTTCCATCGTGCCCTCGGGCTATGGCTGCGACCCGCAGGGGCCGACCCAGGAATGTCTCGACCTGCTCGGCCGCCACGGCCAGCGCCCGGCGCACGTGCACTTCTTCATTTCGGCGCCGGGGCACCGGCACCTGACCACCCAGATCAACCTGTCGGGGGACAAATACCTGTGGGATGACTTTGCCTATGCGACCCGTGATGGGTTGGTGGGGGAGGTGGTGTTCCGTGAGGGCGGCGAGGGGCGGTATGCCGAGCTGAAATTCGACTTCCAGCTGCAGAAGGCGCTGCAGAGCGCTGACGAGCAGCGCAGCGGGCGGCCTCGGGCGCTGCAGGAAGGCTGAGGGCCCTATCGCCGGCAAGCGGGCTCCCCCAGGTTCACCACCGTCCTCTGTGGGAGCCGGCTTGCCGGCGATCAAGGGCAAAGCCCTTGCCATCCACCCCAGTCGCGAGAGGCCCTCATGAAAACCTTGATCAAGGACTGCTCCCTGTCCGCCATCCTCGCCGGCTGCATCGCGACGATGATTTCCTACGCCGGCCCGCTGGTGATCATCTTTCACGCCGCCGAAGCCGCCGGCCTTTCCCATGGCCTGCTGTCTTCCTGGGTGTGGGCGGTCTCCATGGGCAGTGCCGTGCTGGGCGCTGTGCTCAGCCTGCATTACCGCGTGCCGGTGGTGATCGCCTGGTCGATCCCGGGCTCTGCGCTACTGGTCAGCGCCTTGCCCCAGCTTGGCCTTGAGCAGGCGGTAGGTGCGTACCTGATCGCCAACCTGATCCTGCTGCTGATCGGCATCAGCGGCGCCTTCGACCGCATCATCGCGCGCTTGCCCGGTTCGATCGCCGCAGGCATGCAGGCCGGCATCCTGTTCAGCTTCGGCACGGAGGTGTTCCGTGCGTTGCCGGTTCAACCGATGTTGGTACTGGCGATGTTCGTCACCTACGTGCTGATGCGCAGGGTGCAGCCGCGCTACGCGGTGGCGGCAGTGCTGGGTGTCGGCGCCATGGTGACGGTCGCCAGCGGCGCGTTTCGCGGCGAGGCACTGGTCATGGCATTGGCCACGCCCCAGTGGATCACGCCGCAATTCAGTCTGGCAGCGGTGTTCAGCCTGGCGTTGCCGATGGTGCTGGTGGCATTGACCGGGCAGTTCATGCCGGGGATGGCGGTGCTGCGTAACGCCGGCTACGGCACGCCGGCCAGCCCGCTGATCAGCGCAAGCGCGATCGGCGGTGCGTTGCTGGCCCCGTTCGGTTGCCATGGGCTGAACCTCGCAGCGGTCACCGCCAGCCTGTGTACCGGCCACGAGGCCCATGAAAACCCCCGCCGACGCTATGTCGCGGCAGTGGCGGGCAGTGTGCTGTACCTGCTGTTGGGCATTGCCGGGGCGACGCTGATGTCGCTGTTCGCGGCTTTCCCTGCCGCACTGATCGCAACACTTGCCGGGCTGGCCCTGTATGGGGCGATCAGCGAAGCGCTGGTGCGCAGCCTGGCAGCGCCCAACGAGCGCGATGCCGGCTTGTTCACCTTTCTGGTCACGGCTTCCGGGGTGTCCTTCCTGGGCCTTTCGGCCGCGTTCTGGGGGCTGCTGTTCGGCCTGCTGGCCCACGCGCTGCTGAGCCTGCGCCGGCCGCAAGCCGTGGAGGCCCTGAACCGCAACGCCTGAAAACCGTGTTCCCAACGCTTTACCCATAAAAACAAGATCAAGAGAGCTTCGGAATGAACCACACCCCCTGCGTTGCCATCGGGCTGACCTTGCTCAGCCAACCGCTGCTGGCTGCCGAAGGCGGCTTCTTCGAAGATGCCAAGGCCAGCCTCGGCGCCCGCAATTACTACTTCAGCCGTGATTACTCCGACATCGTCGGCGCCAATCGGCAGTCCAAGGCCCAGGAGTGGGCCCAGGGCTTCATCCTCGATTTCAAGTCTGGCTACACGCCCGGCCCGGTCGGCTTCGGCGTCGACGCCCTGGGCCTGCTCGGCATCAGGCTCGACAGCAGCCCGGACCGCGTCAACACCGGCCTGCTACCGGTGCACGGCGATGGCCGCGCCGCGGACGATTACAGCCGCCTGGCACCGACCTTCAAGGGCAGGTTGTCGAAGACCGAGTTGCGCATCGGTGAACTGCAACCCAACCTGCCGGTACTGACCTTCAGCGATATCCGCCTACTGCCGCCGACCTATCAGGGCGTCAGCCTGAGTTCGTCGGAGCTGGACGGCCTGACGTTGCAAGCCGGGCACCTGAACTCCACGCACCTGCGCAACGAAGGGGGCGATGGCAAGATGAACGCCATGCTCGGCCATGTGCCGCAGCGCCAGGCCGAAAGCGATGGCTTCAACTATGTGGGGGGCGACTACGCGTTCAATGCCAACCAGAGCACTCTCAGCCTGTGGTACGGGCAACTGGAGGACATCTACGAGCAAAGCTTTGTCGGTTTCAAGCACAACAAGCCATTGGGGGATTGGGTGCTCAGTGCCAACCTTGGTTACTTCACGGCACGCGAAGACGGCGATGCGTTGCTGGGCAATATCGACAACCAGGCGTTCTTCTCGCTGCTGACGGCCAAGCACGGTGGCCACAGCTTCCACGTGGGGTACCAGGGCATCTATGGCGACAGCCCGTTCCCACGGGTATTCGCCAATATTTCGCCGTTGGGCAACGAGGTGCCGACCTATGAGTTCGCCTACACCGATGAGCGTTCGTACCAGTTGCGCTACGACTACAACTTTGCGGCCATGGGCGTGCCGGGGCTGACGGCAACGGTGCGCTACATCACCGGTAACAACGTGGATACCGGGCAAGGATTCGAAGGCAAGGACCGCGAGCGTGACATCGACCTGGGCTATGCGGTGCAGAGCGGGGTGCTAAAGGGGTTGGGCATTCGCGTGCGCAATGCCATGGCGCGGTCCAACTACCGCAGTGATATCGATGAGAACCGGTTGATCCTGGTGTACACCTGGCAGTTGTTCTGAAGTCTTAGCGGCCCTATCGCCGGCAAGCCGGCTCCCACAGGAGGATCACATCTGTGGGAACCGGCTTGCCGGCGATAGGGCCATCAGGTGAACTTGCTATCTGTTGTCACACACCTGCATTTGCACCATCCGACCTCCCAGGGTTAGGTTTCCTACATCGCCCCTTCAGGAAACCTGCTCTTGGACTCTATCACCCAAGCCGTGCTGGGCGCCGCGCTCCAGGGCGCGGTACTCGGCCGTATCCAGGGCCGTCGCGCGCTCCTCTACGGCGCCGCCCTGGCCACCGTGCCAGACCTCGACGTGGTTATCCGCTATGCCGACCCGGTGTCGCAGATGACCTACCACCGCGGCTTCTCCCACTCGATCTTCGTGCTGACCGGCCTGGCCTTGCTGCTGGCCGGGCTCGTCAACTGGCTCGGCCGAACGCGCTGGCCACACAAGGGCTACACGCTGCCACGCCTGTTCCTGGCCTTCTGGCTGGTGCTGGTGACACACCCGATCCTGGATGCATTCACGGTGTACGGCACCCAACTGTTCTGGCCGCTGCAGTCCACGCCGCTCAGCTGGGCGGCGGTGTTCATCATCGACCCGCTCTACACCGTGCCGCTACTGGCTGCCGTGCTCTACACCGCGCTCAAGGGGGTGAACGCCAAGGCGCTGCGTTTCATCAGCCTGGCGCTGCTGTTCAGCACTGCCTACCTGGGCTTCGGCCTGGCCGGGCGCATGGCAGCCGAGCAGCGTTTCCAGGCTGCCCTCGACCAGCAAGGGGTTGCGGTAACCCACCTGCGTGCCGTGCCGATGGCCTTCAACAGCCTGGTCTGGCGGGTGCTGGCCAAGACCCCGGATGGCGACTACTACGAAGGCATCAGCAGCATGTTCGACCGGGAACCGCCGGAAATGCAGCGCCTGCCGCTGAACCTCGACGTCGCCGAAGGCATCAAGGCGGCCCCCTTGCTGCAGCGCCTGCGCTGGTTCACCGATGACTGGCTGCGCTATGACCGGATCGGCGACGCACTGGTGGTCACCGACTTGCGCATGGGCATCCCCGGCAACTACACCTTCCGCTTCAACATGGCCCACCGCGACAGCCAGGGGCACTGGGTGGCCGTTACGCCGAGCCGCTGGGTAGGGGCGGGTGCCGGATCGATGTTCGACAGCCATGACCTGGCGTTGATCTGGCGGCGCATCCTCGACCAGCAACCGCCGCTACCGCTGGCGGTCTGGACCACTCGGTATCTGGGCCTGGCCCCCGAGCCTGGTCGCTGACAGATGCGCTCGGCAGGGCTGGACCTGGTGAAGTGGACAGCGATGCTGACGATGGTCGCCGACCATCTGCGCTTCCTGTGGCCGGCTGCCGACGGCCTGTTCATAGTCGGTCGGCTGGCGTTTCCGTTGTTTTGCCTGGCCATCGCCGTCAACGTGGCACGCGAGCAACGCATCCCGTCGCGCTATCTCGGCTGGATGATCGCCTTCGCCGTGTTATCCGAAGGGCCGTATCGCTGGCTGGATGCCGATACCCAGACATTCAGCGTGATACCTACGCTTGCCCTGGGTTTGCTGGTGGCTTGGGGCGTGCAGCATGCCCTGGTGTGGGCTCGCCTGGCCGGGCTTGTCGCCATGTTGGCAGGGGCGTTGTTCGGCCGGCATTTGATGTACGGCCTGCCGGGTGTATTGCTGCCAGCGGCTTGGCTGATGGCGCGTCGTTTCGGCGGGCTGAGCTGGTTGTTACCCTGCCTGCTGGCCGTGGCGGGCAACCTGACCAATAGCTGGTTGCGCGGGCACCTGTCGGCGCCCATCACGTTGCTGACCATGGCTGCTGCGCTGCTGGCCATCCCCTTCGGCTGTCTGATGCTGCGCATCGAGCATTGGCGCGTGCCGGCGGTGCGGCGTTGGGGCTATCTGTTCTACCCGGTGCACCTGCTGGTGATCAAAGTGCTGATGTGACTACCTAGTAAAACTGCCAGTAGTCATGTCTGCCTACTGACCGCAAGATCAGCAATGACAGCCCGTAGCCTCGAAGCTGGCCTGTCGAACCGATTACAGCGTGCTGCAGATACCAAGGGTGAAGAGAATGCCGAATAGTGAGATACAAACCGGGACGGTCAAATGGTTCAATGACGAAAAAGGCTACGGTTTCATAACGCCTGAGTCAGGGCCTGACTTGTTTGTGCATTTCAAGTCCATCAAAGGGGACGGTTTCAAGTCCCTGAAGGAAGGGCAAATGGTGAAGTTCAAGGTCGTTAAAGGGCAAAAGGGCATGCAGGCCGAAGAAGTCGAACCCGTAAACTAATGGCCTGCTGGGGTTCAAACTTGCTTGAACAATGAAATTCGACGGGAGTCTTTTCATGTCCAGACGCGCTCGGCATCAACCCGGTGCTTCGCTTGCACAGGTCAATCCTGGCGAAGTCACCCCCCGGAAGGGCAAGTGGTTTTTTTCAGAGGGGCGGTAGGCGATGGTTCGCAGGTGATCCGTGAAGGGCAGAAAGTGAGCTATGAGCTGCTTCAGGGCGAGGATGGCCTGTGGTATGCCGTCAATCTCGTCATCGAAGACGAACCCCTCCTGAACTAGCGCTTGCGCCGAGCGGTTCGGCCAGGGGCCTTGGGCTCCTGGCCGTGCGGCCTCGACTTCAGCGCCGAGCCAGTCGCCCACTGACAAAATGCGCCACATCGTTGAACCCAGGCGTCGACGCATGCCCCGGCGTCACCAGCGAGTCGATGAAGGCTTCATCCTCCGCTGTGATCTTCACCCCCAGGGCACCACCGTAAGTGTCCCACTGCGCCTCGGTCCGTGGCCCGACAATCGCCGAGCTGACCAGCTGGCTGTTGAGCACCCAGGCGATCGCGAACTCGACCATGCCCACGCCCTTGGCCTGTACATAGGCCTGGATCTCGCGGGCGATGGCCAGTGACTCCTGGCGCCACTCCACTTCCATGATGCGTTTATCCTGGCGGGCGGCACGGCTACCGGCTTCGGGGGCGGCGCCCGGCGCGTACTTGCCGCTGAGCACGCCACGGGCCAGCGGGCTGAAAGGCACCACGCCCAAGCCATGGTAGGCGGCGGCGGTCAGCTGTTCGGGTTCGGCCTGGCGGTTGACGATGTTGTACAGCGGTTGGCTCACCACCGGCTTGGCCACGCCCAGGCGCTCGGCGACGTTGCAGATCTCGGCGATGCGCCAGCCGCGGTAGTTGGACACGCCCCAGTAGCGGATCTTGCCTTGCTGCAGGAGGTCGCCGATGGCGCGCACGGTTTCTTCCAACGGCACCTTGTGGTCCTCACGGTGCAGGTAATAGATGTCCAGGTAGTCCAGGTGCATGCGCGTCAGCGTGGCGTCGATCCCGTTGAAGATATGCTTGCGCGACAGGCCGCTGCGGTTGGGCAAACCATCGGTGGGGCCCATGCCGACCTTGGACGCAACCACCCAGTCCTGACGATGACGTGCCACGGCCTCGCCGACGATCTCCTCGGAACGGCCGGCGTTGTACACATCGGCGGTGTCGATGAAGTTGATGCCCTGGTCCCAGGCCTTGTCGATGATCCGCAACGCATCTTCGGTGCTGGTCTGCTCGCCGAACATCATGCTGCCCAGGGTGAGCGCGGAGACTTGCAGGCCGCTGTGGCCGAGGGGGCGGTAGATCATGTCGAAGCATCCTGTGCACGGAGGGGAAGCGTCTGTTTTACACACAAGCACGCCCCTTTGAAAGCGCCGCCCCACCGCTTCAACCGATCAGTTCCAGGGCCTGCTCCCGGCTCAGCGGCCGCTTCATCCGTTGTGACAACAGCGCCATGGCGTCCGAGTAGCCTTTGGCGATGACTGCCACGACCTGCTCACCCACACACTGCAAGGCAATGAAGTCGCCTTGCTCCGGCTGCCCGACATACACGATGTCGTCCCAGTGCTGCGCATGCCCCAGCACTTCGTAGGTGCGCCCATGCTGGTAGGTCCAGAAGAACGGCACATCGTCGTAGCGGCGCTGCTGGCCAAGCATGTTGGCGGCGGCGATCACCCCGTGTTGTTGTGCCAGGCGCCAGTGTTCGATGCGCACCGGGTGGCCAGCGAGGGGGAAGCGGGCAATATCGCCCGCGGCCCACAAACCGTCGGCGGCGCGCAGTTCAGCGTCCACCAGCAAGGCGCCATCGGCGTGCAACGGCACGCCTTGCACGAAAGCGGTGGCGGGTTTGACCCCGGTGCCGAGCAGCACCAGCGAAGTGCGCAGCGTTTCGCCATTGGCCAGCTCCACGGCGTCTACCTTCCCCGAGCCGCTGAAACGCGTGACCTCGGTCGGGCCATGGAACACCACGCCCTTGCGCGTGTGCAGTTCACGGATGCAGCTGCCGATGCGCTCACCAAGCTGCTTGGCCAGCGGCACCTGGTGACGGCTCACCACATGCACCTGTGCGCCGTACTTGCGCAGGGCCGAGGCAGCCTCCAGGCCGATGAAACCGTCGCCGACGATCACCACCGGCTGGCCCGGTTCGGCGGCATCGAGCAGGCGTGCGGCGTCTTCGCGCGTGCGCAGCGTCATGACCCCTGGCAGGTCGGTACCGGGTACGGCGGGGCGCTGTGGTTTGCCGCCGGTGGCCAGCAGGGCGGCGTCATAGTCGATGCGCTGGCCGTCGGCCAGGGTGATCTGGCGCTTGCCAGCATCCAGCGTGCGCACCTTGCCCAGGCGCCGTTCCAGCTGGCCCTGGCGTAGCTGGTCAGACTCCAGCAACGCGGGCACCTCGTCGGCGGGCATTTCCCCGGCAAGCACGAATTTACTCAGCGCGGTTCGGTCGTAGGCCGGTTGGCGTTCCTTGTCGAGCCAGATCAGCTTGCCGGCAAAGCCGTTGGCCAGCAGCGTGGCAACCGCCGCCGAGCCGGCGGCGCCGGCACCGATCACGACGAAGCAGCGGGCATCGCTGTGGCGGGGCGCACCGACGCGCGGCAACGGCTGGTCATCGACCCAGATTTCGCCATCCTTGACCCACGCCTTGTAGCGGCGCAGGTCAGCCAGCGCCGGGGGCTCGCAAACGGCGCCTTCGTCGACGGCAAACGCGGCCTTGTGCCAAGGGCACACCAGCAGCCCGTTGCAGACTACGCCTTCCTCCAGCGGAGCACCGGCGTGCGGGCAATCGGCCTGGTAGGCATGGACCTGCTCGCCCTGACGAACCAGGATCACTTCTTCGCTGCCAGCCTGCACGCGCAGGGGGCGTTTGGGGTCGAGCTGTTCGAGGCGGGCCACGGCGTGCTGGGTCATGAAGGTTCTCCAAAGGGGCTTTGGAAACATTTGACGCCGCGGTGGTGGGGGAGATGCGTTGATCTGACGATCGGCGGGGTGCCTATCGCCGCCAAATCACTGCTTTCAAGGGCGGTGGAGTACCTGTGGGAGCCGGCTTGCCGGCGAATGGGCCGCAGCGCGGCCCCTTGTCGCCTCAATTGGCCCGAGCGGCCTTCAACACCCCGGCGCGGGAAACCCGCAGGGCCACCAGGCTGCCCAGCACGATCAACGCTGCCAGCGAATACAGCGCAGCATCGGTCGAGCCCGTCTGGTCCTTGATGAACCCCACCAGGTACGGGCTGAGGAAGCCCGCCATCTGGCCCACCGAGTTGATGATCGCCAGGCCCGCCACTGCGGCACTGGCGCTCAGCAGCGCGGTCGGCATCGGCCAGAACATCGGCAGGCCGGTCAGGGCGCCCATGGTGGCGATCGACAGGCCGAGGATGGCGATGGTTGGGTTGCCGGCGAAGTTGACTGCGATCAACAGGCCCAGTGCGCCCATCAGCATCGGTACCACAAGGTGCCAGCGGCGCTCGTTGCGCAGGTCGGCCGAGCGGCCGCAGATGATCATGAATACCCCGGCCAGCAGGTACGGAATGGCGCTCAGCCAGCCGATCAGCAGCGGGTTGTCGAAGCCCATGTTCTTGATGATCGACGGCAGCCAGAAGTTGATCGCGTACACGCCGCTCTGGATGCAGAAGTAGACGAAACCGAAGGTCCAGATCAGCGGGTTGGTGAGCACGGCCAGCACGCTGTCGCCGCTGGTGTTCGGCTTGCTCGCGGCGTCGGCCTGCAGGTCGGCAGCAATCAGTTGGCGTTCGGCCGGGCTCAGCCAGGCGGCTTTCTGGTAACCGTCACTGAGCATGCGGATGGCCAGCACGCCCAGGGCCACGGTCGGCAGGCCCTGGATCAGGAACATCCACTGCCAGCCGGCCAGGCCGTGTTGGCCGGCGGCGAAGTGCTCGAGGATCCAGCCCGAGAACGGCCCGCCCAGCAGGCCCGACACCGGGATCGCCGACATGAACAGGGCCATGATGCGGCCACGGCGGTCGGCCGGGAACCAACGCGAGAGGTACAGCACCACGCCCGGGAAGAAGCCGGCCTCGGCCGCGCCAGTCAGCAGGCGCAAGGTGTAGAACTCGGTAGGGGTGGTGACGAACAGCAGGCAGGTGGACAAGCTGCCCCAGGCGATCATCATCGCCGCGATCCAGCGCCGTGGGCCGAAGCGGTTGAGCGCCAGGTTGCTGGGCAGGCCGCAGAGTACGTAGCCGATGAAGAAGATGCCGGCACCAAGGCCGTACACGGTTTCGCTGAACTTCAATGCATCGAGCATCTGCAGCTTGGCGAAGCCGACGTTGACGCGGTCCAGGTAGTTGAACAGGTAGCAGATGAAAATGAACGGAATCAAGCGCAGGGTAATGCGCCGGTATAGCGCATTGCGGGTGTTCTCGGTGCCTTGGTCAGGGGCAGGGCTGTGTGCCATGATCGTGATCTCTGTTGTTATGGTTGTCGCCGCGTCGCCTGTGCCGGCGCTCGCCCTGACGAGTCTCGGGGAGTGCGACGCGCCTGTCTTTGTGCTTTTGCACAGCGTATCGTGCAGGCCGCTGTGCCTCAGTACAAAACCTAACACGCCATAGGATCGCGCAATGTTCGAACTGGACCATGACCTGGCGCAGGATATCGTCAATCGGGCGATGGCCATTCTGCCGTGCAACGTCAATGTCATGGACAGCCAGGGGCTGATCCTCGGCAGCGGCGAACCGGAGCGCATCAACACCCGCCACGAAGGCGCGCAATTGGTTCTGGCCAACGGCCGTATCGTCGAACTGGATGCCGACGCCGCCAAATGCCTGAAGGGCGTGCAGCCTGGGGTCAACCTGCCGTTGATGCTCGATGGCCGGTTGATCGGCGTGCTCGGCCTGACCGGCGACCCGCAGCAGCTGCGCACCTTCGGCGAACTGGTGCGCATGACAGCCGAAATGCTCCTTGCCCAGCGTCACCTGCAAGTGGAGCAGCAATGGCGGCGCCAGCGCTGCGATGACCTGCTGGCCCTGTTGTTGGGCGGCACCGGTGATTCGCCTCGGCTAATGGACGAGGCTCAGCAACTGGGCCTGAAGCCGCAGTTGCCCCGCGTGCCCTGCCTGTTCGAATTGCGCGGCGGGCCGCCCAGCGAAACCTTGGCGGCCTGGTTGATGAACCGCTACCCCGATAGCTGGTGCGTCAGCCCGGCGCGGGACTCGCTGTTGTGGTGCCGCCCGGTCGGGCCGGCGCTGGATGAAGACAAGCTGATCGAGCGCCTGCTGCGCGGTGGCTGGGAGGTCCAGCGCATGGCCATGGGCAGCCCGGCGCAGAGCCTGGAGCAGTTGCGCCGTGGCTATCGACGCGTGCGTGACTTGTTGGCCTACGGCCGCGAAGTGCTACCCAACCAACAGCTGTTGAGCCTCGCGCGTTACCGCCTGCCGGCGTTGCTGTGGCGCCATCGCAATGAAGATGCACTGGATGAGCTCTTGGAGCCCTTACAGCGGGTCCGCGCCAAAGACGCCAGCGGCCAGCTGCTCGCGACCTTGCGTGCCTGGTGCGCGCACGATGGCCAGAGCCAGGCCTGCGCCGACGCCCTGGGCATCCACCGCAACAGCTTGCGCTATCGCCTGGAGCGCATCGCCGAGCTGGGCGAAGTCGACCCCCTGCGCCTGGAGGGCATGCTCAGCCTGTACCTGGGCCTGCAGTTGCTACCGGCGGATTGAGCCGCGCTCAATGGCATTTGCCCAAACAACCGGCTGGGCATTTTGTGCATTCGACCGAGGCCGCCAAACCCGGTAGCTGTCAGCATGCCGCTATCTGCACAGGAGAAGCTTCATGAAGATCGTCATCGCCCCCGACTCGTTCAAGGACAGCCTCGACGCGGCCGGTGTCGCCCGCGCCATTGCCACGGGCCTTGCCGAGGCTTTGCCGGCGGCTGAACTGGTCGAGTGCCCGATGGCCGATGGCGGTGAAGGCACCATGGAGGCCATCCTCGCTGCCAGCCACGGCCAATTGCGCCGCCAGAGCGTGCGCGGCCCTCTGGGGCAAAGCGTGGAAGCCGGCTGGGGCTGGCTGCCCGAGAGCCGCACGGCGATCATCGAGATGGCCCAGGCCAGCGGCATTCAATTGGTGCCGAGCGGCCAGCGCGATGCCTGCCGCAGCAGCACCTGGGGCACCGGCGAATTGATCGCTGCGGCCCTGGCAGCCGGTGCCAAGCGCATCGTCCTGGCGATTGGCGGCAGCGCCACCAACGATGGCGGCAGCGGCATGCTGCGGGCCCTGGGCCTGCGCTTGCTGGATGCCGACGGCCAGCCATTGGAAGAGGGCGGTCTGGCCCTGGCCCGCCTGGCGCGGATCGATGCCAGCGACCTCGACCCACGGCTGGCCGAGGTACAAGTCGAAGTGGCCGCCGACGTCGACAACCCGCTGTGCGGCCCCAACGGCGCCTCGGCCATCTTTGGCCCGCAAAAGGGTGCCAACCCCGAGCAGGTGCAGGCGCTGGATCAGGCACTGGGCCATTTTGCCGATCACTGCGCGCAGCTGCTGGACGAGGACGTGCGCGCGTTTCCTGGCTGCGGCGCGGCAGGCGGCATGGGCTTTGCCGCCAAGGCCTTCACGGGCGCGCGATTCCGCCCTGGGGTTGAAGTGGTGGCCGAACTGGCCGGGCTGGACGCATTGGTGCAAGGCGCGGACCTGGTGATTACCGGCGAAGGGCGTTTCGATGCCCAGACCCTGCGTGGCAAGACGCCCCTGGGCGTGGCACGGGTTGCCAAGCGTCATGGCGTGCCGGTAGTGGTGCTGGCAGGCACCTTGGGTGAGGGCTATCAGCAGCTCTATGCTCACGGTATCGATGCCGCCTTCGCCCTGGCCAGCGGGCCGATGAGCCTGGAGCAGGCGTGCGCCGACGCAGGGGCGTTGCTGCAGGCGCGGGCCCGTGATATTGCCCGGCTCTGGTGTTGCGCCAAACGACCGTGAGCGCTCTTGGTTTCACGACCTGACAGGCACTTGCAGGGCCTTCGCCGATGCGGCTTGGTAGCTGAGCAATAACAGCGCAACCAGTGCCGCCGTCGCGCCGGCCAATGGCAAGTAGCCCAGGCCGGCCCACTCGATCAACCACCCTCCGAGCCCCCCTCCCAGCGCCGTGCCCAGGTTGAAAGCAGCGATACTCAAGCCCGACGCCACCCCGGTCGCCCGCGGTGCCAGTTGCCTGGCCATGCCAAGCAGGCGCAAGGTCGACAGGGTGACGATGGCGAAGAACACCGCCCCGAGCCCACCCACCAGCAGTACCACCGCCCAGGCTTGCTCACGCCCCAGGTACAGCAGCCCAAGGTTCGCGGCAAGCAGCACCAGGGCCACCTGCAGGCACCTGTCGGTTTCGAACCGGTCCGCCGCATGGCCGCCCAGTACATTGCCGAGCAGGGTAGCGGCGCCGAACATCAGCATCGCCAGGCTCAGCAAGCCGACATCGCCCCGCGTGACCTGGAGCAGGAACGGCGACACATAGGTCAGGAACGAAAACGTCGCCACGCTGACCAACATGGCAATGCTCGCCGCTGCCAGCAGTGGCCGGCACAGCAGCGTGGCCAGGCGGCCGCCAGTGGGTAGCGCCGGCGCAGCCTCCCGAGGCATCAGGCGCCAAAGCCCGAGCAGGCTGACCCCGCTCATCACGCCAAGCGCGACGAAGACCGCCCGCCATGACCACAGGCTGCCAAGCAACGTGCCCAGCGGTACACCCAACGCCAGCGCAAGCGTCAAACCCAGCCATACCCACGACATCGCCCTGCCTGCGCGTGATGAATCGACGCGTTTTACCGCCACATCGGCAGCCACGGCCATGAATACCCCATGGCCCAGGCCGATCACGAAGCGGATCAGGTTCGCCAGTGGCAACTGCCCGACCCAGGCGAACGCCAGGCTGCCGATCGCCAGCACGGCCAGCGTCAGCAGCAGGACAGTGCGCTCACGCCAGCCGAGCAGCAGCGCCGTCAGCAATGGCGCACCGATGGCGGCGCCCAGTGCATAGGCGGCAATCGTCGAGCCAACGGCGGTGGCCGAGGTGGCGAGGTCTTCGGCCATGGCTGAAACCAGCCCGGCCACCACGAATTCGGACAAGCCGAAGGTGAAGGTACACAGGGAAAACACATAGATGACGATTGGCATGGCTGCGGCGCTTCTGTTGCGGGTTGGCGTCAAGGGCATTGCTGCCAGGCATGTGCGTCGAGGCTGACGCGTGCCGCCAGTTCCAACGCCTGGTCACGGTTGAGCCGCGGGTCGACCTGGCTGAGGTAGCGCCGGCCGAGGTCGGCCGGTTGCAGCCCCACGGCGCCGCCCAGGCATTCACTGACGTCATCGCCGCTGGCTTCCAGGTGCAGGCCGCCTAGCCGGGAGCCGTGGCGGGCGTGCACGGTGAAGGCGGCGGCGATTTCCGCGAGGATGTCGTCGAAGGCGCGGGTCTTGGTGCCGCAGGGCAGGCTCCGGGTGTTGCCGTGCATGGGGTCGCACAGCCACAGCACCTTGGCGTCGGCGGCGTTGACCGTGTCGATCAAACGGCCCAGATGCGCCTGCAGGTTCGCGGCACCCATGCGATGGATCAGGGTCAGCCGCCCAGGTTCGTTGCCGGGGTTGAGTTGCGCGAGCAACTGCCGCAGTTGGGCGGGGTCGGTATCGACGCCGACTTTTACCGCCAACGGGTTGGCTACACCGCGCAGGTATTCGACGTGGGCGCCCTCGGGCTGGGCCGTACGCAAGCCGACCCACGGCCAGTGCGTTGCCAGGTTGAACCAGCGGCCATCGGTGTGTTGCCGGGTCAGGGCCTGTTCGTATTCCAACAGCAGCGCTTCGTGGGAGATGTACATCTCGCGATGCAGGAACTCGCCAGGTTGCGAGCCCGCCAAGGTCCGCATGAAGCGCAGCGTACCGTGCACCTGCGAGAGGAACGGGCGCAGGCGTGCTTGATCCTGGGCCTGCTCGAGCCAGGCGAGTGACCAGCGTTCGTCGAGCAGCAGATTGTCGATACCGGCCTCTTGCAGGGTGTGCAGATGATCGAGCGTGCGCGCCGAGTGGCCATGCGACTGCAGCAGGCGCTGGGGGTCGGCTCGACGCGCAGCGGCGTCGAAAGCATGGCCGTTGACGCTATCACCGCGATACACCGGGAGACTGACACCGTGACGGTCTTCCATATCACCGGAACGTGGCTTGGCATATTGCCCGGCCAGGCGGCCCACCTGGATCACGGGCAACTGCAGCCCGTGCATCAGCACCTGGCTCATCTGTTGCAGCAGCGCGACCTGGCGCGTGGTATTCGCCAGGTCATTGTGATCGAAGCGTTCGGCGCAGTCGCCGAGCTGCAGCACGAAGCGTCGCCCCTGCTGGGCTTCGGCCAGCAAGCCCTTGAGTTGCAGGATGCGTTCGGCCCCGACCAAGGGCGGGCGCTGGCCCAATGTCTCGAGTGCCCGGTGCAAGGCCTGCGGGTCGTCGTAGGCTGGCTGCTGGCGGGCAGGGCAACTGCGCCATGAGTCAAGCGCCCAGGGTGCCTGGGCGTCAGGCGCAGCGGCAGTAGGGGTCAGCATGGGGTGTCTCTCCTGAGAGTGTCATCGCTCGATCTGCCAGGGGGCAGGTGGCGGCGATAGTGCGCAGGGTGGACACCCCTTTGGAAATACAAAAAATATCTTTGTCTGATATCTGACCGTAAACAGGGAGTGAATCGGCAAGTATTAGTAGTGTTTTCCTACTTATACTTCAGAATAAACGACTGAAAAGTGCTGAATAATACTTTGTAACTCTCACCGCCACACGCAAATTAGTATTTTACTTGAACCCACGGCTCGCCAATTCTCAGCGCCACTTTTTCCAGAGGGCGAGTCGATGTTGGTTCACAACGACCAGGATTACGGCGTGCTGAAGGCCGCGCAGAGCGAGCTTCAGCAGCAGGTCGGGCATATTCCCGACACCGCGTTTTATCAGCGCAAGTTGCAGGCAGCCTGGGCACGCGCTCAACAAAGTGCCCACTACGCCGGTATCGGCGGCTACAGTTTCACGGCGTTCCAGCAATTGCCGCTAACTGCCAAAGCGTTGCTCAAGGCGCAGCCCTTGAACTTCTGCACGGTGCAACTTGGCGAAGCCGCCAAGTATTACGCCACCACCGGCACTACCGGCGAACCCACGCCGACCCCACGGCTCAAAGAGGACATCATCTGGAATGCCGTCAGCGTCGCCAGCCACTGGCGCTCGGTGCTGCGCCCCGGTGCACGGGTGGCCAACCTGATGCCGTCGGACATCGTGCCGGTGGGCGACTTGATCGCCAACGTCTGCGAGTACCTGGACGTATCCCATGTGCGGCTGTACCCGTTCACCACGGGTATCACCGACTGGGAGCGGGTGTGCGCCACCTTTGCGACCTATCAACCCAGCGTGATGTTCATAGCGCCGGGCGTGCTGGTGCAGCTCACCCGTTATTTGAAGCAGCGCGAGCTGCTGCAGACGTTCGCGCAATCGGTGCGGTCGATCATGCTGCTCGGCGAGGTCAACACCCAGCCGTTCCGTGAGCGCCTGGCCCGCTGGTGGCAGTGCGAGGTGTTCGACGCCAGCTACGGCAGCACCGAAACTGGCACCTTGGCTGCAGTGGGTGCTGACCAGCAGATGCGCCTGGCCACAGCGACCAATTACTTCGAACTGCTGATGCCCGATGGCAGGCTGGTTGCCCCGGCACAAGGCCTGACGGGGCGGCTGGTGGTGACCCCCCTGAATCTCTATGCGCGCCCGCTGCTGCGCCTGGACACCGGCGACAGCGTGACCATTACCGCACCATGGGAGCATGGCCGAGCCAGCCCGACCGTGTTGATCAACGGGCGTGACAGCGACAGCATCGTGGTGGGTGGGGTCGGCCTGGAGATCCGCGCGGTCGAGGAGGTGGTCTACGGTACCTGCGACGCCACGGGCTATGTCATTGAGGTTGACCGGCAAAGCGACAGCGCCGCGCTGATTCTCGAGCGTGACGTGACCTGGGACAGCACTCAGGAAGCGCACTTGCAAGCCCGCCTGATCGAGCGTTCCGAGCAGCACATGGGCCTGCGCTGGAGCCGGGTACTGTTCGTCAACAACCTCTCGGCGCTGAACAAGAGCGGCGCGTCGCAAAAAAGCTGGAAGAAGACCAACCTGCGTTTTGTCGGGGGCCAGCCATGACCTCGGCGCGTTTTCCCCAAGGGCAGGGCCTGGGCAACGGCCAACCGGACCTGTGGTGTACCTACGCGGCGATACGGACCCTGGCCTGGGTCGAGCGCCTGGCGCAGGTCGACACCCCGGCGCTGCAGGCCTACATCCAGTCGCGGCGCAACCGCGACGGTGGTTTTGCCTGGAGCAAGGGCATGCCGTCCGATGCCTGGGCAACCTTCTACTGCACCGAGACGCTCAAGGATCTGGGCATTGCAGTCGAACGTACCGACCAGACCGCAGCCTGGATTCATACCCTGTTCGACGGCGACGCGTATGCCATGTGCCCCGGCCAGACCGCCGACGTATGGGCCAGCCATTACGCGCTGCGCACCTTGATCGAGGTGTGCCAGGGCCAGGTGCAGGACACTGTGCCCTTGTATGCCTGGCTCGAAGGCCTGCAATGCGCCAATGGCGGCCTGAGCTGGTCCGCCGATTTTGCCCGGCGCAACCTGGCCGATACTCGCGCCTGCTTCTATGGCGTGATGGCCGCACGTGCCCTGGAGCGCCAAGGGCTGCCGGCACCCCGCTGGGACTTGCCACGGCTGATCGGCTGGCTGCAGGCGCAGCAGATGGACTGCGGCGGCTTCCGCTTCAGCGAAGCCGCAGACGTGCCGTGCCTGTGGGCGACCTACCGCGCCACGGCGAGCCTTACGGCATTGCAGGCGCAACCGTTGGGCCGCCAGCCGTGCATCGCCTGGATCGATGGCCTGCGCGGGCCGAGCGGCGCTTTCGTGCGCTGGGCCGGCTATGACGGGGAGGATGTGTGGGCAGCGTTCTGCGCCGTGGGTTCGCTCAAGGCGCTGGGTGAGCCGGTTGCACACCTGGCAGGCGATGTGGCCGCATTCATTGGCACCTTGGCGATGCCCCAGGGCGGCTTTACCTATCGCCAGGCTGACACCGCGGCGGATGTCCTCACCACGGCGGCCGCCGTGCTCGCGGGCGAGCTGACGCCAGCCCAGGACGAAGCCGCGCTGCGCTGGATCGAAGGCTGCCAGATGCCCAACGAGCCAGGCGTGATGTACATGCCGGGCCGTGGTGCCGAAGTGCGCTGCACCAACTGGGCCCTGGCCGCAGGTGCCTTCAGCGGCCAGCCAGGGCCACGCCAGGCGATCGGCCACTGGCTGGCGGCGCTGCAGAACCCAGATGGGGGCTTCGGCTTCTGGGAAGGGCGCGGTTCGGACATGGTGTCCACCGCATCCGCCGTGTCGATCGTGCGCCAGCTGGGCGGCGATTGCGCGGTGGACCTGGCCGGCATCGAACGGTACGTCGCAAGCTGCCAGCAGTCGCAAGGCTACGCGTCGTTCCCGCGTGGTGAAGCGTCGCTGCGTGCCGGGCTGCAGGCATTGGGTTGCCTTGGCCATGTCGGCCACGATGTGGCGCAGCCCGCAGCCCGGTTACTGGCCACGCACAAGGTCCGCCAAGGCGGTTTCGCCAACCAGGGGCAGCGTATTCCCGACTTGCTCAGCACCTATCAGGCAATCGCACTGGCCGCCGAACTCGGCCTGCCCGTGGACCTGCCACACCTGCGCTTCTTCCTCGACAAGGTGCGCAGCCCCGCCGGTCATGCCTGGTCGCCGTTGTTCCTGCAAGGGGTCGATGCGCTGTCCAGCTGCCTGGGCCGCCTGCTCGAAGCCTTCGCCGAAGGCGATCGCCAGCGCCTGCCCAGCCTGCAGCTTTCGTAAGGAGCCGCCATGCCGACCCTCACTGTTTCCTGCGCGCCCCTGCAACCGCTGGAGCGCAAGCGCTTGGCGCTGGCCTTTACCCGCCAGCTCAAGCAGCTGGGCGCCGATACCGCCCATTGCATGGTGTTCTTCAACCCATTGCCCGAAGCCTGCGTCTTCAGCGCCGGTATGCCGATGCCCATCAACGACCGCGAAGGGGCACCCGCGCAGTTCCATGTGCGCATCACCCTGTCGGCGGCGCGTGACCGACTGGCACACCAGGCGCTCGCCGAAGGCCTGCACGGCTGCCTGCGCACGCAGTACCCGAACGCTTTCATCTACCTGCATTTCGACCCGATTCTGCCCGAGCACGTGTTCTTCAGTGCCGGTGCGCAATTGACCAACGCTGCCCAACAACAAGGAAACACCGGCTCGTGAACGACCTCAGCATTGCACCGCGCATTCGCCAAACCCTCGGCCAACTGCTTGGCGAGCAAGTGGATGCCATCGGCCCACGCGACAGCTTCCGAGACTTTCTTGGCGAGCGTTTCGACAGCCTCATGGCCGTGGAAGTGATCACGGCCATCGAAGGGGCCTTCGACATCGAAGTGGACTACCTCAGCGACGACGTACGCTTCTGGTTCGAAACCCTGGAAAAGATGGAGCAGTTCGTTGCACAGAAGCTCGAAGATCAACTGACCCTGCAAGGTGCCGAGTGAACGCCGAGCATCTGTTTACCACCTCCGGCTCCACGGGCGCGCCGCGCCAATGGCTGCGCAGCCTGGCTCAGATGGAGTGCGAGGCGGCGCTGATTCTTCGCCGCTGGGCGCCCGACGCGCGGGAGATCCTGGCGTTTGCGCCGGCCAGCCACAGCTACGGCAGGATCCTCGGCGAAGTCGGTGCCCGGGTGCTCAACGCACGCCTGCAACGCTGCTCGCTGGAGCAGCAGCGGCTACCGGCGCTCGATGGCGAGGGGCCGTGCGTGATCCTCGCCATCGCCAGCACCTGGCGCCTGCTGCCGGCGTTGCTGGCACGGCTTGCGCCTGCGCGCTCAGTGCTGGTGATCCACAGCGCCTCGCTGCTGCCGCCTGGCGCCCTGGCCACGGTCCTGCGCCATGCGGGGCCACAGGTTCGCTTCGTCGAATTGCTGGGCTCGACGGAAACGGGCGCCATGGCTTTTCGCGAGCTGGATGCACACAGCACTGCCGAGCAGGCCTGGACACTGCTGGACGATGTCAGCTTGCTCAGCCCGCCCGGGCAGCCTTGCGCTCTGGAAATCGCCAGCCCGCGTATCGCCCGCGAAGCTGGCCAGGCCCGTGCACCGGCCAGTCACCGCTGCGATGACCAGGTGCTGGTGCTGGGCGAGGGCCGTTTCCAGTGGCTGGGCCGGGCCAGCAGCCTGATCAAGGTAAACGGCCTGCGTCTGGACCTGGCCCGCCTGGCCAGCGAACTTGGCCAGCGCCTGGATTGCCCCTCGCTGGCCTGTGTCGCCATCCGCGATGGGCTGCGCGGCGAAGCCTTCGAGGTGCTGTTCAGCTCCGCCACGCTGAGTGAGCGTGCGGTGCTGGATGCCTTTACCCAATTGCCCTGCGGCCATCCACGGCCGGTCGCGGTGCGCCGCGTCAACCACCTGCCTCTATCCGCCACCGGCAAACCTCAGCCGTGGGCGGCCACAACCGCTGTCAAGGAATACACCCATGACCCACGCTGATACCCAAGCCACCATCGCCGATTACCTCGCCCACTGCGGCGCCGACGCCAGCACCGGCCGCGAGCAGCCCGAATACCTGGGGCTGAGCCTGCGCAAGCGCCATGAACTGTTGCAACGCACCCCGGCGCTGGCCGCCGAGTGGGCGGACCAGTACACGCAATGGTCGGTGCATGCCGACAGCCACTACCGTTGCCTGACCAGCACCCGCCCGGTCGAGGCACCGTGGTTTCGCCTGGGCGTCAAGGACACGGTGGACGTCGCCGGGCTGCCGACTCGCCTGGGGCTGCGCAGCTACCGCCACTACCCGCAACGCAGCGCCGAGGCACTGACCTTCCTCGACCCGCGCATCGCGCTGACCAGCAAGGTCGCCACCACCGAGCTGAACATCGCCTTTGGCGCGGGCTGCCGCAACCCGCATTTCCCGACCATCGACCCGTCGGGTTCCAGCACCGGTTCTGCGGTGTCGGTGGCGGCGGGCCTCTGTGATATTTCCCTGGGCACGGACGTGCTGGGTTCAGTGCGCTGGCCTGCGTCCCACTGCGGCATGGTCGGCCTGCGCATGACCCAGAAGGCCGCGAGCCTGGCCGGAGTGTTCCCGTTGTCGCCACGGATGGACGCCCTGGGCTGGGTGACCCGCAGTGCCGATGACCTCGACCTGCTGCTGCCACTGCTGGGCCTGGAGCCGTTGCTCGGCCAGCAACAGCCGCTCAAGGACCGCTACCGTGTTGCCGTGCTGGAGCACGCCCTGGACCCGACACTGACCAGCCCGGCCATGCTCGACATGCTCGGCCAGGCGCGCAGCGCGCTGGCCGACCTTGGCATGGCGCCAGGTGAAGTCGCGATGCCCGAGCTGTGGGCCTGCCGTGGCGACGCTTGGCAGCTCTGCGCGCGCGACGCCTGGTTGGCCTCGGCGGCTTGGGCGCGACGTTTCGATAGCGAGCTGCACTGGTCGACCCTCAGCGCGCTCAAGGTGGGCGAGGGCGTCAGCGACAGTGACTACCAGCGCATTCACCAGCGCATGGACGCTATCCGTGACGGTATCGATGCCTGGTTCGACGCGGCACAGCTGGATTTCGTGGTGTTCCCGATGGACCCCAACCGCCCCTTCGATCGACGCAATCCGCAGCCCGGCGACTCCACCATCCCGTCGCCGGCCGATCAGGGGTACTCGCAGAAGATCAGTTTCACCCCGCTGGCCAGCTTCAGCGGGCTGCCGGCGATCACCGTACCGATCTGCCTGAGCGCCGATGGCAAGGCGCCGTTGGCCGTGCAGATCATGGGCCGGCGCGACAGCGAGCGGCAGCTGGTGGATATCGCCAAACGCCTGCAAGCCCTGACCGGCCTGCTGCCAACCCGCCGTCTTCAGGTTTAAGGAGCGCAGCATGTGCGGAATCACAGGTTGGGTGGACTACACCCGCGACTTGACCCAAGCCGGCCAGGCCATCGGCGCCATGACCGATACCCTGGCCCTGCGCGGGCCGGACGCCAGCGGCATCTGGCAGCACCGCCATGCCCTTCTGGGCCACCGGCGGCTGGCGATCATCGACCTCAGTGGCGGTGTGCAGCCCATGACCTACCGCTGCGCCAGTGGCGAGGAGATCACCCTGGTCTATACCGGCGAGGTCTACAACCACGATGCCCTGCGTGAGCGCCTGCGCCTGGCCGGCCATCAGTTCCAAACCCGCAGCGACACCGAAGTGGTGCTGCATGCCTATCTGGAATGGGGCGAGCAGTGCTGCGAGCAACTGACCGGAATGTTTGCGTTCGCCGTGTTCGACGGGCGCGATGGCCACTTCCTGCTGGTACGGGATCGTCTGGGGGTCAAGCCGCTGTATTACGCCCGGCATCAACAGGGAGTGCTGTTCGGCTCGGAGATCAAGGCGATTCTGGCTCATCCGGCGTTCAGCCGTTCGCTGGATGTAGTGGGCCTGGTGGATGCGCTAAGCCTCTCTCGAGGCACCGTGCGCACGGCCCTGCGCGGGGTCGATGAGCTGCCGCCGGGGCATCGGCTGTCCTGGCGGCCCAACGGCCAGCCGAAGATCAGCCGCTATTGGCAACTGCAGCGGCGCGAACACCAGGACGACCTGGAAACGACGGTGCAGCGCACCCGCGAGCTGCTCGGCAAGGCGTTGGGCGAGCAGCTTTACGCCGATGTGCCGGTGTGCTCGCTGCTTTCCGGGGGGCTGGACTCCACCGCCCTGACCGCCATGGCGCAACAGCGCCTGGGTGCGGCACAGGGCGGCAAGGTCAATTCGTTCTCGGTGGATTTCGTCGGCCAGGCCGAGCAGTTCCAGAGCGATGCGTTCCGCCCGGAGCGGGACCAGCCCTATGCCTTGGCCGCCGCCGAATACATCGGCAGCCAGCACCAGACCATCCTCATCGACAACCGCGAACTGGTGGCCGATGACGCACGCCTGGCGGTGTACCGGGCCAATGACTCGGCGGCCACCTTCGGCGATGTGGACACCTCGCTGTACCTGCTGTTCAAGGCCATCCGCGCGCATTCCACGGTGGCCATCTCTGGCGAGGCGGCGGACGAGGTATTCGGCGGCTACGCGTGGTTCCGCGATCCCGAGGCAGTGTCAGCGTCGCGCTTTCCGTGGCTGTCGCGCATGCAGTTGCTGCAGCCGGGGCTGATCAACCCCGAGTTCAACCGCCTGTGCGACTTCGCCCAGTATCAGGACAGTTGCTACCACCAGGCGCTGGACCGCGTCGAGCACCTGGCTGGCGACAGCCCGCAGGAGCGGCGCATGCGCGAGCTCTGCCACATGCACCTGCAGCGCTGGCTGCCGATCCTGCTCGACCGCAAAGACCGCCTGAGCATGGCCGCCAGCCTGGAAGTGCGGGTGCCGTTCACCGACCATGAATTGGTGGAGTACGTGTACAACGTGCCCTGGGCGATCAAGGGCAAGGGCGGGGAGGAGAAGTGGCTGCTCAAGCAGGCCTGCGCCGAACTCCTGCCGCCTGCGGTGCTGCAGCGGCGCAAGAGCCCGTACCCGACCTCGGCGAACCTTGCGTATGAGCAGTTCTTGCGCGGGCGGGTGCGGCAATTGCTGGAGGAGGCGGGCAGCCCGGTGTTCCAGGTCATCGACCGGGCCCGCCTGGCGGCCGAGCTGCAACAGCCTGCGGGGTATTTCAACTCGCAACTGCGGCGCAACAACCTGGAAACGGCGCTGGCCCTGGCCACCTGGCTGCGCGAGTACCGCCTAACGGTGTAGTTCAGGCCGTTCGCTGCCATCCAGGATCACCGGGTTCTGGATGGTGTCGGCGAAGCGCCGTGGCGCGCCCAGATCAAGCATGGAAATGAAACTGCCCAGGGCCGGGGAGGCGTTCTGGATGTTCCAGTTCATGTACAGGCCCATGGTCGGCGTGGGTTGGTCCTTGATCGGCCGGATCGGGCGGAACTGCACGCGGTCGCGCAAGGTGGAGTAGGCAATCGACTCCGGCACCAGAGCGACGCCGAAGCCACAGGCCACCAGGCCGATCAGCGTGTGTATCTGCGCCGCTTCCTGCACCACCTTGGGGTAGAAACCGGCCGACTCGCATAGGGCGATGAGTTGGCTGTGGTAGCCGCTGCCCAGCGCTTGCGGGGTGAACACAAAGTCTTCTTCGGCAAAATCGCGTAGGTCGACCATGGCATGGTTGGCTTTGGGGTGGCTGCTGGGCAGGGCCATGATGATCTGCTCGTTGAGCAACAGGCGTGATTCGATGGTGTCCGGTGGCATGGGCAGCTTGCGCATGAAACCGATGTCCGCTTCACCTGCCATCAACGCCTTGGCCTGGGAGGCCGAGGGCATCTCGCGAATGGTCAGCCGCACGTTCGGGTAGATTTCGCGGAATTTCTTCAGGGTGGTGAGCAATGACTCGTAGTAGGCGATGGAGATGGCGGTGATGGTCAGCTTGCCGCAGATGCCTTCGGAAACGTTGCGCGCATATTCGATGCCTTGCTCCAGCTCCTTGAGCGTGCGGTAGGCGGTTTCCAGGAACGCCATGCCGGCTGCGGTGAGCTTGACCCCACGTTTGTTGCGCAGGAACAGGCTGAAGCCCAGCTTCTCTTCGAGTCGGTTGATCGCCTGGCTCAGGGGTGGCTGCGCCATGTGCAGGCGGATGGCTGCCTTGTGAAAGTGCAGCTCCTCGGCCACGGCAATGAACTGCCTGAGCAAACGTGTCTCGATCATTCTACGTTCCTTCATCGGGTCGGACGGGGGCCTGGAAGGCGAACTCCTGCGACCGACCCTGCAAGCGGGCCATGATAGTGCGTGGCATCGCGGCGACAAAGCCTCTGCTGTAAACGGCGGTTGTAAGGGGAATCACGGCACTGGCCGAGGTACGGCGGCAGCCGAGGGGGCAGACGTGATATCCCGGAGATATCAAAGTTGCATGCTTTTAATATTAAGTCATTGATTTTTTTATTGTTATCGTAAAAAGGAGAATCGGAAGAGCTTCACCATGCCAAGCACAGATCCTTTCAAGAACAAAGTTGCCATTGTCACCGGTGCTGCCCAGGGCCTGGGCCTGGATTACGCGACAGCCCTGGCTGCCCGCGGCGCCCGGGTGGTCATCAGTGACCTGGGTACCGATCGTTCGGGCGAAGGCCAGGATCCGGCGGCAGTCAGCGTTGCCCTGCAGACCCTGCAGGCCAAAGGCTATGAGGTGATTGCCCACGTTGGCCATCTGGAAAACGAGGACGAGTGCCAGCAACTGGTGGAGCTTGCCATCAGCCACTTCGGTTCGCTCGACATCATCATCCACAACGCCGGCTGGGTCGACTACCAGGGTATCGAAACCCAGGAGCAGGCCTTCCTCGAGCGCGCCCTGGGCATCAGCGTGCATGCCCCGGTGTGGCTGGCCAAGCATGCCTGGAAGCACCTGAAGGCTTCTGAGGCCCCGCGCATCGTGCTCACCACGTCGGACCGCGCCATGTACCAGCGTTACGCACAGCCTGGGCTGGTGGCGTATTCCGCAGGCAAGATGGCGCAGGTGGGCATCATGAATGCACTGAGCATGGAAGGGCTGGCCCACGGCATCCTGGTCAACGCGATCTCGCCGGTGGCCAAGACCCGCATGTGGGGCGTGACCCTGCCGCCCGAGGAACTCAAGCCCGAGTGGGTGACCCCGGGTGTGCTCTACCTGGCCAGCGGGCTGTGCCGCGACACCGGTTACATCCTGCGCGCCAGCAACGGCCAGTTCACCGCCACCCGCTTCAGCGAGAACAGCGGCGTCAGCTACCCGCGTGACCTGGCGCGGGTCGAAGCTGCCAGCCTGGCCGAAGTGGCCGAGCGCTGGAGCCGCATCAAGGAATGTCATTACTTGCCGTACAAAGTTGCCAATGCTCGCACCGACCTTGGTGAGAGCCCGGTCTGGGATGCCCGCAGCGGCGCACTCTACTTCGTCGACATCACCGGTGGCCGCATCCACCGGCTGCAGGCGGAAGGCGAGGTCGAGGTGCTGTACGAATCCGCAGCACGCATCGGTGCCCTGGCGCTGACCGACCAGGGCAACCTGATCTTCACCGAAGACGCCAGCGTCGCCATTCTCGATGTGATGCCGGGCAAGGTGCGGCAGTATTCCGCCTCGGTGCATCACCGTTCCAGCTACCGTTTCAACGACGGCGCCTGTGATCCTCAAGGGCGCTTCGTCACGGGCCTGATGGACGAAGCACCCAGCGGCAAGACGGGAGCGTTGTTCCGTTTCAACGGCGAGCTGCACGATGAAGTGATCCACGATGGCCTGGCATTGCCGAACGGGCTGGCCTGGTCGCAGGACGGCAAGACCGTGTTCTTCGTCGACTCGGTCAGCCGCTCGATCTACAGCGCCGAGTACCTGGAAGAGGGCCGCCTGGAGCATGTCACGCTGTTCGCCGAGACACCGGCGGAACTGGGCCGCCCCGATGGCATCGCGCTGGACCGTGAAGGTGGGTTGTGGGTTTGTCAGTTCAATGGCAGCTGCCTGCTGCGGTACGACCGCCACGGTCACCTGACCGACCAGGTAGTGATGCCTGTGCCGCGCCCGACCAGTTGCTGTTTCGGTGGCCCGGCCATGGATACGCTGTACATCACCACGGCACGGGTGGGCATGTCGCCTGCAGAACTGCGTCACTACCCCGATGCCGGTGACCTGTATGCAATTCGCCCGGAAATAGGCGGCATCGCACGCTTTGCGTTCAAGGAATGAGGCGTTGATCCGAGCTGGCGGGTAACACGGCAAGCTCGCCGAAGCGCTGCGCCGAGTCGATGTAGCGTAACGCTGACTTGGCGTCCTTCCAGCCCACATAGCTCATCAACGACTTCAGTTCCCAGCCGTTGGCCGTCGCCCAGGTAGCAAAGCCACGGCGCAGGGAGTGGCCGGTGTACAACGCGGCAGGCACGCCAGCTCGTTCGAGCATACGCCGCAGCAGGCCGACCAGGCTGTTGCTGTTGAGCGCGTCGTCGCCGAGGTTGCCCCAGCGGTCGAGCTTGCGAAACACCGGGCCGTGGGCAATGCCTGCGACTTCGATCCACTGCAGATAAGCCGTGACCGGGCACAGCGCCTTGAGCGCCGGTGTGCGGTGCTGCACGCCAAGTGCCTCACGGTCGCCCTTGCTGCGTGGCAGAAACAGGGTGATGCCGACACCGGCTTCGGCCTGGATATGCTCGATGCGCAGGCGCGCCAGCTCGTCTCCCCGAAAACCCCGCCAGAAACCCAGTAGCAGCAATGCGGCGTCGCGTCGGGCGCGGCGCAGGCCGGGCAGGTCGTGCTGCTCGCGTGCCATGCGGGCCTCTTCTTCGAAACGTTCCACGGCAGTTTGCAGGTGCTGCAACAGCAGCGGCGCGGCCTGCCTGGGCGGGGTTGGATGCAGGGTACGGATGCCGCGCAGCACCTGGCGTACCAAGGGGGCCTTGGTCGGGTCGGGGAAGCCCTGGCTGATGTGCCACTGGCTGAGCGCCGCCAGGCGTTGACGCAGGGTGCTGACCGCGTGCTGTTCGGCGTGGTCGGCCAGGTAGCGGGCGATGCTGTCGGCAGTGGCCGGCAGGAAACCGCCCCAGTGCGCCTCGAAGTGCTCGATGGCAGCCTGGTAGCTGCGCCGGGTGTTGTCACGGGTGGCAGCGCGGACGTAGCGCTCGATGTCGGTCATGGTGGAGGCGTCGGTGTCTGATGGCGACACCATAAACCTTAACGGCTTTTATGTCCCGGCCCTATCGCCGGCAAGCCGGCTCCTACAGGTACTCTGCTGGTTCAAGCGCTGCGGTAATCCTGTGGGAGCCGGCTTGCCGGCGATAGGGCCACAACAGCCTTCACAACACGCATGACTTTTCCTCGACACCGTTGAAGGGCGGGTAGTCACGCAACTGCGCCGGCGACAACGGCCGGCTGAAGTGGTAGCCCTGGGCGATGTCGCAGCCGGCCAGCTTCAGGCACACCACCTGCTCGCGGGTTTCGACCCCTTCGGCCACCACCTCCAGGCCCAGGCGCTTGGCCAGAATGATGGTGGAGGAGACGATCGGGCTGTCGTCGTAACTGTTGGATAGCGGCGCGATCAGCGAGCGGTCGATTTTCAGCTTGCTCAACGGCAGCGACTGCAGGTGGGCGAACCCGGCATAACCGCGGCCGAAGTCGTCCAGGCTGATGCCAAGGCCCGCTGCGCGCAGGCGTTGCAGATGCTCGACGGCAGTGCCTTCCGGGTCGAGGATGGTGGTTTCGGTGATTTCCAGCTCCAGCCGTTGCGGGGCAATGCCATGCCCTTGCAACTTGGCCAGCAGGCGGGTGCTGAAATCGCCCTGACGCAATTGCATGGCCGATACATTCACCGCCAGGCGACTGTCACGGCCCTGGGCGGCCCACCGGGCCAACTCTTCACAGGCCAGACGCAGCACCTCCCAACCCAGCTCGATGATGAAGCCGCTGCGTTCGGCCAGGTCGATGAACCGGTCCGGGTAGAGCAGCCCGAACTCGGGGTGGTCCCAGCGCACCAGCGCTTCGTAGCCCAGCACGCGGTGGGTATCAAGGCGAATTTGCGGCTGGTAGTGAAGCACGAACTGGCGCCCGGCCAGCGCGCTGCCAAAGGCTTGCTCGAGGGTGAAGGCCTGGATGTCGCAGAGGTTCAGCGACGGGTCGAAAAATCGATACTGGGCCCGCCCGGCCTGCTTGGCGGAATACATGGCAGCATCGGCAAAACGAATCAGGCTGTCGATTTCCTGGCCGTCACGCGGGCAGATGCTGACGCCGACACTGGGGCTGGTGTTGACCTCCTGGCCGTCGAGGGCATAGGTGGCACATAGTTTGTGCACCAGGTTGCGCACCCAGGCGTTGATCTGTTCTTCGCTGCGCTCGCCGGCCAGCAGTACGACGAACTCGTCGCCGCCAAAGCGTGACGCTTCATCACCCGGCTCCAGCAGGCGCTGGATGCGACCCGCCACGGCCTGCAGCAGCAGGTCGCCGATCTTGTGGCCGAGGGAGTCGTTGATCGACTTGAAGCGGTCCATGTCGATGAACAGGATCGCCATGAGCTGGCGTTTGCCGCGTTGCCGGGTCAGTGCTTGGCCTGCCACCTCGACGAACTGACGGCGGTTGTGCAGGCCGCTGAGGTGGTCGGTGGCAGCGGCCTGGCTACTGCGCCGGTGTTCGTCCTCCAGGCGCCCGATCAATTGCTGGTTGACCTGCTGCGCCTGCTCCAGGGCGCTGAAGGCCTCCTGGCGCTTGCGCAGCAGGCGCAAGGTCCAGGCCAGGCTGGCGAGGATCATCAGGGTCATGCTCAGGTTCAGCCAGAACTGACGCGAGTAGGCAAGCGCGCAGGGCGCAAGGATCTCGTCGTAGCGTTGGCTGACTACCACGCTGAAACCACGTTCGGCGACCCGTCGGTACAGGCTCTGGTAGGGGGTGCCGGCGGCGTACTGGGTAAGTAGCCCGGAAGCGTTGTCGCGGCCCTGCAGGCCAGGCTCGAAGCTGTCGTCTGCCACCACCACGCCGCTGCTGTCGATGCGCAGGCGCTCTTCGCCGTCGTCCTGCAATACACGCATCAGCCCGCTGCTGCCCAGATCGATGTGCTGGAACAGCACAGCCAGGTAACCGATGTCGACCTGCACCACGAGTATGCGCTCGATCTCGCGGCCGGGCAGGTTGGTCAGGGGTAGCAGGAATGGCAGGCGCCAGTTCGGCACGGGGGCGGGGTTGGTGTCCGGCGTGATGCGCGGCAGTAGCGGTTTGAAGCCGTAATGGGCGACGTGCAGGCTCAGTTGCTGCAGCCAGTCGGCGGGCAGTTCCGTGGATGCGTCACCGTGGCTTGCCGACAGCAGCCGGCCTTGGCGGTCGTACAGGCTCATGCGCTTGAATACCGGGTCTTCGGCGAGCAGGCGGGCCAGGTTGAGGTTGTCCTGGCGCAGCATATTCATGTCGTTCTGGGTGACTCGGCCCACAGCCTGTGCGCGGTCTACCAGTTGACGCAGGTTTTCGGCAACCAGGCTGGCCAAGTTGAGGTGTTCGGCCGCCTTGGCCGACAGTGCATCCTGACGCGCGGCAGCCTTCTGGCTGAAATGCAGCCCCCAAAGAAAGGTCAGGGTGGCGGCGCAGAGCATCAAGATCAACAGGCGCAGGAGGCCTGTGGAGGAGAGCGAACGGCGTATCACTGCTGGTATTCCCGACCCTGGGTGGAGGGCGAAAAATACGACAGACAGATGACAGACACATGACTGGTGGCGATATGCCTCTAAGGTTTTCCCCGGTCAGCCAGGGGCGCCTGCAGCCGCGCCGTCTCCTCTTCGAGATAGCTGATCAAGGCCCCCACCTCGGCATCGCCCAGGCGCATGTTGGGCATGGCCAGGCGCTTGTATTGCTCGAAGAGCAAGGTGGCCAGCGGGTCTTTTTCCGCCAGCATCCGGTCCGGCTCCTTCAGCCAGCGCACTAGCCAGGTGGGGTCGCGTTGTGCGGTCACGCCCAGCAGGTCGGGGCCGATACCGGGCTGCCCGGGCTCGATGTTGCCCACCGTATGGCAGGACGAGCAGCGGGTGCGGAAGATCTGTTCGCCACTGCTGGGCGGGCGAATCTGCGGTGCACTGGCGTAGTCGTTGGTGGCCACGGTGGCCTGCTTCCAGTTGTGCAGGCTGTTGCCGAGGCGGTCGGCGAGGATATAGGGGCTTTCGAAGGGCGAGGCCTTCATCCAGCGGCCGGTGGCTTGGTTGCCGATGATCAGGCTCAGGTTGTGGTCTTTCGAGCGGCCGTTTTCCAGGCCTTCTATATATAAGCCGAGGCGCCGGCGCAGTTGTTCGATGTCATCGGGCTCGCCGGTGAGCAAGGTCCAGCCGGGGCCGATGCCGAATTTCTCGGCATAGCGCTTGAGGGTGGCCGGGGTGTCGTTGTAGGGGTCGATGCTGATGGAGTAGAGGAAGATGTCCTTGCCTACGCGGTCACCGAGGATTTTCTGCACCTGGCGCAGGCGGGCGGTTTCCACCGGGCAGGAGTCGGAGCAACCCGTGAAGATGAAGTTGATGGCGACGACCTTGTCCTTGATCAGGTCGTCGTAGAAGTGCACTTTCTTGCCGTCCTGGGTCACCAGCGAGGTGTTGGGGAAGTAGTCGGCGCCCCAGGGTGTGGCTTCGGCCTTGACCGGCACCTGGGCTTGCGCCTGCAGAATCGGCTTGATCGGCCAGTAATGCAGGCTGGCGGCGAATACGGACAGTGCGAGCAGAACACGCCATGAGCCGGTCATGATGCAGTCCTCTGTAGTTTTTGGAGGTTTGCCCGGGCCTCATCGCCGGCAAACCGGCTCCCACAGTCAGTGGTGCCTGTGCTGCACCTGTGGGAGCCGGCGTGCCGGCGATGGGCCGCAAAGCGGCCCGCCTTGCTATTTCACACTGATTGGAGCGGTCACGCTTTGCCCCAGCGCGGACTTCACGGTCACCGTCGCCGGTGTAGCCGGCCCATTGCCCGTGGTAGTCACCGATACCCGCCAGCGCGCACCGGTACCGGCCGCCGACAGCGTTGCCGTCCCCAGGCTCAGCGGCCCGCCGGTCGTGGCTGCCGTGACGGTGATGCTGTTGCCATTGGCCACCGACGTGGTGCCGGACAGATCCCAGGTGTAGCGATTGTTGCTGCGCACCTGCACGGTGGCACTGCTGACCTGGATCTCATCCATCGCCACTGCCGGGCTGACGGCGATGCTCACCGTAGCCGGTGCCAGCGATTCAGCGCCTTTGGCATCCCGTGCCGAGTAGTTGAAGCTGGCGGTAAACGGCGCTTCCACGGTGGCAGGAGGGGTATAGGTCACCAGGGTGCCGTCAGTGGTGACCGTGCCCTGGCCGGAGTCGGGCTGGCTCAGGCCACTGACGGTCAACGGCACGTTGCGATCCGGGTCGCTGTCGTTGGCCAACACATTCAGCACGATCGGTTTGCCCGCCGTGGTCGCGCCGCTGTCGTTGGCCGCCACCGGTGGCTTGTTGGTGTTGTCGTCGCCACCGCTGTTGCTGCTGGCGGTGCGGAAGGTTGGCAGGCCGACCGAGGCCATGTATTGCACGCCATCCCAACCCGGCAGCGGAGTCGGCATCACCTGGAACTGGCCAGGGTGTTCGATGTCCCAGCGCAGCAGCATCGAGGAGTCTTCATGCTGGGTGTTGTGGCAGTGCTCCATGTAGGTCCCGGCGAACTCGCGGAAGCGAATGGCCATTTCCACTTCCTGGGACGAGTCGGCGTCCGGGCCGATGCGGTAGACGTCCTTGCGCGCCCATTTTTCCCACTCTGGAGGTGCCTTGCCGTCGCGGCTGAGGACCACCCCTTCCTCGAAGTGCACGTGCACCGGGTGGCTCCAGCCATTGCCGCCGTTCTTGATCTTCCACACCTCCAGGGTGCCGTCACCGCTGAAGCCGCCATCGGTCGCCTCGCTCGCCAGCTTCGCCGCGGCAGTGATGCGCCGTGGGTCCATGCTGTAGCCGAAGCCGCCGTCTGTCTTGATGGTCCAGGGGGTGGTGTCGGTGCCGTCGGAGCGGCCGAAGATGAACTCGCGGTGGCGGGCGGCCTTGAGCTTGTCCTTGTCGGCAGCGGCGTTGCGGTCGATGGTCAGCGGGATCATCTTCAGGCCTTCGGCCTTGCCGGGTTTGGCCGGCTCGTAGGCGCTTGGGTCCATGGCCAGGTCCTGGCCACTGTAAGGCTGCACCAGCAACTGCATGAACTTGCCGACCACGGGGTCGCCTTTGTCCCATTCAGGCCCCTTGCTGGTCTGTTTGATCACTGCCTTGTACTTCTCGGAGAGCACGTCGGCCAGTGAGATCGCCTGTTTCGGGCCTTTGCCGGTGTCGTGCTCCATCAGGTTGACGAAGTACAGCTTGTCGCCCGCCTTGATGCCATTCTTGGCGAAGTTGATGATGATGTCGTAGCGCTCGGCGATGCCTTGCAGCGGCAGAATGCCGTTGTTGTCCTGCATGTTGCCGTCACCGTTGAGGTCCATCGTGCCGTCGAACGGGATGGCGTGTTCCATGATGTTGCCGTCGTTGGCGATCATGTGGAACGGCACCCGTGCGTAGGACAGGTTGGAGCCGGACGGCCCTTTGAACTCGCCACTGTTGCCGGCGATTTCACGCACCACGGCAAACTTGAAGTAGCGCGACACCGAGCCATTGAGGATGCGGAAGCGGTAGCTGCGCGCACGCACCTTGAGCTTGGGCTGGTACTGCCAGTTGACCAGGATCTGGTCGCCCAGGAAGCCATCGGTGTTGAACGGGTTGAACCAGAGCTGGCCATTCTGATCCCAGGCCTTGTCGGCGACCACCAGGTTGACGTCGTAGTCGCGGTTGCCCCAGGGCATGCCGCTGCCACTGGGGAAGCGCAGGTTGACGCCGTCCTGCAGCGCTTCATTGCCGCGGTCCAGGGCGCTGTAGTAGTTCATCATCACCGCGTTGCCCTTGTAGACGTTCTGGGCGGTGAAATCCATCATGTGGTCGTGGAACCAGTGGGTACTCATGGTTTCGTGCCAGTCGCCACGAATCTTGATGCTGCCGTTTTCGCAGGTCTTCAGGCCTGGCGAGGCGTCGTTGACGTACAGGGTTTCGCCGGGCGAGCAGGGGAATGCCGCACGTGGGTCCTGGGCGCGGGTGTTGATGGTGTCGTAGCCGGCCAGTTGCACCGGCCAGCGGTAGTCGTAGTACTGGCCGGGGAAGAAATAGGCGTTGGCGAAACCGTCGCTTTCAGCCGGCGAGTGGCCGTTGTGCTCGTGGGTGGAGATGGTGTGCAGGCCGAAACCGCCGTTGGCCGCAGGGTCGATCGGCAGCGCGTTGTAGTGGCGCATGAGGATCGGCTGGCCATAGCGCACCATCAGCAGCTTCGGAGGGAAGGTACCGTCGAAGGTCCACAGCGACTTGTGGTTCTGCAGTGGGAAGTTGGGGTGGAAACGGGTGTCGATACCTTTGGTCGTACCGATCGTGGTCGGGATATCCGAGGTTTGGTAGTACAGCCCGCCGGGCCCGAACTCGCCGACGGCGTAGTTGTGCAACTGCTTGCGGTCACGCAGCCCCTGGTTGATGCGCGCACCGGCCTGCGCAGTCTTGAACGCAGCCTGAGGGTAGAACTCGTTCCAGCGCTGGTGCGACCAGCCCTTTCCTGGTGGCCGGCCTTCGGCTGGCGAACCCACCGAATTGCGGTTGAGGAACAGCTCGATCTGCGCCTTCCACGGGTTGCGGTCTAGTACGTTGGAGTACTGGGTAGGGAAGGGGTACAGGCCCGGTTGCTTGAGGAAGGCTTCCAGGGCGTTGCCGTTCGGGCTGCTGCGGGCGACCACGTCGGGGTCCTGGGCGGGCGCTGCGCCGAGGGTGGGCACCGGGAAGGTCAGGCTCGGCGGGGGCAGGCTGGGGTCGAGCTTTTCCGGGCCGAACTCTTCGAACATCAGCAGTTGCTGAGTGTAGGGCAGGGCACCGAACAGCGGGCTGGGCTTGCCGTTGGTAGGGTAATTGCGCGAGGTCTGCAGCGCTGGCGGCAGTACGTTGTCGACACGGTTGGTAGCGCGGTCGCCAAATACCCCGTCCTTGAGTTCCAGCGAACCTTCGTTGGCCTCGGGCAGGTTGGACAGGTTCAGCAGTGCCGGGTTGGGGTCGGCCGGTTGGTCGTCGTAGTGCGAGGGATCCGTTGGAGGGGGTTCGCTCACGTCATCCAAGGACGAGGCCATCGCGCAGGTCAGGCCGAAGCTGACCATCAACGCGGTGACGGCGGTCAATTCGAAGGCGTGGCGCGTGGGGTGGAAGGTGGCATGTGTTTTCATTGCCGGATGCCTCGCTCGCAGCTAAATGGCTTGGTGCCATCAATGGCGTATTGCCCGTTTTAATCGGCTGGAGCAACGGTTGTGCCAATCGGCGTTTCGGTAATGGTTTGTCATACAAAACCTTGAAGGATCTGAGGCGCGCAAAACAACGGGGTGTCAAGAACTGGGGATTGGAACCCAGAAACGGGGTGGCGTGGGCCCAGTTTCGGTGGGCCTGCAAGTGCTTTTGGGGCATGGGCACGGGGAAATGGCGCTTGGCGACGTGGCCATCCTCCTGTATACCTGCTCAGCACCAAGGGGAGCCCGGCAAAGGGCTGAGAAACCGCAGCCAAGCGCGGTGACCCTTCGAACCTGATCCGGATCATGCCGGCGAAGGGATGGGACTGCCGACCTGCCTTTTTGCCGGCCTCACTGCGAGGCCGCTTCATGACCAACTCGAACGGCCTCGCTGTCACCCTTATGGAGGGCAGCACCTTGACCGAACGCTTCAGCGAAACCCTGCGTCGCCAGAACCAACCGACCTGGTCGGCCGCCGTCGGCCACCGCTTCGTCACCGAGCTTTGCGACGGCAGCGTGGCGGACCCGATCATGGTCCGCTACCTGATCCAGGACCATCGCTTCATCGACAGCTTCGTGACCCTGCTCGGCGCGGCCATCGCCACGGCCGACACCTTCGAGGCGCGCCTGCGCCTGGGCCGCTTCGCCGGCATGATCTGCAGCGACGAGAACACGTACTTCCTGCGCGCCTTCGAGGCCCTGGACGTGAGCCCAGCGCAGCGCGCCGAGCCTGCGGACACACTGCCTACCGCCGGTTTCAAGGCGATCATGCGCGAAGCTGCCGCCAGCCGTTCCTACGCGGCCGCCCTGGCGGTACTCAACGTCGCCGAGGGCCTTTACCTGGACTGGGCGCTCGAGGCACCCAAGCCACTGCCGGCGAACTTCGTCCACGCCGAGTGGATCACCCTGCACGACAACCCCGCGTTTGCCGATTTCGTCGCTTTCCTGCAAACCGAGCTGGACCGGGTCGGGCCACAGGAGCCTGAACTGAGCAGCGATTTCTACGCCCGTAGCGTGGCTTTGGAACTGGCCTTCTTCGATGCCATCTATGAGGAGCAAGCATGAGCATGGACATCTTCGCACGCCTGAAATCGGCAGCCGCGCCGCAGTGGGCCAGCTACGTGGACCACGACTTCGTTCGCCAGATGGGCGAGGGCACCTTGCCCGAGGCAGCGTTCCGTCAGTACCTGGTGCAGGACTACCTGTTTCTCATCCAGTTCGCCCGCGCCTGGGCATTGGCCGCCTACAAGAGCCGCCTGCCTGCCGACATTCGCGCCGCTCAGGCTGGCCTGGCGGCCATCCTTGATGAGACCGAACTGCACCTGCGGCTGTGCGCGCGCTGGGGTCTGACGCAGGCCGACATCGAGGCGGCGCCGGAACACCAGGCCACCGTGGCCTATACCCGTTACGTACTGGACTGCGGCGCGGCGGGCGATCTGCTCGAACTTCACGTGGCACTGGCACCCTGCGTGATCGGCTACGCGGAAATCGGCCGTGCCCTGTCTGGGCAGATTGGCGACCTGAGCAACCATCCGTACCGTGAATGGATTGGCGAATATGCAGGCGACGCCTACCAGGGCGTTGCAGCTGCGGCGCGCAAGCACCTCGATGAACTGGCGGCGCGCAGCATGACCGAGCAGCGTTTCGTCGACCTGGCCGGCATCTTTGGCCAAGCTTCGCGGCTGGAAGCGGACTTCTGGCAGATGGGCCTGGACGCGCTCGAGGCCTGAGGCCAAGGCGCCGCTCGTACAAGATTGCAGGCAGTTTCCCTATAGCTGAATACGTCTGGTGCGCTGGGCCGCTCTGCAGTATCGCGCCAGACTCGGGGTCATCCAACAGACCCCGGAGTACGTATGAAGGCCAAGGCATCATTGCTGGCATTGGCGCTGTCCAGTGCCTTCCTGACCCAGGTCACGGCAGCGCCGCTGACTCAGGTCGAGCAGCAGATGCTGCATTACATCGAGCAGCACCGCGACAGCCAGGTGGCGATGCTGGAACAGCTGGTAAACATCAACAGCGGCACCGGCAACCGTCGCGGTGTCGAGCAGGTCGGCGACACGCTCCGGCCGCACCTTGAGCAGCTGGGGTTCGATACCCGCTGGGTTGACCTGCCCCCATCCATGGCCCACGCCGGCAGCCTGGTGGCCACCTTTGGCAAGGCGCATCGGCGCGTGCTGCTGATTGCCCACCTCGACACCGTGTTTCCTCCCGACAGCGATTTCCAGGCGTACCAGTCTTCGGCTGATCGACGCACGGCTACAGGCCCCGGAGTGCTCGACAACAAAGGTGGCCTGACCACATTGCTGTACGCGCTCAAGGCCCTCGAACACGCCGGCCGGCTGCAGCATGCCGCCATTACCGTGGTGCTGGTGGGTGATGAAGAACAAGCGGCGCAACCGAGCTCGATCTCACGCCAGGCGCTGCGCGATGCCGCCCTGCAAAGCGACATTGCGCTGGGGCTGGAATTCGCGACCAGCCCCAGTCAGCTGGTGACGGGGCGCAGAGGTATAAGCGCCTGGCAACTGAGCAGCCGTGGTCAGGTGCGCCATTCCTCGGGCGTATTCGGCGCTCAAGCCGGCTTTGGCGCCATCTACGAAAGCGCCCGGGTACTGGAGGTCTTGCGCACCACGTTCGCCCGGTCGCCAGGGTTGACCGTCAACCCAGGGATCATGGTGGGAGGCCGCAGCGCCCAATTGGATACACGACACAGCACGGGCAGTGCGCAGGGGCCGAAAAACATCATCGCCGGCCAGGCCCAGATTTACGGTGACCTGCGTTTCCTGAGCCGCGGCCAGCAGCGCAGCGCAGAGCAAACACTGCGCGACATTGCCGCTGCGCCTCTGCCGGGTACCACGAGCCAGGTGGAGTTCCACGACATCATGCCCGCCATGCCCGAAACCGCCGGCAATCGTCAATTGCTTGCAGCCTTCAGCGAGGTCAGCGAGGCAATGGGTACAGGTTCGCTGACGGCAGTGCCCGCCCTGGAGCGGGGTGGAGCAGATATCTCCTACATCGCCGACCTTGTCGAGGCCAGCCTCGACGGCCTGGGGCCCTGGGGTACCGGCGCGCACAGCCCACAAGAAACGCTTGAGCTGGCGGCGCTGCCCATCGCGACAGGGCGCCTGGCCATTTTCATCAGCCGCTTTCTGGACAGATGAGTCTTTGGCAGGTGATCACATGCGATAAGCCGTGATTATTCCACCTTAGAAATACGTTGATAAACCAACTGGCAAAGAACAAAATATGCCTGTATTTACATGATACGTAACATGGTACGAAATCGTAGGAGCAGGCATGGCCCGGGGCGGTATCAACAAGGCGGTAGTGCAACAGGCGCGGCAGGTGCTGATCGCCCGTGGCGAACACCCAAGCATCGATGCGGTACGTATCCAATTGGGTAATACGGGTTCGAAGACCACCATCCATCGCTACCTCAAGGAGCTGGAGGTGCTCAAACCTGCTGCGCTGCAGGGTGTTGCCGCGCTCAGCGAGCCGTTGAGCAAACTGGTGGCGCAATTGGCAGCGCAGTTGCAAGAGGAGGGCGACGCGCGCATCGAGCAAGCCGAAGCGGCGTTCGAGCAACAGCGCGAACAGCTCGAGGCGCAGTTGCAACTGGCTCAGCAGGCGTTGGCAGCAGCTCACCAGCAGCAACAGATCCAGGCCCAGGCCTTGAAGGCCGAGTCGGAACGGCTGGCTGCCACCCACAGTACGTTGCAGGCCGAGCAGCTGCGCAGCGCCAGCCTCAACCAGGCATTGGGCGAGCTGCAGGTGCGCCTGGCCGACAAGGATGAACAGGTACGCTCGCTGGAAGAGAAGCACCGCCACGCCCGCGATGCCCTGGAGCACTACCGCACAGCCAGCCGCGAACAACGCGAGCAGGATCAACGACGTCACGAAACCCAGGTGCAGCAGTTGCAGGTCGAACTGCGTCAGGTGCAGCAGGGCATGATCGTCAAGCAGGACGAACTGACCCGCCTGCACCGCGACAACGAGCGCCTGCTCGGCGAGCACCGCCAGGCCAGCAGCGAGCGCCAGGTGCAGGACCAGTTGCTGGAGCAGCGTGATGCGCAGATCCAGGGCTTGCGTACGATTCTGGCCCAGGCCCAGGGCGCCAGCGAAGAAATGCGCCGTCAGCTGCAGACGCAGGAGCAGAGCCTGGAAAGCAAACGCGGTCTCTGCGCAGAACAGGGGCGGCAGTTGCAATACCTGCAGGATGAATTGCTCAAACGCGACGAAGCGCTCAAGGCCTGTCGGCTACAGCTCGCCGAAGGTCAGGCGGCCAATACCAGGCAGTAAGCGCGGCGCAGCGCCGTTGAACGATGCGCCGCCACAGCGCTCACACCTTCAAAGGTTGCCGCGAGGAGCAGGGCCATGAGCATCGAACGCAGTATTCCCGAGCTGGAAGCCTGGTATGCCCAATACGATGACGCCAGTTACCGGCGTGAGTCCCCGGATGCCTACCACCATGACCTGGTGCGCACCGCCGAAGCCTTGCGCGACGACGGTGCCATCGACTGGGATGATTGGCTGGCACTGAAGGCCATGGCCGATCAGGCCCATGGCCGTGCGCTGGAAGATGCCGTGCAAGCCCACGTGGACGACCCCGACGCATGAAAGCCCTGCGCATCGCCACCTTCAACATCAATGGCATCCGCAGCCGACTGCCGGCGCTGTTGGCGTGGCTAGAACGAGAAAAACCCGACATCGCCTGCCTGCAGGAACTGAAGGCAGCCGACGAGCAATTCCCCCGGGAGGCGATCGAAGCCGCTGGCTATGGCTGCCTGCACCATGGGCAACCGTCGTGGAACGGGGTCGCCATCCTGGCCCGCGACACCCAGCCCCTGGAAGTACGTCGGGGTCTGCCGGGCCTGGAGGACGACAGCCAGAGCCGCTACCTGGAAGCCGCCGCCCACGGCGTGCTGGTCGGCTGCCTCTACCTGCCCAACGGCAACCCGCAACCCGGCCCCAAATTCGACTACAAGCTGCGTTGGTTCGAATGCCTGATCGCCCACGCCCGCGAACTCCACGGCAACGGGCACCCGACTCTGCTGGCGGGGGATTTCAATGTGGTGCCGACCGACTTCGATATCTACAACCCCCGTTCGTGGCTCAAGGATGCACTGCTGCAACCTGAATCACGCCAGGCCTTTCAAACCTTGCTCGATCAGGGCTGGATCGACGCCATCCGCCACCTGTATCCCGATGAGCGTGTCTATACATTCTGGGATTACTTCCGCAATCACTGGGCTCGCAATGCCGGGCTACGCATCGACCATCTGCTGCTCAATCCGCAACTGGCGCCCTATCTGAAGGCCGCCGGGGTGGATGCGTGGGTCCGCAACGAGGCGAAAGCCAGCGACCATGCGCCGGCCTGGATCGAACTGGCCACACGCAAGCAGAAATCACGCTAGCACCAGGCGCATGGCGCATCGTCCCTCCAGGCCATGTGCGCGCTCGCTGGCCAGCACTGCGCTCAACCTTGGGCTCAGCTGCTCAGAGGCCATCAGTTCGAACCCGTAGCGCGCATAGAAAGGCGCATTCCAGGGCACATCGGCAAAGGTGGTCAAGGTCAGTTGCTGCAGGCATCTGCGCCGAGCAACGGCGACAGCCTCATCCAGCAGCCGTCGCCCCACACCTTGCCCCTGGGCCTCCAGGCGCACAGACAACTCCTCGATATGCAGCGCCCGGCCCTCCAGGCGGGCACAGATAAAGCCCAGCAACTCGCCCTGGGCGTTTTCCGCCACCCAGCTACACGCTGTTTCGATGAACATTCGGTGGGCGTCCACAGCCAGCACTTCGCCCTGGGCCAGCCAGGCCCGTTCAGGCCGCTGGGCGAACGCCCGTGCGGCTGAGCGTTCGATAGCCATCAGTTGCGGTACATCCTCATGGCGGGCAGGGCGTACAAGCATTGCGGGTTCCTCAATCCGTGGTCATTTCCAGTGGCTGCAGCTGCCAGCGCACCGAACTTACGCCTTTTTCCAGGCTTACCCGGCTGACCAGGCGCTCGAGTTGCGCCGGCGCCTGCGGGTTGCCCAGCAGCTCGGCACGCACTTCCAGGCGCGCCGGGTTGGGCAGGTCTTCGCTGTGCAGCGACTGCAGGCGCAGCTCGGGGTCGCCCAGGCTGTGCAGCATCAGGCTGCGCACCTGGATTTCATCTTCGGCGCGGCAGACGATGCGCACTTCGAAGCGTTGTTCGACCTCGCTGGCCGGCAAAACCTCCTGGCGATCCAGGCGCTGGGCGATATCGCGCAGCAGGATATTCGCGCACAGCACCACCAGGCTACCCAGCGTGGCCTCCAGCAGCAGGCCGAGGCTGCACAACACACCGATCGCGGCGGTGCACCACAGGGTGGCGGCGGTGTTCAAACCGCGTACGTTGAAACCATCACGCATGATCACGCCACCACCCAGAAAGCCGATACCCGACACCACATAGGCCGCGATGCGTGAGGCGTCGGTAGGGGCCATGCCCGGCACGGCCTGGGTCATCAGCACGAACAGGCAGGCGCCGGTACTGACCAGCGCGTTGGTGCGAAGGCCGGTGAGGCGTTGGCGCAGCTGACGCTCGGCACCGATCAGGGCACCGAGCAGCAGGGCAATGCTGACACGCAGCAGAAAGACTTTCCAATCCATAGCAAACCTCTTGCGCAGGCAAACGCCCGCTCGAACGCCACATCAAGGGCGCGGTTGAAAAACCAGAAATGCGCAGGACCACGAAGGAAAGAGGAGGAACGCAGCCGCAAGGGGGCTGGGATGGATTCCACCGTCTGGCCGAAAGCGAGACAGTGGCAGGACACTGCCGGACTAGCTCGCCGAGTGGGCCTGTCGCAAGCGACTGGGGCTACTGTCCAATGCAGGGCTCCTGTTCAGGGATGCAAAATTGCGACGCGGACCATACGCCCGGCAGCAGGAGGGGTCAAGGGTAAAAACATGACAATGGCTTCATCGGCAAATGCCCTGCAGCCGGTCACGCTTGCATGGAAAAAAAGGCCGGCAATCGGTAACCTTGCGCCACTCTTCGCCATCACCCGGACCGTTACATGCTGTTCAATTTCCTCGTGCTCATCGGCACCCTGGTGGCCATGGAAGGTGTCGGCACGCTGGCGCACAAGTACATCATGCATGGTTGGGGCTGGTGGCTGCACCGATCGCATCACGAACCGCACCTGGGCATGCTCGAAACCAACGACTTGTACCTGGTGGCGCTGGGCCTGATTGCAGCCGCACTCGTGGCGCTGGGCAAGGCCGGCCATGCACCGCTGCAGTGGGTCGGTGCCGGTGTGGCAGGCTACGGGGTGTTGTACGTGCTGGCGCACGACGGTTTCTTCCATCGCCACTGGCCGCGCCCGCCACGGCCGGTGAACCGCTACCTCAAGCGCCTGCACCGCGCCCATCGGTTGCATCACGCGATCAAGGGGCGCACCGGCAGTGTGTCATTCGGTTTTTTCTACGCACCGCCCCTGAAGGTGCTCAAGCGCCAGTTGCAGGCCCGGCGCAGCCGCGGCTGAGCGTCAGTTCACCGTTTCGCCCTTGGCTTGCCCCTGAGCGGCAGCGTGGCCACGGCTGACCCACCAGCCGAACGCGGCGGCGGTGAAGAACATGATCAGGCTGTACAGCGCCGCCGGCACCGCCATGGTGGCATTGTTCAGCAGTGACGGGCTCAAGGCCAGGGCAATCGCCAACGTGCCATTGTGAATGCCGATCTCCATGCCGATGGCAATCGCCTGGCGCTTGGGGATGCTCAGCAAGCGCGGCACCCAGTAACCCACCGACAGGCTGGCCAGGTTGAACAGCAGCGCGGCCAGGCCGACGACAGGGGCATACTCCACCACCGTCTGCCAGTCCTTGGCCAGTGCCAGGGCGATGGTGAACGCCAGGAACAACGCGGCCACCGCCTTCATCGGTTTTTCCATGCGCGCGGCAAACGCGGGCGTCAAGTGGCGAATCAGCATGCCCAACGCCACCGGCAGCAGCACGATGGCGAACACCTGCATGACCTTGGCGAATTGCAACGGAATCGCCTGGTCCGAAGCCATGAACCAGCTCAGCGACAGGTTCACCAGCAACGGCATGGTCAGAATCGCGATCAGCGAGTTCACCGCGGTCAGGGTGATGTTCAGCGCCACATCGCCGTGGGCCAGGTGGCTGAACAGGTTCGCGGTAGTGCCGCCCGGCGAGGCCGCCAGCAGCATCAGGCCGACCGCTAGCGCCGACTCCAGGCCAAAGCCGTTGGCGATCAGGAAACACAGGAATGGCAGCAGCAGGATCTGGCACGCCAGGCCGACCACCACTGGCTTGGGGTACTTCACCACCCGGGCGAAGTCGGCCAAGGTCAGCGACAGGCCCAAACCCAGCATGATGATGCCCAGGGCGAGGGGCAGGAAGGTGGTGAGCAGCGGCGAGGCGGTCATGGGCAGGCACTCGGATAAAGGATCCGAAGAGTCTAGGTCGGGCGTTGGCGATAGCTAATCGCCCGGCATCAGCACTTGGTAACTTATTGTTGCTAAATGGTGGCGCTTCCGCATTTCGCCCTACGCCGCAAGCCAAGCGCACCGCCACGCCCCCTGCGGCATTGGCTGCGTTGCGGTAGCGCGGCTCGCGCAGTAGCATTCGCGCTTTTAGCGAAAGGATTAGCCTGTCATGCCGTTCCAGCAAGGTCTGCTTGCCACCCCGGTGCCGCCCCATGCCCGCCACCTGTTCTTCACTTTGCAGTCGCCCGAAGCGCTGCCTGCGGCGCTGGATGCACTGCTGCCGCAGGTGGATGGCCAGCGCCTGATCGTTGGCATCGGCGCGCCGCTGGTGAAGGCCATGGGCCGCGAAGTGCCTGGCCTGCGCGCGTTCCCGCAGCTGGATGCAGCGGTGGAGAACCCCAGCACCCAGCACGCCCTGTGGCTGTGGCTGCGTGGCGAGGAGCGTGGCGACCTGCTGCTGCAGGCCCAGGCCTTGGAACAAGTGCTGGCCCCGGCATTGCGCCTGGCCGACAGCGTTGACGGCTTCCTGCACCGCGGCGGCCACGACCTGACCGGCTACGAGGACGGCACTGAAAACCCGGTTGACGAAGACGCCGTCGAGGCCGCCATCGTTGCCGGCGAGCAGCCAGGCCTGGCAGGTTCGAGTTTCGCCGCCTTCCAGCTGTGGAAGCACGACCTGTCGTACTTCAAGTCGCTGCCACAGGCCGACCAGGACAACATCATTGGCCGTCGCCTGAGTGACAACGAAGAGCTCGATGACGCCCCAGCGTCGGCCCACGTCAAGCGCACCGCCCAGGAAAGCTTTGCGCCCGAGGCATTCATGGTACGCCGCTCGGTGGCCTGGGCCGACAGCCGCGGAGCGGGCCTTGCGTTCGTCGCCCTGGGCCACAGCCTGGAAGCTTTCGAAGTGCAGTTGCGGCGCATGAGCGGCCTGGAAGACGGCATCATCGATGGCCTTTACCGCTTCAGCCGCCCGCTGACCGGGGGTTACTACTGGTGCCCGCCGATGACAGACGCCGGCCTGGACCTGCGCCTGTTGCTCCAAGGCTGATCCCTAAACATCCCGATACAGAATCACCGACCCTGGGGGGCCGCAGCGGCTAGCCTTGATAGTTTCCGACTCAAAACGGGAGCTTCGCTATGTATGGTCGTCGCGATGTCCTACGTGCCAGTGCGGCCTTGGGCTTGCTGGCCGCCACCAGCCCCTGGCTGCAGGCCGCCGCTTCCCCAGGGTTGCTGACGCGCAAGGTCCCGTCCTCCGGCGAGGCCTTGCCGGTGATCGGCGCCGGCACCTCCGGCAGTTTCGAGGTAGCCCCCGATTCGGCCGAATACCAGCAGCTCAAGGTAGTGCTCAAGGCGTTTTTCGACGGTGGCGGCAAGGTCATCGACACCTCACCCAACTATGGCGGCGCCGACAGCGTGCTTGGTCAGCTGCTGGAGGAGGGCGGTTGGCACCGGCAATGCTTCATCGCCACCAAGATTGCCGCCGACAGCCGGGCCGATGCCCAGGCGCAATGGGCGGGCAGCCTCAAGAGCCTGCGCACCGACAAGGTCGACCTGCTGCAGATCCACAACCTGCGCGATTGGCAGACGCAATTGCCTTACGCCCGTGAGCTCAAGCAGCAGGGCAAGACCCGCTACGTCGGTATCACCCATTACCTGAACAGTGGCCACGATGAGGTCGCCAGCATCGTGCGGCGCGAGCCGCTGGACTTCATCCAGATCAATTATTCGGTCAATGCCCCGCAAGCGGCCCGCGAACTGCTGCCGCTGTGTCAGGACAAGGGCATTGCGGTGCTGATCAACCGGGCATTCGATGACGGACGCCTGTTCGCCAAGGTCAAGGGCCAGGCGCTGCCAGCCTGGGCCGCGCAAGCCGGTATCGGCAGCTGGGCACAGCTGTTCCTGAAATTCGCCATCAGCCACCCGGCGGTGACCACGGTGATTCCCGCCACCGGCCGCCCCGAACGCCAGCTCGACCAACTGAAGGCGGGGCATGAACCTTTGCTCAGCCAGGCGCAGCAACAGGCGCTGATCCAGCAATTCGCCTGAAGCCATGGCCAACTGGGGCAGGCGGCTCGACCAGGGGCTGAACATCCAACCCGGCGAGGGCCGGGCCGTGGTCGCCGGCCTGACGCTCTTCTACCTGCTGTTAACCGGCTACTTCATGCTGCGCCCAGTGCGCGAAACCATGGGCGTGGCCGGTGGCGTGGACAACCTGCAGTGGCTGTTCACTGGCACCTTCATCGCCACCCTGGCGTGCCTGCCGCTGTTCGGCTGGCTGGCTTCGAAGGTTCAGCGCCGACATATCCTGCCCTGGACCTACGGCTTCTTCGTCAGCAACCTGTTGCTGTTCGCCGCGTTGTTTGCCCTCAGCCCGGACGACGTGTGGCAGGCCCGCGCCTTCTACATCTGGCTATCGGTGTTCAACCTGTTGACCATCTCGCTGGCCTGGAGTGTGCTCACCGACCTGTTCAGCAACGAGCAGGGCAAGCGCCTGTTCGGCCTGCTGGCCGCAGGTGCGAGCCTCGGCGGGCTAAGCGGGCCGATACTCGGCGCTGTGCTGGTCGCGCCGCTGGGGCATGCCGGCCTGGTGATGCTGGCGGGGCTGTTTCTGCTGGGCAGCATGGTCGCAGCGGGCTACCTGCAGCACTGGCGCGACCGTCATCCATTGCCGGCCCACAGCACGCAGCCTGCGTCACGGCCACTGGGCGGCAACCCGTTCGCCGGGGCGACAGCGGTCCTGCGCTCCAAGTACCTGCTGGGCATCGCCCTGTTCGTGGTGCTGCTGGCCAGCGTCAGCACCTTCCTGTACTTCGAGCAGGCGCGCATCGTCAGCGAGACGTTTACCGACCGCACCCGGCAAACCCAGGTGTTTGGCCTGATCGACAGCGTGGTCCAGGGCCTGGCGATCCTCACCCAGGTATTCATCACCGGCCGCCTGGCCAGGCGGATGGGCGTCGGCGTGCTGCTGGTGGCCGTGCCGCTGGCGATGGCGCTGGGCTTCCTGTGGTTGGCGCTGGCCCCGGTGTTCGCGGCCTTCGTGGTGGTCATGGTCGCCCGTCGGGCAGGTGAGTACGCCCTGGTCAGGCCTGGCCGGGAGATGCTGTTCACCGTGTTGCCGGCCGAGGACAAGTACAAGGCCAAGAACTTCATCGACACCGTGGTGTACCGCGGTGGCGATGCCTTGAGCGGATGGGTCAAGCGCGGCCTGGACGTGTTGGCCGAGCACCCGCAACTGGCAATGCTGATCGGCGCGCTGCTAGCCCTGGGCTGGGGCATCACCGGCGCTTGGCTGGGCCGACGCCAGCGGGCGTTGGACCAGCACGACTAACACCCTGCGCACCAAATACACCCAGGCCGTTTATTTAACGCCACCGGTCCGAACGCTTGGCGATAAAACGAATCCCTCCCTATCGCCGAACTCCGAACCTATGTACGGCATCTTGCCGTGCACTTTCGAAGTCACATGAGGTTTCAGACCATGGCTAACAAAGAGAACAGCCGTACCGGCAGCCAGGGCGGCCAGGGTGGCACCAAGAACCCAGGCAACTTCGCCAATGACCGGCAGAAAGCATCCGACGCCGGCCGCAAAGGCGGACAATCCTCGGGCGGCGGCATGGCTCAGGACCGCGAATCGGGCCGCAAGGACGCCGACATGAACAAGGACCGCGAGTCCGGCCACAAGGGCGGCCGCTCGTAATTGAGGCCAGCGCAGTGCCGGGGCGACCTGGCACTGCAACGCCAGGCTTGGCCGGGCACTTGCAATCGGGCAGGGTTCATCGACAATGGCAGCGCCCTCGCAAGCCATTCGGAAATCGCCCGCTCCATGATGCTCCTCAAGCCATTCCCCCATATTTCGCTCGCCGACACCTTGTTCGTTTTCGCCCTTGAAGCCGAAGCCGGCAGCGTATTCGCCGACGTCAACACATTGTTCACCGGCATCGGCAAGGTCAACGCCGCCATCGCACTGACCAAGGCCATCCACCAGCAGCGCCCCAAGCTGATCGTCAACCTTGGCTCCGCCGGCAGCCAGCGCTACGGCAAAGGCGACGTGGTGTGCTGCACGCGCTTCATTCAGCGCGACATGGACGTGACCCCGTTGGGCTTCGCCCGCTACCAGACGCCGCTGTCGGACATTGCGCCGCTGCTGGAGCACGGCCAGGCGCTCGCCGGGCTGCCGCTGGGCACCTGCGGCAGCGGCGACAGCTTCGAGGTCAACCACGGCGAGGCGCCCTACGACATCGTCGACATGGAAGCCTACGTGCTGGCCCTGATCGCCCACCGCGAAGCCATCCCCTTCGTCTGCTTGAAATACATCTCCGATGATGCCGGCAGCGATGCTGCCGACGACTGGTCGGTACAGGTTCACCTGGCAGCAGAGGCCTTCAAACGGGTGCTGTTCCCCGGCGAAAGCTGATTCGAGTAAACCTTCACGCCGCTGCGCAGTCACTTCCAGTAAGTGCCCGAGCATTTCGGGCCTAGGAGGTGGCTGATGCGCTTCGTCTGCCTGCTGCGGGGCTGCCACTGGCGTGCCCTGGCCAGCCCTGAACTCAACGGCTTGCACCGCCAGCTGTGCGAGCGCTGCGGCGCCATGCGCTACAGCCAACCCCAGCAACCCTAGGAGGCTCGCCATGGCCAGGGCAATCTGGAAAGGCGCGATCAGTTTCGGCCTGGTGCATATCCCGGTCTCCCTCAACACGGCCGTGCGCACCGAACGGGTCGATTTCGACTGGCTCGACAAGCGCAGCATGGAGCCGGTGGGCTACAAGCGGATCAACAAGGTCACCGGCAAGGACATCGACAAAGACAACGTGGTCAAGGGTGTCGAGTTCGAGAAGGGCCGCTATGTGGTGATCAGCGAAGAGGAGATCCGCAAGGCGCGGCCCGAAGCCACGCAAACCATCGACATCTTCTCCTTCGTCGCCGCCAGAGAAATCCCGCTGCAGCACTTCGACACACCGTACTACCTGAGCCCCGACCGGCGCGGCGGCAAAGTCTATGCGCTGCTGCGCGAAACCCTGGAAAGCACCGGCAAGGTGGCCCTGGCCACGGTGGTGCTGCACACCCGTCAGCACTTGGCGCTGCTGCGCCCATTGGACCAGGCGCTGGTGATGATCACCCTGCGCTGGCCCGAGGAGGTGCGCGGGGTGGAGTCGCTGGAGCTGGACAAGAGCGTGACCGATACCAAGGTCGACAAGCGCGAGCTGGACATGGCCAAACGCCTGGTCGAGGACATGAGCGGCTCCTGGGCGCCGGACGAGTACCATGACGCGTTCCGCCAGACCATCATGGACCTGGTCGAGGAAAAGGCCAGCAAAGGCAAAGTCAGTGTGGTGGACAAGGGCGAAGCCACCCCAGAGAAGGGCGCCGACATTATCGACCTCACCGAGCTGCTCAAACGCAGCCTCGGTGGCAAAGGCGCCAAGAAGGCGGCGGCGGAGAAAAAGCCGGCCAAGCGCCCGCGCAAGGCCTCCTGAGCTACTGCAGCGTCGCGTCCAGGCTCGCGAGATAATCGCCGAAGCCCTCCCGCGCCCTGCTATCGCGACGGCTGCTGGTTGCCACGCTATGCCGGGCCGTCCAGACGATCTGCGCGCCGCTGGCCTCCAGGTCTCGTACCAACTGCACGTCCTCATGGGCAGGCAACGGCTGGAAGCCACCGGCACGTTCGTAAGCCTGGGCGCAAACGCCCAGGTTGGCCCCATGGATATGCCGGTGCCCCTCGCATGCCTGATAGCCACTGAGGTAGCGCTTGCGCAGTGCGGCGCGCTGCCAGGGCTGCCAGCGAGCGATATGCACGGTGCCGCACACCACCTCGGCCGTACAGGCAAGCTGTGACAGCAACCAGTGCGGCGGCACCTGGCTGTCGGCATCGGTGCAGGCCAGCCAGCGCGCACCGCGCTCCAGCATCAGCGCCGCGCCAAGCCGGCGCGCCATGCCGACGCAGCCGGCTTCCACTGCCAGGGTGTATACGCCATGCTGCCGTGCGACGGCGGCACTGCCATCGGTGCAGCGGTCCAGCACTACCAGCACCTCGACGCGCTGGCCGGCCTGCGTGGCCAGCTCCACAGCGGCGGCCATTGCCTTCAAGCAACGGCCCAGGCGCCGAGCCTCGTTGTGTGCGGGGATGACCACGGCAATCATGGGCAGGTTTCTTCCAGGTCGACCACGCTGGGCTGGCACGCCCAGTACTCCAGCAAAAAATCCGCCTCCTCGTGGCAAACCACCGGATACAGGGGCAGATGCCTGGCCAGCAAGCGGTGCACCGCTCGGCCATCCTGCGGGCAGCCTTCGATCGGATGACGCCAGTGACAAGCCACCACGGCGCCGTCGTGGGTCAGGCTGGCGACTGACTGCTCGATCACCTGCAACCACTCGGTAGGCTCCAGGTAGTAACCGAGTTCGCTGAGCACGATCAGATCGAACTGGCCGCCCGGCCAGTCCGCCGGCAGCCGGCCCTGAATGACCGTGGCATTGGGCATGTCGGCCAGGCGCTGGTGGGCCAACCGCACCGCCGTCGGGTCGAGGTCCTGGCACAGCAGCTCGGCACAGCGTTCGCTCAATACGGCGCTCAGCTCACCGTTGGCGCAGGCCGGCTCGAACACCCGCTGGTAGTACTGGCGCGGCAGGCAGGCCAGGAGCAGGTCGCGCTTGCGCCGCTCATACCAGCGCGTGCGAAAGGCCCAGGGGTCTTCGTTGCGGGCATACAGGTCGGCAAAATAGTGCGCATCGAGGCTCATGAGCCTTCTCCTACAGAAAAACCAGTTCGAACGGCTGCAGTAGGCATTCCTGCAGGTGTGCGGGTAGCACGGCGGGGCGGCCTTGATCGGGCTCGAGCTGGCTGTGATACGCGGCCAGGGCCTGACGCTTGCGCGCCAGACGGGCTTCGTCCAGCGCGATACGGTGGGCCCGCGGCCATGGCAGACGCGGGTCGTCCGGCTGCGCCCAGTGCCAGGCCCATACCGGTACTTCGACCAGCTGCACCTTGCGTGCCTGGGCCGCCTGCGCTGCCGCCCGGCCGAGCGCCTCGTGGTCGCAATGGCCGTCACCTCGCCAGGTGGTCATCAGCAGGTCGTCGGGCCTGAGCAACTGGTTCAGGTGGTTGACCAGAAAGGCTTCGTCACGCGGCAAGGCGCCGTCTTTGAGGTGCAAACGCCGCCAGTCCAGCTGATTGAGGTCCAGATCCAGCTGTTGCAGGGCATGGCGGCTTTCCAGCGGCCGCTGGCGGCGCAGGCGGTGTTCGGTCCAGGTGGGCGAGTCGGGGTGGCTGCCTTCACCGTCGGTGGCGGAAATCAGCAACAGGTCCTGCTCGCGGCCCTGCAGGCCGGCCAGCAGGCCGCCGGCCATGAGAATCTCGTCATCCGGGTGCGGCGCGAGCAGGACCAGGCGCCGACCCGGCGGGCAGAGCTGGTCGGGGGTGATCCAGCCGGCCCGCGCCAGGTGTGCCGATTGCTGCCAGTCGGCCCAAGGCGTGCCGTGGCTGTCTTGAATCAGGTTTTCGTTCATAGCTGCCAGGCTCCTGCCGGCACCTGGGCCAGCTGCTGTCCAAGGGCGGCCAGGTCACGCTCGGCGTGGCTCTGGCGCAGGAACACGGGCAAGTCGGCGCTCAACCGCGCAAAGTGGCTGCTGCGGCAGAACGGCGTCGCACCCAGGGCGCGGCCCACATGGTGGATGACCTGCTCGACCGACTGTTCGACCTGGGCGCGCACCCGGCGCACCTCGAGGCTGGCGTCGCTACCGGGATGGCGATCGATCCACGCGGCGCAATCGCGAAGCGCTGCCCGGGCGCCGTACAGCGCGGCATCCACGGCGCCGAGGTGCGCCTGGGCATGGGGGTCGGGGCGCGGCTTGCGGCACTGCTCGCGCAAGTAGTCCGCCAGGGCTTCGGCGGCGCCGTACCAGCAGGCGGCAATCCCGGCGCCACCGTGCCAGAAACCCGGGCGCGTCAGGTATTGGCCCGGCTGGCCCACCGCGATACCGGGGGCGTCGTCGAATTCGATCTCGACACTGGTGGTGATGGCCATGCCCACCGCCTGCCAACGGTCGACCTGCAGGTGCTGGCGGTCATGGGCCAGCTCGATGGCCACCAGCTGTGGTTGGGCATCCTCGGCCCAGGCGGTGATCAATGCGCGGTCGATCTGCAGGGCGCCGGAGCACCAGGCCTTGCGCCCGGCCAAGCGCACCTGGTCGCCGTCGCGGGCGACGATGCGGGCGCGGGCATCGGGCGGCTCGGCGGCCCAGACGCCCCAGACGGCGTCCCCAACAAGGTGCGCGGCGCCACATTCGGCCAGGATCGCCAGGGCGTCGGTGTGGCCTTCGTACAGTTTCGCCAGGGCCAGGTCGCAGCCGGCGATCCGCGCCAGAGTCTGCCAGCGCTGCAGGGTATGCCCCTGGCCGGGCAGCGGCAGCAGGTCGAGGTGGTCGGCCAGCAGCGCCTGCATCAGTTCGGCCAGCTTGGTGTCGAGGTTGAGGGCCTGGGGGCGCTCGCTGAACGTGCGCAACAGGCTGTCGAGGGTGTTCAAGTCGAAGTCCTGGATGATGCTCATGCCATCCCCATCTGTTTGCGCATGCGTGCGGTGATCGATTGGCGGGTCTTGGGAAGCGCCGCCCACGGGTCGTCGAGGTCAGCCAGGCGCTCGCGCAGGTTGCCGATGTGCCATTGATTGGCGCCTTTGAGCTGGGCCAGCTCTTCGCGCCAGATCGGTACCGACACCGGCAACCCCTCGCGGGCCCGCAGGGAATAGGCGCAGGCGGTGGTAGCGCCCTGGCCATTGCGCAGGTAATCGATGAAGATGCGCCCGACCCGGTTCTTCGGCCCGGACACGGCGCTGAGGCGGTCGGGGAACAGCTTGGCCAGGTAGTTGACGATGGCGTGGCTGAAATCCTTCACCGCATCCCAGCCGTCACGCCGGGTGAGCGGCACGATCAGGTGCATGCCCTTGCCGCCGCTGGTCTTGAGAAACACCTTCAGGCCCAGTTCGTCGAGCAGGGTCAAGGTCAGCTGGGTGGCTTCGAGCATGGCCTTCCACGGCAGCGCCGGGTCGGGGTCGAGATCGAGCACGAAGCGGTCGGGCTTATCGAAGTCCTTGTCGGTGGCATTCCAGGTGTGCAGTTCGAGCATGTTCATCTGCACGGCGCCAAGCAGGGTGTCTGCGCGGTTGATGACCATGGCGGCCTGGCCGGCTTCGGCTTTCTCGTAGCTGAGCACGTTGGGGATGTGCAGCTGGCCGGCGTTCTTCTGGAAGAACAGCTCGCCCGCCAGCCCCTCGGGCGCACGTACCAGGGCCACCGGGCGGTGCTTGAGCTGGGGCAGGATCCAGGGCGCTACCTCGGCGTAATATTCCGCGACTTCGCGCTTGGTGATGCCGGAGGTGGCGTCGATCACCCGGTCCGGGTGGGTCAGGCGCAGGGTGCCCAGGGGGGCTTCGTTGGGGGTGTTCTTGCCAGGCATCGGGCGCTCCAGGTCGATGGCGCAGGCGGGTTTGTCATCGCGCAGGCCGTGGAACACCGCGTGGCGAACGGAGCCGTCGCGGGTCATTTGGGCGTAGGCGACTTCCGCCAACAGTTTCGGTTCGAGCCAATGCACGCCGCGGGCTTCGGCGCCAGTCGGCGGGTTGGCCAGAGCCGGCTTGGCCACCTCCAGCGGCTTGAGGCGTGCATGGATGCTGTCCAGGGTGGCGGCGCTGAAGCCACTGCCGACCTTGCCGGCATAGCGCAGCTCGCCGCTGTCGTGGTCATGCAGCGCCAACAGCAGAGCACCAAACGCCGTGCGGCTGCCCTTGGGGTCGGTGTAGCCGACGACCACGAACTCCTGGCGCTGTTTGCACTTGAGCTTGATCCAGTCGGCGCTGCGCTTGCCCACATAGGGGCTGTCCTGGCGTTTGCCGATCAGGCCTTCGAGCTGCAGCCGGCAGGCGCTGTCGAGCAGTGATTCGACGGGCTGGTCAAAGTCGGCAGAGAACTGCAGCTCGACCGTGTGGCTTTCCAGCAGTTTGCGCAGGGTGTCGCGTCGGTCCTGCAGGGGCAACTGGCGCAGGTCCTGGCCGCTGAGGTAGAGCAGGTCGAACAGGTAGTAGACGATCTGCTCGTCGTTGTCGGTGTCGAAGGCGTTCTGCAGGGCCTGGAAGTCTGAGATGCCGTGCTCGCCATTGACCACCATCTCGCCGTCCAGCCAGGCCGAATCGAGGCCCAAGGCACGCAATGCGGCGACCTGGCGGGGCATCTTGCTGCTCCAGTCATGACCGTTGCGGGTGAACAGCCGAACATCGTCGCCTTCGATGCGCGCCAGTATTCGGTAGCCGTCGAACTTGACTTCGTAGCGCCAGTGGCCGCTGGGCGGTGAGTCGACCAGGGTCGCGAGTTGCGGTTGCAACGTGACGGGCAAGGCTACTTTCTTGCCTGTCGTGGCCCGCTTGCGCCTGGCAGGTGCCTGGGCGGCCTTGGCAGGGCGCCGTGGCAGGAGAGTACGGTCGCTGAGCACACTGTCGGGTTGAGCCTCGACGATGCTGTAGTCCTTTTCGCTGCGGGCCTCGCCGTCGTTGGACTTGACCAGCATCCACTGCTGCTTCTTGCCCGCCAGGTGGGTGCGGAACAGATTCCAAACGCCGCTGAGCTTTTCACCCTGCAGGCGAAAGCGCAGCTTGCCCTTTGCATAGGCTTCCCGAGCGTTGCCTTCGGGCTCCCAGATGCCCCGGTCCCAGACGATCACGTCGCCGGCGCCGTAATGGCCTTCGGGGATAGTGCCTTCGAAGCTTGCGTAGTCGAGCGGGTGGTCTTCGACATGCACGGCCAGGCGCCGCACCTTCGGGTCCAGCGACGGGCCTTTGGGAATGGCCCAGCTTTTCAGCGTGCCGTCGAGTTCCAGGCGAAAGTCGTAATGCAGGTGGCTGGCGTCGTGCTTCTGGATACAGAACTGCAGGGCATGAGCCTTGCCACGGCCACGCTTGCCGCTGGGCTCGGGCGTGGCCGTGAAATCGCGCTTGCGCTGGTACTCCTGCAGGGGCTTGGCCATGGCGGGCTCCTGAACGTTACGCGGGTCTCTAGAAGTGGGAGGGAGCAGGGCGCGGGCGAGTTCAAAATATCGCGGGCGGAAAAACTCTGAATCATTGTCGGTCGGGCGTAGTCGACCGCATGTAGAGCGCAGAAATACCCAACTCACGGAGAACCGACATGGCTCGACCAGACGACCCCAAACCTTATGTCCCGCGGGAGATCGACGACACCGAAGACCGCATGGGCAGTGTCCACGAACTGGATTTCGACGACCGCAACGATGAGCGTCAAGGCCGCGTAGGGGATGAGCGGCCGGCACGTGAAGTGGATCAGGCGTTTCCGCCGCGGCGGGTGGCCGAAAGCGGCATGACCGGTGGCGAGGCGCTGACCGACAGCGCGCACGAAGACAACGTCACCTGGGATGACATGAGCCCGGACACGTTGCTGGATGAAAGTGGCGCACGCGATGCCGACGAGCCAGGCGACGACGAAGGCCCGGCAGATCAGATGCTGCGCAGGGTCGATGAGCGCGAGATCGGCGGTGGCATTGGCCTGGACGAAGCCGAACTGGCCCGCTCCGATCCTCTGGACGGTGAGCCCTGGACCGATGACGTAGTGGACGACAACCCGAGGAAATGATCATGAACGAGCAACGCTGTGCCTGTGCCCACTGTTCCTGCACGGTGGACGACACTGCCCTGGTGCGCGATGGCAAGGCGTACTGCTGCGAAGCCTGCGCCTTCGGCCACCGCGACGGCCAGCCGTGCCGCATGGGCGACTGCAAGTGCGCCGACACTTCGCACCCCGAGGAAGGTCTTGCCCACAGGTCCACATAGTCATCGAATACACCCTCTGCCCCTGTGGGAGCCGGCTTGCCGGCGATACGGGCCCTGGCAGCCGACGAAAAAAGGGTGACAGGCCCGGCCTCATCGCCGGCAAGCCGGCTCCCACAAGGGGGGTTGCTGAGCTTGCTTTTTCAGTGCGTCTGCCAAATACCATTACTGCGTTCGCAGTCGCTGCGCGCCTGCCCCAGGCTCGGGGTGTCGTAGTAGTAGGTGATGACTCGCGCATCCTTGGACAAGGCCGGGCGGGTCGACGGTTCGGCCCCGCCAGCGGCTTTGGGGTTGGCCAGGGCCTCCTGGGTCAGCGGCGCGATGCAGCTGCCGACACTGCCATCGGCACAGCGCGCCACCTTGTGCTTCTCGGTACTGAGCATTTCCTTGCTTTCATTGCTGCAGGACCAGTTGATCGCCTCGGCAGGCATGTTGCTGAAGCTGTAGCAGGTGTGCCCCTCCACGGGCTTGACCGCCGTGCTTGAGGAGCGGGTTGTGACATTGCAGGCTTCTTCGGCCAGTACTTGAGTGCTGACCAGGCCGCCCAGCAGCACCATCACCAGTATTGAACGCATGTGCCACCTCCCGGGCGTTTCGGCCCGTGCTCAGGTCTTGCGTAAAGTCGCTTTGCTGCTTTGGCGCATGGTCCGTGCGCGTTTCTCCAATACCAGGTAGGTGATCACCGCCAGCAGCAGCGGAATCAGGTAATACAGCGTGCGATAGCCCAACAGCGCCGCCACCAAGCTGCCCTGGCCCAATTGGCCGTGCAAAAGCGCCAGGAACACAGCTTCAAGCACCCCCAGCCCGGCAGGTATATGCGCGACCACGCCGGCCACGCAACTGATCAGCAAGATGCCGAGAATCGAGGGGTAGAACAGGTCACCCGGCAGCAACCAGTGAATCAGCGCTGCCATCAATGCCCAGTTGCTGGCCCCCAGCGCCACCTGGCACAGCGCCAGGCGCAGCGAGGGCAAGGTGATTTCGTGATCACGCACGTGCCAGGTACGGCGTGTGGCAAAGGCGCAGGCCAGCAGGTAACCCAGCGCGATCGCCAACAGTACGAAGCCGATGATCTGCAACCCGGTGGCGCCAACCGCCCAATTCGCCGGGAGCTTGACCAGGCGTAACGCGAACACCGTGCCGGCCAGCAACATGTAGCCCATCCAGTTGGTCAGCAGGCCCAGGGTCAGGATCCGAGTAATGGTCGCCGTATCCAGCCCCAGCCGGCCATACAACCGATATCGCAACGCCACACCCCCGACCCAGGTGGTGAAGTTCAGGTTGAACGCATAACAGACGAAGGCTACCGGCAGCACCTGCCGCGCCGGTAGCTGATGCCCGGTGTAGGCGCGTGCCAGCAAATCGTAGCTGGCGAAGGTCAGGTAACTGCACAACGCCAGGCCCAGGCCAATGGCCAAGGTGCTTGGTTTGTAGGCCACCAGCGACTGACGCACCTCGTTCCAGTCCAGGTTGCGCGCCAAGGTGTAAAGCAGCACCGGAATCAGCACGATGAACAGCAGGGTCAGCAGGCGCTTGCCCCAGGTATGCCAGCGCTTGTCGGCCATCAGGTATTCCCCTCGTGAAGGTCACCCTGGGCCTGCACTTCAGGCTGCAGCGAGCGCAACCGCTGGCGATGCGCCGGAAACCAGCCGGCGATGCGCGGAAAGTGGCGGATGACGTGGAAGCACAGGAAGATCAACGGCGCCCTCCACCAGTAACCGCGCACCATGCGCTCCAGGGTCACCGCCTTGCACTGTTCGCTGGCCAGTGCGCTGAGGTGCTGGTGCAGGTGCTGATTGAAGGCCCGGTCGCGGATCAGCAGGTTGGCTTCGAGGTTGAACGACAGGCTCAGCGGGTCGAGGTTGCTCGAGCCCACGGTCGACCATTCATCGTCCACCAGCGCCACCTTGCCGTGCAGTGGGCGTTGGCAGTATTCGTGGATGTGCACGCCGTCGCGCAGTAGGTAGTTGTACAGCAACCGCGACAGAGCGCGGACCCAGCGCATGTCCGGTTGGCCTTGCAGGATCAGCGTCACATGCACCCCGCGGCGTGCAGCGTTGCGCAGTTCGCGCAGCAAGCGGTAACCGGGGAAGAAATAGGCGTTCGCCACCATGATGCGCTGACGTGCGCCGCGCAGGGCCTGCAGGTAGCACGCTTCGATGTCGGTACGACGCCGCGCGTTGTCACGTTCGACCAGCACGGCACTGGCCGGCCCGGCGGGGGCGACCTGGGGGCGCACTTCGCTGGGTGGATCGAGCACCGGCGCCATCAGTCGGCGGCTGGAGGCATGCACCTGGGCCACTACCGGCCCACGCACTTCCACCGCATAGTCTTGCTTGGCCATCGGCCCGTAGTCACCAAGATGATCGGCGCTGTAGTTGATGCCGCCAATGAACGCACGCTCGCCGTCGACCACCACGATCTTGCGGTGCAGGCGACGGAACAGGTTGGTGCGCATGCCGGCCAGCCGTGGTTGCGGGTCGAACGCATGGAAGCGCACCCCCGCTTCGGTCATGGCCAAGATGAAGGCATCCGGCAGGTCTGCCGTGCCGTAGCCGTCGACCGCCAGCTCCACCCGCACTCCGCGCCTGGCTGCATCGATCAGCACCTGCTTGAGCTGCTGGCCGACCTTGTCGTCGAAAATGATGAAGGTTTCCAGCAGGATTTCTTCACGCGCTTGAGCCATGGCTTCGAACACGCGGGGGTAATAGTCCTCGCCGTTGACCAGCAACTCGACGCGGTTGCCTTCTACCCAGGGTCTGTTCACAAGCTGATCTCCGCGGCCAGAGGGGCATGGTCGGACAGGTGCGACCAAGGGTATTTCGCCAGCACCTGGGCTTTGCTCGGCATGGCATTGCGCAGGTAGATGCGGTCCAGGCGCAGCAGCGGCAGGCGTGCCGGGAAGCTGCGGGCGGGGCTGCCGAAGCGCTCGCCGAAGGCTTCCACCAGGTGCTGCGAGAGCACCGCATCGGCTTTCAGTCGCCAATCGTTGAAATCTCCCGCGACGATCACCGGTGCAGAGGCCGGCAAGCTGTCCAGCAGGTCGAGCAGCAGCCGCACCTGGCGTTGCCGGTGCGCCTCACGCAGCCCCAGGTGCACGCAAACCGCATGCACCTGCTCATGGCCTGGCACTTCCAGGCGGCAATGCAGCAGCCCGCGCTCCTCGTTGCCATGGATCGACACGTCCAGGTTGCGGTGCTCGGCGATGGGGAATTTCGACAGCAGGGCATTGCCGTGGTCGCCGTGGGGGTAGACCGCGTTGCGCCCATAGGCGAACTGCGGCCACATGCTGTCGGCAAGAAATTCGTATTGCGGCGTTTGCGGCCAGGCTGGGTGGCGCTGGGCGTGCTGCTGATGGCTGCCGTGCACCTCCTGCAGGAATACCAGGTCGGCACCGCTGGCGCGCACTGCTTCACGCAGCTCCGGCAGGATGAAGCGCCGGTTCAACGGGGTGAAACCCTTGTGCACGTTGATCGTCAGCACGTTCAGGCGCTGGACCGTGGTTAGCGGCTCGATGATGCTGTCAGGGGCGTGCATTGTCTTGTTCACAAGGCTACCTCCGGCTCGACCCCAGGTTCGGTGAGCAAGTGGTCGTCCAGTGCAAGCTTGTCCAGCAGGCGTCTGGCATCGAAGGGCGCGTGCACCTTCTGGTCATTGTCGAAGTAGCAGAACACATCGCGGGAAGCGCGACGTCTTGGCGCCTTGGCAACCACCAGGTGCGCATCGTCCGGCTGGCCGCCATGGCTCCAGCGCTGGATACGCTGCTGCCAGCGGCGCAGCGCACGCGCCGTATAGCCGCTGCTGTAGAGTTCGACGTCACCGTGCAGGCGCAGGTAGACAAAATCGGCGGTCAGGTCTTCGACATAGGGCCACTTGCCCGCGCTGTCGGCCACCACCAGCGCCACCTTGTGTCGACGCAGCAGCTTGATGAACGCTTCGCAGAGGAAGCTTTCGTTGCGGATTTCCACCGCATGGCGCAATCGCGCATTACCCCGCGGCAGGCTGCCGACATAACCCTGCAGACGCTCTGCACACGCCCGGGCGCAGGCCCGCGCAGCCTTGTGGTCCTGGGGCAGGCGTTGCAGGAAGTGCGTGAAACGTTCTTCGTCGAACCTCATGTTCGGTGGAAACTGCCAGAGGATTGGCCCTAGCTTCTTGCCCAGTTGCAGCGGCCCGGAGGCAAAGAAATTGGCCAGCGGCTCGTCGATCTCCTTGAGCCTGCGCACATGGGTGATGTAACGCGGTGCCTTGACCGAGAACACGAAGCCGTCGGGGGTATCGTCCCGCCAGTGTTGGTAGCGTTCAGGGGTCTGCAGGCTGTAGAACGAGCCATTGATCTCGATGCTGTTCACCGCCCGCGAGGCGAACGCCAGCTCGCTGTGCTGGGGCAGGCCCTTGGGGTAGAAGTCATTGCGCCAGGGGCCATAACGCCATCCTGATATGCCGATACAGATCTTGCTCACGCTGCCATCCTCGCTGCTGTGCGCCTTGTAGTGCGACCGAGCGCGCAAGGCGACGGTTCAGCGCGGTGGACGAGTGGCGCGCAGGCGAAGGCAAGGGAACTTTGCCGCGGCGTGCGTTTCCACCGAAGGACGAAGCCAGGTGAGGACCGTTGGCATGAAATTCGACCGTTTTGCCCAATGGTTGGCCAACTGGACAGGGCGCCCGCTGTCCTTCGGTGTCGCGCTGCTGTTGATCCTGGTCTGGGGCGTCAGCGGGCCGCTGTTCGACTTCAACGACACCTGGCAACTGGTGATCAACACTTCGACCACCATCATCACTTTCCTGATGGTGTTCCTGATCCAGAACACCCAGAACCGCGACAATGACGAACTGCACATCAAGATCGACGAACTGCTGCGTACCACCCGCCGAGCGCACAAGGCACTGCTCGACCTGGAAGACATGGACCCGGCGCAGCTGCACGCCTTGCGCAAGCAATACCAACTGATGGGCGAGCACGGCGACGATGGGCAAACGTCAGGCAAGGACGACGCACGCGACGCTAAGGAATGATTCGCCACTCCGGAGGCAAGCATGGCCAGACACATCATCCACTTTACCGGCCCGATCAATTCATCCACCTGCGGCAACCTGATCAATACCTGCTCCAAAGCGCTGCAGCAGGGCGCCGACCTGCTGCAGCTGAACATCGCCACCATGGGCGGGGAGTGCAGCTACGGTTTCACCCTGTACAACTTCCTGCGTACGCTGCCGGTGCCGCTGCATACCCATAACCTGGGAACCGTCGAGTCCATGGGCAACATCCTGTTTCTCGCCGGCGAGCACCGCACTGCCTGTGCCTACAGCAAGTTTCTGTTTCACCCGTTCCACTGGACGCTGCACGGCTCGGTTGACCATGCGCGCATGGCCGAATATGCGATGAGCCTGGACTATGACTTGCGCCTGTACGCCCAGATCGTGGCGGAACGCACCGCGGGCAGCAGCGAGGTGCTGGACGTGGCGCGTTACCTGATGGCGTACCCGCGCATCTTGGGGCCCAAGGAGGCGCTGGACAGCGGAATGATCCATGCCATCGATGAAATGCCCATCGAGGCCGAGATCAACCAGTGGAGCGTGCATGCGTAGCGTGTTTGCCTGAACACCTGCGCGCAAGCATTTGCCTTGGCGGCGTTTGGTGCCGCCGGTCAGCCTTCGGCAATTCGATTGAGCAGATGCGCGCCTGGCCGGTTCGGAAATTAGGCATGGGCAAAGTTTCATGCGCCCAACCCATTGCAGCGCAAGGAGATACGACATGGCACGTGATCAACAGCGGACCGGACAACGTGGCGGTACCAAGGAAACCAACCCCGGCAACTTCGCCAACGACCGCGAACGGGCGGCCCGTGCAGGCCACAAGGGCGGTCAGGCCTCGGGGGGTAATTTCGCCAACGACCGTGAGCGGGCAGCCGAAGCGGGCCGCAAGGGCGGGCAGAACAGCCACGGTGGTGGGCGTCAACCGCAGTGAACGACCGGTAGGGCGAGGCCTGCGGGCCTCGCTCGAAGCACATTGTTCGACAATTTTTTGAATCTTTTCCGAAAGGCATTACTCAATGAAAAGGTCATCCATGGAGAACAGGAGGGCCCCGTGATGCCTAATCCCCAGCTGTACATCATCGATTACCAACTGCACGGCGAACCGCGCAGTTTCATCATTCGCCTGGACCGGCTCGACAATGCCGAGGCGTGGCATTGGGCGAGCTGCGACGCGGGGATTGGCATTATTCCCAAGTTCGGGCGGGAAAAGATCAAGAAGGTGAGCAGGCCGATGGCCGAGCGCTACGGCATCACACACGTTAGCTGGCGTGTGTCGGGCGACCGGCCTGCATCGGCCTCTCAGGCGCCTGATTCGGGGTCGCTGGCCGGAACGCCGGGCTGATTCTGGTCGTCGTCGGCGACGTTCGGATCGGTATCAGGGTCGTCGGCGCGGTCGTTGCGTTTTTCCGGGTCCAGGTCGGGCCAGTCATCCTGGGCGTTGCCGCCGCCCATTCGCAGTAGCGTGTTCATGACAGTTTCCTCGGGTTCAGATGCACGTTGGAGTGCATAAGGGCCGGGGACGCTCATTTTTTGAGGGGGCGACACCGACCGATGGTATGGGTCGGTGTCGCGCCTATCGCCGGCAAGCCGGCTCCCACAGAGATCTAGGCAGTGGCTCTCCCTGTGGGAGCCGGCTTGCCGGCGATAGGGCCATCCCAGCCTCAACCTTCCCGCTTGAGCACCAAGGTCAAGATGTCATAGCTAGCCACCAGCTCGCCCAACTGGTTGGTCACCTCCACATCCCACGCCACCACACCTTGCGGCTGCCCGAGCGGGCTGGTCTTGCCCTGGTCGATCTTGCGCTTGCAGGTCAGGCGCGCCTGGATGGTGTCGCCAATACCCACCGGGTTGATGAAGCGCAAGGTATCCAGCCCGTAGTTGGCCAGCACCGGCCCTTCACCGGGGGACACGAACAGCCCGGCCGCCGCCGACAGCACGAAGTAACCATGGGCGATCCGCTTGCCGAACTGCGATTGCTTGGCCGCGATCTCGTCGAAGTGCATGTAGAAGTGGTCCCCCGACAGGCAGCCGAAGTTGACCAGGTCGGCTTCGGTCACCGTACGGCGGTGGGTCAGCAGCGACTCGCCGATGCGCAGCTCCTCGAAGTAGCGGCGGAACGGGTGAACCTCGGTCTCGATCACTTCGGCACCACGCACGTATTCACCGGTAACAGCGCTGAGCATGCTCGGCGAACCCTGCACGGCGGCACGTTGCAGGTAATGTTTGACCGCTCGCAGGCCGCCCAGCTCTTCGCCGCCACCGGCGCGGCCAGGGCCACCGTGCTTGAGTTGCGGCAGCGGCGAGCCGTGGCCGGTGGACTCCTTGGCGGCTTCGCTGTCCAGCACCAGCAGGCGACCGTGCCAGGCAGCGGCGACCGGGATGGCCTTGGCAGCCACGGCGCGGTCGGCGGTTACCAGCGAGGCGACCAGGCTGCCTTTGCCGCGCGCGGCCAGGGCCAGGGCTTCATCCAGGTCGTCGTAGGCCATCAGCGTGCTGACCGGGCCGAACGCTTCGATATCGTGAGCGCCGCCCTCGGCGTGTGGGTCACGGGCTTGCAACAGGGTCGGGGCGAAGAACGCACCTTCGGCAACGCCCTCGCCACGCGGGGTGAAGCCATCGCTGGCGCCGAAGACCTGGTCGCAGCTCTGCAGCAGGCTCTGCACGCGCTCAGCCACGTCACGCTGCTGGTCATGGGAGGCCAGGGCGCCCATGCGCACACCTTCCACCGACGGGTCGCCGACCACCACCTTGCTCAAACGCTCGCGCAGGCGCGTAGCGACAGCGTCCAGGTGCTTGGCCGGGACGATGGCGCGACGGATGGCGGTGCACTTCTGCCCAGCCTTGGTGGTCATTTCACGCACCACTTCCTTGATGTACAGCTCGAACTCTTCGCTGTCCGGGGTGACATCCGGGCCAAGGATGGCGCAGTTGAGCGAGTCGGCCTCGGCGGTGAACGGCACCGAGTTGCGGATCAGGTTGGGCGTGACGCGCAGCTTCGCGGCGGTATCGGCGGAGCCGGTGAAGGTCACTACGTCCTGGCCCTGCAGGCGGTCGAGCAGGTCGCCAGTGCTGCCGATCACCAGCTGCAGGCTGCCTTCGGGCAAGAGGCCCGAGGCATTCATCAAACGCACCACGGCTTCGGTCAGGTAGCTGGTCGAGGTCGCAGGCTTGACGATGCACGGCATGCCCGCCAGGAAGGTCGGTGCGAACTTCTCCAGCATGCCCCAGATCGGGAAGTTGAAGGCGTTGATGTGCACGGCGACGCCGGCACGCGGCACCAGGATGTGGCTACCGGCGAAATGGCCTTGCTTGCCCAGCGGGATCGCCGGGCCTTCGTGCACGAGGTTACCCGAGGGCAGTTCACGGGTGCCGATGCCGGCGTAGGAGAACAGCGTGGCGTTGCCGCCTTCGATGTCGATCCAGCTGTCGGCGCGCGTGGCCCCGCTGTGGTGGGACAGGGCGTAGAGCTGCTCCTTGCGCTCGGCCAGGTACAGGGCCAGGGCCTTCAGGCGCGCGGCGCGCTGCTGGAAGTCCATCGCCATCAGTGAGGCCAGGCCGCGTGCACGGGCAAAGTCCACGGCTTCGGCGAAATCCGGGCGCTCTTCGTGGCTGTAGGCCAGGACATTGCCGTTCAGGGCACTGCGCAGGGCCTGGGCGCCGTGTTGGCCGATCCAGCGGCCGGCGATGAAGCTCTGCAGGGTTGGGGCGTCAGACATGCTGTTCTCCATGCTGTTCAAAAGGTGGGAGGGCGCTGTTACCACAGCGCCAGGGTGTAGCCGATGATCAGGCGGTTTTCGTCCACGGCATTGGTCAGGCCGTTGCCGGAACGGAAGGTGACGTTGCGCCAGCGCAGGCTCACGTCCTTGAACGGGCCGCTCTGAATCACATAGGTCAGGTCGGTGTCGCGCTCGCGCTCGCGGCCATTGCTGAGCGTGGCGGTTTCGGCGTGGCGGCCATCGGTGTAGCGGGTCATGAAGCTCAGGCCAGGGATGCCCAGCGCGACGAAGTCGTAGTCGTAGCGCAGCTGCCAGGAGTCGAGCCCGGCGCGGGTGAAGGTGTTGTAGGTCACCAGGTTGACGGTGAACGGGTCGCCGCCATTGACGAACGGGAAGGCGCTGTCGCCGGACATCTGTTGCCAGGTGGCGGTGAACTTGTGGGCCTTCACCCCGAGCGTGAACATGGCGTTGAAGTTTTGGTTGTCGATGTTGCCGGCGCGTTCGGCACCGTCGTTGCGGCTGTCGAAGTAGCGCAGATCGCTGCGCAGGCTCAGGCCTTCGCCCAGGGGGCGGGTATCGACCAGGCCGACGAACTGCTGGCGGTAGATATCTTCGAGCTTGGCGTAGTAGTAGCTGACGCTGGTCTGCGGGGTGAGGGCGTAGGTGCCGCCGCCGAAGTCCAGGTGGTCGCTGGTGGCGGCGCCGTAGCCCATGTCGTCGCGCCCGGACGAATCGCGCAGGTTGACCTTGCTCAGGCGCCCGGCGTTGACGGTGAGGTTGCCCAGGTCCTGGCTGGTGAGCTGGCCACCCTGGAAGGTCGAGGACAACAGGCGAGTGTCGTTGTACATCACTACCGGCAGCATCGGCTGCAAGGTGCCCATGCGCAGGGTGCTCTTGGACACGCGCACCTTGCCGGTCAGGCCCAGCTCGCTGTAGTCGTCCACCGGCTCATGGCTGTTCGGCCCGAAGGGCAGCAGCCCGGTGTTGCGCCGATCGCGGCTGGAGTCAAGTTTGATGCCGAGCTGGCCCATGGCATCCAGGCCAACCCCCACCGGTCCCTCGGTAAAGCCGGACTCGAGCCGTGCGGTGAAGCCCTGGCCCCATTCTTCGGCCTTGGCCTGGGGCGCGTTGCTCTGGCGGAAGTCGCGGTTGATGTAGTGGTTGCGCAGGTCCAGCCGTGCGTGGCTGTCGCCGATGAAGTCGGCCGAAGCCGGCAAGGGCAGGGCCAGGGTCGCCATCCAGGCGGCAGATTTCAGGTGCATGCGGTTCATTGTTGTTATACCCGACATTGTCATTATTCAGTGCTTGCTGGCGCCGGCGGCGCCGATACCGGTCATGGAGCGGATGAACTGGGCCAGGTAGCGGCCACGCTCTTCTCGGGCGCGCTCGGAGCTATCGGTGACCGAGAACACCCAGGCGCCGAGGAATGCCAGGCTCATGGAGAACAGGGCAGGGTTGCTGTAGGGGAACAACGCCTGCTCATGGTGCAGCACGTTGACCCACACCGCCGGGCTCAGCACCACCAGCACGATCGCCGACACCAGGCCGGCCATGCTGCCGATTACCGCGCCACGGGTGGTCAGGCCCTTCCAGAACATCGAGAGCACCAGCACCGGGAAGTTGACCGACGCGGCCACGGCCAGTACCAGGCCGGAGAGGAAGGCAATGTTCTGCGACTCGAACACCAGGCCCAGCACCACCGCGAGCATGCCGATCACCAGGGTGGCGATGCGCGACACGCGCATTTCTTCCTGTTCGCTGGCCTGGCCTTTGCGCACCACGCAGGCATACAGGTCGTGGGACACGGCCGAAGCGCCCGACAGCGCCAGGCCCGCGACCACCGCCAGGATGGTGGCGAAGGCCACGGCGGAGATGAAACCGAGGAACAGGTTGCCACCCACCGCTTGGGCCAGGTGCACGGCGACCATGTTGCCACCACCGATGATCGCGCCAGCGGCATCGCGGTAGGCAGGCTCGGTACCGACCATGACGATGGCGCCGAAGCCGATCACGATCAGCAGCAGGTAGAAGTAGCCGATGAAACCGGTGGCATAGAACACGCTCTTGCGCGCTTCCTTGGCGTCGCTGACGGTGAAGAAGCGCATCAGGATATGTGGCAGGCCGGCGGTGCCGAACATCATGCCCAAGCCCAGCGAGATCGCATCCACCGGGTTCGACAGCAGCCCGCCCGGTGCCATGATCGCCTGGCCCTTGGCATGCACGGCCACGGCATTGGCGAACATCGCTTCGGTGCTGAAACCGAAGTGCTTGAGCACCATGAAGGCCATGAAACTGGTGCCCGACAGCAGCATCACGGCCTTGATGATCTGTACCCAGGTGGTGGCGAGCATGCCGCCGAAGGTGACATAGGCGACCATCAGCACGCCAACCAGCATCACTGCGTACAGGTAGCTGATGCCGAACAGCAGTTCGATCAGCTTGCCGGCACCGACCATCTGGGCCACCAGGTACATCAGCGCCACGGCCAAGGTACCGAACGCCGAGCTCAGGCGTACCGGGGTTTGCGCCAGGCGGTAGGAAACCACGTCGGCGAACGTGTACTTGCCCAGGTTGCGCAGGCGCTCGGCGATCAGGAACAGGATGATCGGCCAGCCGGCCAGTACCCCCAGGGCATACAGCAGGCCGTCATAGCCGTTCATGAACATCATCGCGGAAATGCCCAGGAAAGACGCCGCACTGATCATGTCACCGGCGATTGCCAGGCCGTTCTGCATGCCGGTCAGGCCGCCGCCTGCGGTGTAGAAGTCGGCGGCCGAACGGGTGCGCAGGGCCGCCCAGCGGGTCACCAGCAAGGTGAAGCAGACGAACACCATGAACATCGAGATGGCAGTCCAGTTCATTGTGCGCACTCCTGCTTGACCTTGTCGTTGAGCGGGTCGAGCACATTGTTGGCACGATGGACGTAGATACCGGTGAGGGCGAACGACAACAGCACCATGAGCACGCCGACCAGCATGCCGACGGTGGTCACCCCGCCGTTCAGGGACTGGCCGAGGGTGCTGGGGGAGAAGGCCACCAGCAGGACGAAGCCGTAGTAGATCGCCAGCATGGCCAGGGTCAGGCCACCGTTGAGGCGGCGTTTGCGCCGCACCAGGTGCTGGAAGTCGGGGTGGTTGGTGATGCTTTCGATGTGCTCGGGGGTCATGGCAAGCGATCTCTGGGTGTTGTAATTGTTTTTTTTGAGGTCACGCGGGTGTTGCGGTGTTGCTCAGGGCCCTATCGCCGGCAAGCCGGCTCCCACAAGCGGGGGGATCTGTGGGAGCCGGCTTGCCGGCGATGCAGGCGACTCGGTTTCAGAGCTGGTCGAAATCGAGAACGACCTTGTCGCTCACCGGGTAGGTCTGGCACGACAGCACATACCCGGCCGCCACTTCGTAGTCCTCCAGCGCATGGTTGCTGTCCATCTCCACCTCGCCTTCGATCACCCGGCACTTGCAGGTCGAGCACACGCCGGCCTTGCACGAATAGGGCAGCTCGGCGCCGATGGCATTGCCAGCGTCCAGCACGTTCTGGGTGTTGCGCGGCAGGTCGAAGCTCAGCGCCCGGCCGTCGCTGATCACGGTGATGTGGCTGAGCGCCGAGTCCACCTGGCGCGCCGCCTCGCGCGCTTCACGGCGGGCTTCGCTGCCCGCGGCGGCGAACAGTTCGAAGTGGATGCGCTCCTTGGCCATGCCGTTGGCCTGCAGGCTGTCGCGCACGGTTTCGGTCATGGCTTGCGGGCCGCAGATGAACGCTGCGTCGAGGCTGCCCACGTCCATCCAGCGGGAGAACAACTGGCCGCACTTGTCGGCATCGATGCGGCCGTTGTACAGGTCAACGTCCTGCTGCTCGCGGCTGAACACGAAGATCAGGTTCAGGCGGTCGAGGTAGCGGTTCTTCAGGTCTTCGAGCTTGTCGCGGAACAACGCGCCGGAGCTGGAACGGTTGCCGTACAGCAGGGTGAAGCGGCTGTGCGGCTCGCTGGCCAATGTGGTGGCGATGATCGACAGGATCGGCGTAATGCCACTGCCGGCTGCCACGCCCAGGTAGTTGCCCTGGCGTACAGGGTCCAGCGGCACGTGGAAGCTGCCGCTCGGCGGCATCACGTCCAGTTGCTGGCCGGCCTTGAGCACTTCGTTGGCGAAGGCGGAAAAACGCCCGCCTGGCACACGCTTCACCGCCACGCGCAGTTCGCCGTCCTGCACCGCACTGCAGATGGAGTAGGAGCGGCGCACTTCTTCGTTGTCCAGCTGGGTGCGCATCACCAGGTACTGGCCCTGGGTGAAGCGGAAGGCTTCTTCGAGGTGCGCGGGCACGTCGAAGGCAATCGATACCGCGTCACGGGTTTCGGGACGCACTTGCTTGATGGTCAGGCTGTGAAACTGGCTCATGGGGTTCTCCACGGCTCAAATGCATTTGAAATAGTCGAACGGCTCCAGGCACTCGCGGCAGCGGTACAGCGCCTTGCAGGCCGTGGAGCCGAACTGGCTGAGCAGTTCGGTATTGGCGCTGGCACACTGCGGGCAGCACACCTGCGGCGCCTCGCCGAGCAGGCTGCGCTTGCTGGCGCTGCCTTGCGGCGGGGCGATGCCATAGGCCAGCAGGCGTTCGCGGCCCAGGTCGCTGATCCAGTCGGTGCTCCAGGCCGGGGTCAGCCGGCGCTCGAGGTCCGGTTCGGCGAAGCCGGCCTGCTCCAGCGCCTGGCGGATATCGCCCTCGATCACTTCGGTGGCGGGGCAACCGGAGTAGGTCGGGGTGACCACCAGGTGCAGGTGCCCGGCGCGCCATCCCAGGTCACGCACGATCCCCAGGTCGACCACGCTGACCACCGGCACTTCCGGGTCCATGACCTGGCCCAGCACTTCCCAGGCACGGGCCAGGTCGTCGCCACGGGGCGCACGGGCGCCCCGATCACCGACGATCAGCTCACCAGGTTGCATCGGGGTAGGCCCTTGGCAGGAACTGCATCTCGGCCAGCAACAGCCCCAGGTGCTCGGTGTGCAGGCCTTGGCGACCACTGAGGTAGAAGTGGCTGGCGGCTTTTGGCAGCGGTAGTTCGACAGTGGCGAACAGGCTGCTGACCTGTTGCAGCCAGGCGGCGCCGACCTGCGCCGGATCAGCAGCGATACCGGCTTCGGCCAAGGCCACTTCGCTGTCGCTGCCGGCGGTCAGCTCCACGGTGAAACGCCACAGGGCCGGGATGGCTTCGAGCATGCGTCGGCGGCTTTCGTCGGTACCGCCGCCCAGGCGCTGTACCCACTCGCCGGAGCGGCGCAGGTGGTAGGTCACTTCCTTCAGCGCCTTGGCAGCGATACCGGCGACACGTTCGTCGCTGGACTCGACCAGGCGCTGCAGCACGGCATGGTGCCAGGCGTCGTAGAAGAACTGCTTGGCCATGGTCACGGCGAAATCGCCGTTGGGTTGCTCGACCAGCAGCAGGTTGCGAAACGCCCGCTCGTCGCGGCGAAACGCCAGGGCATCGGCGTCGCGGCCGTCAGCTTGCAGTTCGGCGGCGTATTCCAGCCAGTTGCGGGCCTGGCCGACCAGGTCCAGGCCGACATTCATCAGGGCCAGTTCTTCTTCCAGTGCTGGCGCATGGCCGCACCATTCACACAGCCGCTGGCCCTGGATCAGGGCGCTGTCGCCGAGCAGCAGCAGGTAGGGGATGAGAGCGTGTTTGTGCATGGCCAACCTCACATGTGCCCGACTTCGTCGGGCAGTTCGTAGAAGCTGGCGTGGCGGTAGACCTTGTCGTCCGAAGGTACGAACAGCGGGTCTTTCTCGTCAGGCGAGGAGGCGGTGATCAGTGCCGATGGCACCACCCAAAGGCTCACGCCTTCGCTGCGGCGGGTGTACAGCTCGCGGGCGTTCTCGATGGCCATGGCGGCGTCGGCGGCATGTACGCTGCCGACATGCTTGTGGTTAAGGCCGTGCTTGCTGCGCACGAACACTTCGTAGAGGGTCCAGACAGACATTTTCAATCTCCGCATCAATCGCCGCTCAGGCGGCGTTCTTGTTCTGTTGCTTGTGCGCGTAGGCCACGGCCGCTTCGCGCACCCAAGCGCCATCCTCGATGGCCTTGCGCCGGGTGGCGACGCGCTCCTGGTTGCAGGGGCCGTTGCCCTTGATCACTTCGTAGAACTCTTCCCACTGGATCTCGCCGAAGTCGTAGTGGCCGCGGGCTTCGTTCCATTTGAGGTCCGGGTCGGGGGCGGTGCAGCCGAGCAGCTCGAGCTGCGGCACGGTCTGGTCGATGAAGCGCTGGCGCAGTTCGTCGTTGGTCTGGCGCTTGATCTTCCAGGCCATGGACTGGGCGCTGTTGGGCGAGTGTTCGTCGCTGGGGCCGAACATCATCAGGGCCGGCCACCACAGGCGGTTGATGGCGTCCTGGACCATGTCCTTCTGCGCCTGGGTACCCTCGCGCATCAGGGTCAGCAGCAGCTCGTAGCCCTGGCGCTGGTGGAAGCTCTCTTCCTTGCAGATACGGATCATGGCGCGGGAGTAGGGGCCGTAGGAGGTGCGCTGCAGCACCACCTGGTTGACGATCGCAGCGCCGTCCACCAGCCAGCCCACCGCGCCCATGTCGGCCCAGCTCAGGGTCGGGTAGTTGAAGATGCTCGAATACTTGGCCTTGCCGCTGTGCAGCTTGGCGATCTCTTCGTCGCGGTCGGCGCCGAGGGTTTCCATGGCGCTGTACAGGTACAAGCCATGACCCGCCTCGTCCTGGATCTTGGCCATCAGTTGCAGCTTGCGCTTGAGGCTCGGGGCGCGGGTGACCCAGTTGCCTTCGGGGAGCATGCCGACGATTTCCGAGTGGGCGTGCTGGGAGATCTGCCGGATCAGGGTCTGGCGGTAGGCCTCGGGCATCCAGTTCTTGGCTTCGATCTTGATTTCGGCGTCGATCTTTTCCTGGAAGTTGCGCTCTTCGGGCGACATCTCCTCCAGCGACTTGACGCGTTTGACTCCGGTTTCCACTAGCTGTGCGTACATGTTCCGACTCCTGCGAAGGCATGAGTCATTTGTAAGCGATACAAAACACAACGTCAAACAGTTTTATGTGTATCAGATAAGTTTTTGTATCGCTTCGCATGGCAAGGGGCCGCTGCGCAGCCCAATCGCCGGCAAGCCGGCTCCTACACCGGCAGTTTTGTGGGAGCTGGCTTGCCAGCGATCGGGGCGCACAGCGCCCCCGACTTTCTCTTGGACAAAAAAAGCCCCGGACCAGGCCGGGGCACAAAAGGCAGCTGATGAATCAGCCGGCCAACCGTTTGTCGAACACGTGGCACGCCTTGCCCTCGGAGCGCTTGAGCGTCCCGCAAGGCTGCAGCTGCACCAGGGTGCTGATGCCGATGTACGTCTTGATCTGCTTGGACAATTCACCCGCGATCAGCTTGCGCTGGCCTTCGTCCAGGTGCTGGCATTCGGCGCGCAGTTCCACATGCACCTCGACACTGTCCAAGTTTCCATTGCGATACAGATGAATCTCATAAAGCTCTGAAAGCTGTTTTATTTTGAGCACCTGCTCCTCGATCTGGGTCGGGAACACGTTGACGCCGCGAATGATCAGCATGTCATCGCTGCGCCCGGTGATCTTGCCGATACGCCGCATCGGCCGCGCCGTGCCCGGCAGCAGACGGGTCAGGTCGCGGGTGCGGTAGCGCACCATCGGCAGCGCCTCCTTGCTCAGCGAGGTGAATACCAGCTCGCCAAGCTGGCCGTCAGGCAGCACCGCGCCGGTCACCGGGTCAATGATTTCGGGGTAGAAGTGGTCTTCCCAGATGGTCGGGCCATCCTTGGTCTCGATGCACTCCATGGCCACGCCCGGGCCCATGATTTCCGACAGGCCGTAGATGTCCAGGGCATCGATGCCCAGGCGCTGCTCGATGGAACGGCGCAGCTCATCCGTCCACGGCTCGGCACCGAAGATCCCCAGGCGCAGCTTGAGGTCGTTCGGATCGATGCCCTGGCGTTCGATTTCATCGGCCAGGTTGAGCATGTACGACGGCGTGACCATGATGATGTCAGGCTGGAAGTCGCGAATCAGCTGCACCTGCTTCTCGGTCTGGCCGCCGGACATCGGGATCACCGTGCAGCCCAGGCGCTCGGCCCCGTAGTGGGCGCCCAGGCCACCGGTGAACAGGCCGTAGCCGTAGGACACGTGCACCTTGTCGCCCTTGCGGCCGCCAGCGGCGCGGATCGAGCGGGCAACCACGTTGGCCCAGGTGTCGATGTCGTTCTGGGTGTAGCCGACCACGGTCGGCTTTCCGGTGGTGCCGCTGGAGGCATGCAGCCGCACGACCTCCTGCTGCGGCACGGCGAACATGCCGTAGGGGTAGTTGTCGCGCAGGTCGTTCTTGCCGGTGAAGGGGAACTTCGCCAGGTCGTCGAGTGATTTCAGGTCGTCGGGGTGGGCACCGCTTTCGTCGAAACGCTTGCGATACAGCGGCACGTTGTCGTAGGCGTGCTTCAAGCTCCAGCGCAAACGCTCCAGCTGGTGCTGGCGCAGTGCATCTACACTGGCGGTTTCCATCGGGTCCAGCAGGGCACGATCGGCTTCATGGTACATGTTCATGGCATCACTCGAATTGTTCTTGTAGACCGGCGCCTGCCGTGCAGGCAGCAGGGCCGTGAGTGTCATGGACGCAGCATAACCGGCGGCGTCGCGTTCAGTAACAAGCCATTGGTCAGAGACGTTCGATGACCATGGCAATGCCTTGGCCAACACCGATGCACATGGTGCACAGGGCGTAGCGTCCGGCGGTTTCTTCCAGTTCGTGCAGGGCTGTGGTGATCAACCGTGCACCGCTCATGCCCAGCGGGTGGCCGAGGGCGATGGCGCCGCCATTGGGGTTGACCCGCGGGTCATCGTCTTGCAACCCCAGCTCGCGCAGCACGGCCAGGCCCTGGGCGGCGAAGGCTTCGTTGAGTTCGATCACGTCCATGTCGTCCAGCGACAGGCCGGTCAGGGCCAGCACCTTGCGGGTCGCCGGCACCGGGCCGATGCCCATGATGCGCGGCTCGACTCCGGCCACGGCCATGCCGACGATCCGCCCGCGTGGTTTGAGGCCATGGCGACGGGCGGCTTCGCTGCTGGCCAGCAGCAGAGCACAGGCACCATCGTTGACGCCCGAGGCATTGCCGGCAGTGACGCTTCCGCCCTGGCGGAACGGCGTGCCGAGCTTGGCCAGTTGCTCGATCGTGGTGTCGGCACGCGGGTGCTCGTCCTGCTCCACACGCAAGGCCGGGCCTTTGCGCTGGGCAATCTCCACCGGCACGATCTCCCGTGCCAGGCGGCCGCGAGCCTGGGCAGCTGCAGCCTTGTGCTGGCTGTGCAGGGCGAAGGCATCTTGGTCGGCGCGGGAAATCTCGAACTGTTCGGCGACGTTTTCCGCCGTTTCCGGCATCGAGTCGATGCCGTGCTCGGCCTTCATCAGCGTGTTGACGAAACGCCAGCCGATGGTGGTGTCGAACAGCTCGGCGCTGCGCCCGAAGGCCTGTTCGGACTTGCCCATGACGAACGGCGCGCGCGACATCGACTCGACACCGCCTGCCAGCATCAGGCCGGCCTCGCCGCAGCGCAGGGCGCGGGCGGCATTGCCGATGGCGTCCATGCCCGAGCCGCACAGGCGGTTGAGGGTGGTGCCCGGCACGCTGATCGGCAGCCCGGCCAGCAGCGCCGCCATGCGGGCGACGTTGCGGTTGTCTTCACCGGCCTGATTGGCGCAGCCGAGGATCACATCGTCGATGGCTTGCCAGTCCAGTTCCGGGTGGCGTTCGACCAGTGCCTTGATCGGCACGGCGGCCAGGTCGTCGGCGCGCACGCGGCTCAAGGCACCGCCGTAACGGCCGATGGGTGTGCGCACGGCGTCGATGATCAGCGCCTCGGACAGGGTGTGTTCAGTCATCTTGGTTCTCCTGCGCAAGCACCGTGCCGCGCACTTTGTAGGATTTGCCATGGAACAGGGCGATCAGCTCGCCACGCTGGTTTTCGATGCGCACGTCGTACAGCCCGGTGCGCCCCTTGCGCGCCTGTTCGCTGGCCGTGGCGGTGAGCAGGTCGCCGCGCAGCGCCGGGGCGACGTAATCGATGCTGCAGCCCAGGGCGACGGTGGCTTCGTCATAGCTGTTGCAGGCGAAAGCGAAGGCCGAGTCGGCCAGGGCGAAGAGGTAGCCGCCGTGGCAGGTGCCGTGGCCCTGGATCATGTCGGCGCGCACCGGCATGCGCAGGCAGGCACGGCCGGCGCCGGCATTGACGAGGCTGATGCCCAGGCCCTGGGAAGCCTGGTCGCGGGAAAGCATGGCGTCGGCGCAGGCCTGGGCCAGTTGGTCGGGGGTGCGGTGCAGGTCAGTCATGCAGGCGAGCTCCTTGGGCATCGATGCGGCGCAGCAGCAGGGAGGGGCGGTAGCGGCTTTCGCCGTAGCTGCGCTGCAGGTTGTCCAGCACGCGCAGGGTGTAGCCCAGGCCGATCTGCTCGGCCCAGGCCAGCGGGCCGCGGGGGTAATTGACCCCGGCGCGCATGGCCAGGTCGATGTCGGCCGCGCTGCCGACGCCTTGCAGCACGGCGTCGGCGGCTTCGTTGGCGAGCATGGCCACGGTACGCAGCACCACCAGACCAGGCAGGTCGGCCACGGCCGCGACCTGCAGGCCGGCGCGCTGCAGCAACGCCACGGCCTGGTCGCGAGCCTCGGCCGTGGTGTCGGCCGACCAGGTGATGGCGATGCGCGAGGCGCTGCGGTAATCCAGGGCGAGGTCGACCAGTACCAGGTTGCGCAGGCCGTCTTCACGGGCGCGTTGGCTGGCCAAGCGGCCATCGGACAGCGCCAGGGTGGCCTCGCCGACTCGGATCAGGCCGCGGCCGTCACGCTGGACGATGCTCGAACCGCTGCCACGCAAGCGCTCGACCAGCGGTTTCATGACGCCCAGATCACCTTCGACCACGCAGTGCTCGACCGTCAGCGGGCTGTGCAGCGCAGCCGGCTGAGGGCGTTGCGCGCCCTCGGCATAGCTGTAGAAACCTTGGCCGCTCTTGCGCCCGAGGCGCCCGGCATCGACCAACTCCTTCTGCACCAGCGAGGGCTGGAAGCGGAAGTCGCCATAGAAGGCCTCGAACACCGAGCAGGTGACGGCGTAGTTGACGTCGTGGCCGATCAGGTCGGTGAGCTCGAAGGCTCCCATGCGGAAACCACCGGCGTCGCGCAGCAGGGCATCCAGCGTCGCGCAGTCCGCCGCACCTTCCTGCAGCAGGCGTAGGCTTTCGGCGTAAAACGGCCGGGCCACGCGGTTGACGATGAAGCCAGGGGTAGAGCGGGCATGTACAGGCTGCTTGCCCCAGGCCTTGGCCGTTTCGTACACGCTGGCGGCGATGGCGGGGTCGGTGGCCAGGCCGCAGACGACTTCTACCAGTGCCATCAAAGGCGCCGGGTTGAAAAAATGCATGCCAACCACCTGCTCGGGCCGCTTCAGGCCAGCGGCAAGGCTGGTGATGGACAGCGACGAGGTGTTGCTGGCGAGGATGCAGCCTGGCGCGCACAGGTCTTCGAGCTGACGCAGCAGCCCTTGCTTGACCTGCAGGTTCTCGACGATGGCCTCGATCACCAGCCGCGCATCGGCGAGGGTCTCGATCGCCTCGACCGGCTGCAGGCGGGCGACGATGGCGAGCCGGGTCTCGGCCTGCAGCTTGCCTTTTTCCACCAGGCGCCCGAGTTGCTGGTCGATGCCTGCCACGGCCTGGGCTGCTGCACCGGGGCGGTTGTCGTAGAGCTTGACCGGGTGCCCGGCCTGGGCTGCGACCTGGGCGATGCCGGCGCCCATGGCCCCAGCGCCGATCACCGCCACCAGGGCATGAGTGTCCAGTGCGTGCATGCTCAACGCCCCTTGAATTCAGGTGTGCGCTTGTTCATGAAGGCGTTGACGCCCTCACGGTAGTCTTCGCTGCGTCCGGCCAGGCGTTGCAGATCACGCTCAAGCTCCAGCTGCTGGTCGAAACTGTTATCGAAGCTGGCGTTCAGGCTGCGCTTGATCAGCGCCAGGCCGTAGGTCGGCTGGCTGGCCAAGTGGCGTGCCATTGCCAGGGCTTCGTCACGCAGCGCGGCGTCGTCGACCACCCGGTGGATCAGCCCCCAGCGCTCGGCCTGTTCTGCGCTCAGGCGCTCGCCGAGCATCGCCAGCGCCTTGGCCCGGGCCATGCCGACCAGCCGCGGCAGCAACCAGGTACCGCCCGAATCCGGCACCAGGCCGATCTTGCAGAACGCCTGGATGAAACTGGCCGAACGCGCCGCCAGCACCAAATCGCAGGCCAGCGGCAGGTTGGCACCGGCACCGGCGGCCACGCCGTTGACGGCGCAGATGACCGGCAGCGGCAGGTCGCGCAGGGTACGCACCAACGGGTTGTAGAAGCGCTCGATGGATTCACCCAGGTCAGGCATCTCGGCGCCGGGTGCCACATTGCGGTCGGACAGGTCCTGGCCTGCGCAGAAGCCGCGGCCCTCGGCGGTCAGCAGCAGCACCCGCACCTGGTCGCTGTGGCGCACCTGCTTGAGGGCTTCGCGCACCTCCAGGTGCATTTTGGTGTTGAAGCTGTTCAGCTGCTCGGGCCGGTTCAGCGAGAGGAGGGCGACGCCGTCCTCGATGGAAAACAGGATGTGCTCGAAAGTCATCTGAGACTCGCTCCGTCAGGCAATGGAAAGGGCTGGTCAACGGCCTTTGAACTGGGCCGGGCGTTTTTCCTGGAAGGCGCGGATGCCCTCGTTGCGGTCGGCGGTGCCGGCCAGCAGGGTGAAAGCGTGGCGCTCGAAGCGCAGGCCGCTGGCAAGGTCGGTGTCGCCCGCCTTGAGCAGCGCTTCCTTGGCCAGGCGCACCGCCAGCGGTGCTTTGGCGGCGATGCTGCGGGCCACCTGCAGGGCGCGCTCGACGGTCAGCTCTGGCTGGGTGATCTCGCTGACCAGGCCGGCCTGCAAGGCATGCCGGGCGCTGATGGCTTCACCGGTCAGTACCATCTGCATCGCCAGCGGCTTGCCCACCGCGCGCAGCAGGCGCTGGGTGCCACCGGCGCCGGGGATGATGCCCAGGTTGATTTCCGGCTGGCCGAAACGGGCGTCATCGCCGGCGATGACGATGTCGGCGCACATCACCAGTTCGCAGCCACCGCCCAGGGCGTAGCCGTTGACGGCCGCGATCAGCGGTTTGGAAAACGCGCCGATGCGCTGCCAATGGCCAACGCGGGGGTCATTGAGGATGCCGACCAAGTCGCGCTCGGCCATCTCGCCGATGTCGGCGCCGGCGGCGAAGGCCTTGCGGCTGCCGGTGATGACCACGGCGCGAGTCTGTTCGTCGAGTTCGGCGGCGTCCAGTTCGCTAGCGAGCTCTGCCAGCAGCTCGGTGCACAAGGCATTGAGTGCTTCGGGGCGTTGCAGGATGACCAGGCGCACACCCTGTTCCGGTGCTTGCACGTGGAGATAACGCGGCATGTGAGGGTCCTCGGGCTGCTCGCACGGCGCATCGGGTGGCCGGCATTTCTTGGAATTGTTTGCAGGGGCAACGGAGGGCCGTGCCCAGGTGGAGCAAGTATAAGCACCATGTGATACATGAATGCAATAGCGATACATAATTCGTGTATCCTTTGAGTCTTTACAATACCCCTAGATGACGCCTGCATAAGCCGGAATTGACGGGATGAATAAGGTTTGACGAAAAGCGTATTTACGATACAAGATCGTTAAACGTTGCGAATCATTTCAGGATAATCGCTATGCCTTGCTACCGCCTCGATGGCCTGACCCCGGTGGTCGACCCCACTGCCTATGTGCATCCCAGCGCCGTGCTGATCGGCGACGTGATCGTTGGCCCGCGCTGCTACGTGGGGCCGCTGGCGTCCTTGCGCGGTGATTTCGGCCGGATCGTCCTGGAGGAGGGTGCCAACCTGCAGGACACCTGCGTGATGCACGGCTTCCCGGGTGGCGACACGGTGATCGAGCGCAACGGCCATGTCGGCCACGGCGCGGTGCTGCACGGTTGCCGGGTAGGCGAGGACGCGCTGATCGGGATGAACGCGGTGGTGATGGACGGTGCTCAAGTGGCGGCCCGTTGCATCGTCGGCGCCACGGCATTCGTCAAGGCCGGTTTCACGTGCGCGGAACAGAGCCTGGTGATGGGCGCGCCGGCGCAGGTCAAACGCCCGCTGACCGAGCAGGAATTGGCCTGGAAACAGCGCGGCACCGCCGAGTACCAGCGCCTGAGCGAGCGCTGCATCGCCAGCATGGTCGAATGCCCGCCGCTGACTGAGGCCGAGTTGCACCGCCCACGCATGGGTGATAACGGTCACCGGCCCAAGGGCGAGGAGGGCGCATGAACCTTCCTGCGCCGCGCCATGGTCAGGCAGGCCGCCGCACAGGTATAGTCGGTGCTTTCTCCGCGCACAGTTCCTCCATGAGCAACCTCGCCCCGCTGAATACCTTGATCACTCGCTTCCAGGAGCAGACCCCGATTCGCGCCAGTTCGCTGATCATCACCCTCTACGGTGATGCCATCGAACCCCATGGCGGCACGGTCTGGCTGGGCAGCCTGATCAACCTGCTGGAGCCGATCGGCATCAATGAACGGCTGATCCGCACCTCCATCTTCCGCCTGACCAAGGAAGGCTGGCTGACCGCCGAAAAAGTTGGCCGGCGCAGCTATTACAGCCTTACCGGGACCGGTCGCCGGCGCTTCGAAAAGGCCTTCAAACGTGTGTACAGCCCAAGCCAGCCGGCCTGGGATGGCGCCTGGACCCTGGTGCTGCTGTCACAGCTCGAGGCCGGCAAGCGCAAGGCGGTACGTGAAGAGCTGGAATGGCAGGGCTTTGGCGTGATGGCGCCCAACGTGCTGGGCTGCCCACGGGCGGACCGCGGCGACCTGGCGGCCACCCTGCGCGAGCTGGAGGCAAGCGACGACAGCATCGTCTTCGAAACCCACACCCAGGAAGTGCTGGCCTCCAAGGCCATGCGCGCGCAAGTACGAGAAAGCTGGCGGATCGACGAGCTGGGGCAGCAGTACAGCGAGTTCATCCAGCTGTTCCGCCCACTCTGGCAGAGCCTGAAGGAGCAAACGGAGCTCAACGCCCAGGATTGCTTCCTGGCGCGCACCTTGCTCATTCATGAATACCGCCGGCTGCTGCTGCGCGACCCGCAACTGCCCGACGAGCTGCTGCCGGGTGACTGGGAAGGCCGAGCGGCACGACAGCTGTGCCGCAACCTGTATCGGCTGATTTATGCCAAGACTGAAGAGTGGCTGAGCGCGGCACTGGAAACCGCAGACGGCCCCTTGCCAGATGTGAACGAGAGCTTCTACCGGCGCTTTGGCGGCCTGGCCTGAACCAGACTCAGGCAACGTCCACTTGGCTGAAGGGCATCTGCAAGGGGCGTTGCTCGCCCAGCAGCCAGTCGCAGTAACGCGCAACGCCTTGTTCGACGCTCAACGTAGGGTCTGCGAAGCCGACGCTGCGCAGGCGTTGCAGGTCGGCACAGGTGTAGCACTGGTACTTGCCACGCAAGTGGTCAGGGAATGCCGTGTATTCCAGCACGCCTTCGCGCAGCGCCGCTTGCAGCGACAGGGGCGTGCGGCCTTCTTGCCCGCGCAGGCGATTGATGATCGCCAGGGCTACGTCGTTGAAAGGCTGGGCGCGGCCGCTGCCGACATTGAAGATGCCGCTCAAGTGCGTATGGTCGAGGAAGAACAGGTTGACCTTGACCACATCGTCAACCGAGACGAAGTCGCGCAGGTGGCCACCGGCAGGATAATCGCCATAGCGGCCGAACAGGCTGACCTTGCCGTGGGCCTGGTACTGGTTGAAGCAGTGCAGGGCGACCGACGCCATGGCGCCTTTGTGCAGTTCGCGAGGGCCATAGACGTTGAAGTAGCGCAGGCCTACGACCTGGCTGCGCGCATCCGCCAGATGCCGGCGCACATATTGATCGAAGAGGAATTTGGAGTAGCCATAGACGTTGAGTGGCTGCTCATGTTCGCGTTGTTCGCGAAAAACCTGCCCCGCGCCATACACGGCAGCCGAGGAGGCATACAGCAGCGGAATCTGGCGGTCCTGGGCTGCGGTGAACAGCTCGCAACTGTAGCGGTAGTTGTTTTCCATCATGAAGCGCCCGTCGCCTTCGACGGTGCTTGAGCAGGCGCCCTGGTGCAGCACGGCACGGACCTTGCCGAACTGGCCCTGACGCAAACGCTCGAGGAAATGGTCTTTGTCGAGATAGTCGGCGATATCGCAGTCGACGAGGTTGCGAAATTTGTCGCCATCGGTGAGGTCGTCGACGGCGATGATCTGGCTTTCGTTTCGGCGATTGAGCGCCTTGACCAGATTGCTGCCGATGAAACCGGCTGCGCCGGTCACGATAATGGTCATGCCTGATCCCCCAGTGAGGGTGCGGAGTTCATAGTCTGGGGGAGGCGTGGTGCCTGCATATTAATCTGGATCAATGTTCGTGCTGGGCTTCTTCAGCGTTGGCCTAGTGTCGTCGAACACCTGAGTCCGAATTAAAAGCCTTATAAATCAATGATGTGCACTTGGTGCACGACAGGCCGGTTTTTCATTGTAGGACGATCGACGCCGTTCCTATACTCGCCCCAACAACTACAAACGCCCTTGAAGGGGAAAAGCCATGCGTCATACCTGCCTGCCGTCCTTACCCCGTGCCTACGCCTTTACAGACCAAAGCGTAGCGCCGCACCGCTAAAGCCCGAACCAGCCAAAACGCCCATTTTCCAGCCTTGCGCCTGCCTGCGCGAGGACGCTAGCGGCTTGCCTGGAGTTTTCCGGGAATGCCGCCGGGCAGTGTCGAGGATTACAACAATGAACACACTCCATCCAGAACATCTTCAGGCCGACTACACCGCAGACGTAGTGGTCATCGGTGCCGGCCCGGTAGGGCTGGCGATCGCCAACTACCTGGGCCAGGCCGGGGTCCAGGTGCTGCAGATCGAGAAGCTCGATCAGTTGATCGACTACCCCCGCGCCATCGGTATCGACGACGAGTCGCTGCGTACCATGCAGGCCATCGGCCTGGTCGAGGATGTGCTACCGCACACCACCCCGTGGCATGCCATGCGCTTTCTGACCCCCAAGGGCCGCTGCTTTGCCGATATCCAGCCGATGACCGACGAGTTCGGCTGGTCGCGGCGCAACGCATTCATCCAGCCCCAGGTCGATGCCGTGTTGTACAAGGGCCTGGCCCGCTTTGACAACGTACGCACGCTGTTCTCCCGCGATGTGGTCGAGTTCCGGCAGGATGCGCAAGGTGTGAGCCTGCGCATGGCTGGCCCCGAAGGCCGCCAGGAGACCGTGCGCGCCCGCTACCTGGTGGCATGCGACGGTGGCAACAGCCTCATCCGCCGGACCCTGGACATCTCCTTCGAAGGCAAGACCGCGCCCAATCAATGGATCGTCATCGACATCGCCAACGACCCGCTGGGTACGCCCAACGTGTACCTGTGCTGCGACCCGGTGCGCCCCTATGTGTCTGCTGCCTTGCCCCATGGCGTGCGGCGCTTCGAGTTCATGGTCATGCCGGGGGAGACCGAAGCGGAACTGGGCAAGCCGGAAAACCTGCGCAAGCTGCTGGCCAAGGTGCTGCCGGACCCGGACCGGGTCGAGCTGATCCGCAAGCGTGTCTATACCCACAACGCTCGCCTGGCCGGCCGCTTCCGCGACAAGCGGGTGCTGCTGGCCGGTGACGCCGCGCACATCATGCCGGTGTGGCAGGGCCAGGGTTACAACAGCGGCATGCGCGATGCCAGCAACCTTGGCTGGAAGCTGGCCCTGGTGGCCAAGGGGCTGGCGGGTGAAGCGCTGCTGGACACCTACGAACAGGAGCGCCGCGATCACGCCAAGGCGATGATCGACCTGTCGGTACTCGCCGGCCATGTGCTGGCGCCGCCGAAACGCTGGCAGGGGGTATTGCGCGACGGTGTGTCCTGGGCACTGAACTACCTGCCGGCGGTCAAGCGCTACTTTCTGGAAATGCGCTTCAAGCCCATGCCGCAGTACACCAAGGGCGCACTGGTGGCAGGGAAGAGCGGCCAGGCCACGCCGGTCGGGCGCATGTTCATCCAGCCCAAGGTGGTCACCGAAGCGGGCGAAACACGCCTGCTCGACGACGTGATCGGCAACCATTTCGCCTTCATCGCCTGGGGCAACGACCCGCTCTGGGGCTTGAGCGCCGCCCAGGTCGAGGGCTGGCGTGCCTTAGGTGCCTGTTTCATCCAGGTGCTGCCGCAAGTGCAGCTCAAGGCCGGGCGCGAAGTGCCGCAAGGGGTCATTCGCGTGGGTGACAGCACCGGCCGCCTGAAGGAATGGTTCGGACGTTATCCGGTGTCGATCGTGCTGCTGCGTCCGGACCGTTTCGTCGGCGCGGTGGCCATTGCGCAGACCCTCGGCGAGGCCAGCGACGGCATGCTGCGTGCACTCGCTGCCCATCCGCCGCTCAACCAGCAGGCGCCTCTGGCGTCCAAGGTGGCCTGAGATGAGCGCTTATCTGCACTGCCTGTCGCACACCCCGCTGGTGGGTTACGTCGACCCTGAGCCTGCCGTGCTGGCCGAGGTGGAGGAGGTGATCGCCGCCGCCCGTGCGCGCATCGCCGCGTTCGACCCGGAGCTGGTGGTGCTGTTCGCCCCGGACCACTACAACGGCTTCTTCTATGACGTGATGCCGGCCTTCTGCATGGGGATGGGCGCCACCGCCATCGGCGACTTCCAGAGTGCGGCCGGCCCGCTCGACGTGCCGCGCGATATTGCCCAAGCCTGTGCCAACGCGGTGCTGGAGGCGGGCGTGGACACCGCCGTGTCCTACCGCATGCAGGTTGACCATGGCTTTGCCCAGCCGCTGGAGTTTCTGCTCGGCGGCCTGGCTGCAAAACCGGTGATCCCGGTGTTCATCAACAGCGTGGCGGTACCACTGCCGGGGTTCGCCCGTGCCCGCCGGCTCGGCGCAGCCATTGGCAGATTCGCCCGAACCACCGGCAAGCGCGTGCTGTTTCTCGGTTCTGGCGGGCTTTCGCACCAGCCGCCGGTACCGGAGCTGGCGCATGTCGATGCGCGCATGGCCGACCGCCTGATGGGCAGTGGCCGTGACCTGCCGGCCGACGAGCGCCAGGCGCGGCAGCAGCGGGTCATCAGCGCGGCCGAAGCGTTCGTGCGCGACCCGCACACGCTGCACCCGCTCAATCCCGCCTGGGACAACCATTTCCTCGACCTGCTGGAGCAGCACCGTTTCGGTGAGCTCGACGCCATGGGCAATGCCGAACTGTCGGCGCTGGCCGGCAAGTCGACCCACGAGATCAAGTGCTGGGTCGCGGCGTTCGCCGCGCTCGCGGCATTCGGCGACTACCAGGCCAGCCAGCGCTACTACCGGCCGATTCCGGAGTGGATCGCCGGTTTCGGCTCGCTCAGCGCCCATTCCCTTACCTGATCCACAGAGGACCACAATCATGACCCGTATTCCGCTCAGTGAAGCTGGCAGCAGCCGTTTCGCCCGTATCCGCGAAGGCGACCTTGACCTGCAGCTGCACTACAACGACCTCGGCGAAGGCGCCGACACCGTAGTGATGCTGCACGGCTCCGGCCCAGGCGCCAGTGGCTGGGCCAACTTCAGCCGCAACCTCGAACCGCTGCTGGCCGCTGGCTACCGCGTCGTGCTGATGGATTGCCCTGGCTGGAGCAAGAGCGACCCAGTCATCTGCCGCGGCTCGCGTTCGGACCTCAATGCCACCGCCCTAAAGGGCCTGCTCGATGTGCTGGGCCTGGAGCGCGTGCACATCCTCGGCAACTCCATGGGCGGCCACAGTGCGGTGGCCTTTGCCCTGAACCACCCCGAGCGGGTCGGCAAGCTGGTGCTGATGGGGGGCGGCACCGGCGGCGCCAGCCCGTTCGTGCCGATGCCCACTGAAGGCATCAAGCTGCTCAACGGCCTGTACCGCGAGCCGACCATCGACAACCTGAAGAAGATGATGAACGTCTTCGTCTACGACCCCAGCGACCTTACCGAAGCGCTGTTCCAGACCCGCCTGGACAACATGCTCAGCCGCCGCGATCACCTGGAGAACTTCGTCGCCAGCCAGGCTGCCAACCCGCGGCAGTTCCCGGATTTCGGCGCACGTCTGGGCGAGATCAAGGCCAGGACCCTGGTCATCTGGGGCCGCAACGACCGTTTCGTGCCAATGGATGTGGGCCTGCGCCTGATCGCCGGCATCGCCGATGCCGAGCTGCACGTGTTCAACAACTGCGGCCACTGGGCGCAGTGGGAGCACGCCGACACCTTCAACCGCCTGGTGCTGGACTTCCTCCAGCACTGATTTGAGGTACACCCCATGACCATCGATTCGCAAACCCTAGAGCGCCTGGCGGCCGACCTTCGCCGTGCCCAGCAGCAGGGAGAGGCCATCGCCCCGCTGCGTGAGGCCATCGGCGCAGAAAACGCCGAGGCGGCTTACGCCATTCAGCGCCTCAACGTCGCGCACGCCCTGGCCGAAGGGCGGCGCCTGGTCGGCCGCAAGATCGGCCTGACCAACCCCAAGGTGCAGGCTCAATTGGGGGTCGACCAACCAGACTTCGGCAGCCTGTTCGCCGACATGTGCTACGGCGACAACGAGACCGTTCCCTACGCCAGCGTCATGCAGCCGAAAATCGAGGCCGAGATCGCCCTGGTGCTGGCCTGTGACCTGCCCAGCCCTCAGACCACTTTCGCCGATGTGATTGCGGCCACCGGCCATGTCCTGCCGGCGCTGGAAATCGTCGGAAGCCGCGTGCAGGGCTGGAACATCCGGTTTGCCGACACCGTGGCCGACAACGCCTCCAGTGGCTGCTTCGTGCTGGGCGGCCCGGCTCGCCCACTGCACGACCTCGACCTGCGCAGCGCCGCCATGCACATGACCCGCAACGGTGAGCGGGTGTCCAGTGGCACTGGCGCCGAATGCCTCGGCCACCCGCTCAACGCCGCCGTGTGGCTGGCGCGCACCATGGCGCGCCTGGGCGAGCCGCTGCGGGCTGGCGACATCATCCTCACCGGTGCCCTCGGGCCCATGGTGGCGGTGGCACCCGGTGACCATTTCGAAGCCGAAATCGACGGCCTCGGCCGTGTCGGCGTGACCTTCAGCGGCGAATGACGGAGAACTCCATGAGCCAAAAACGTAAAGTCGCCATCATCGGCTCCGGCAACATCGGCACCGACCTGATGATCAAGATCCTGCGCAACGCGCAACACCTGGAGATGGCGGCGATGGTCGGCATCGACGCGGCCTCCGACGGCTTGGCCCGGGCGGCGCGCCTGGGTGTGGCCACCACCTATGAAGGGGTCGAGGGCCTGACGCGGCTGCCGGTGTTCAAGGACATCGATTTCGTCTTCGACGCCACCAGCGCTGGCGCCCACGTGAAGAACGACGCCTTCCTGCGTCAGCACAAGGCCGACCTGCGCATGATCGACCTGACCCCTGCGGCCATTGGCCCGTACTGCGTACCCGTGGTCAACCTCGAGCAGCAGCTGCAGGCGACCAACGTCAACATGGTCACCTGCGGTGGCCAGGCCACCATCCCCATGGTTGCGGCGGTGTCGCGCGTGGCCAAGGTGCACTACGCCGAAATCGTTGCCTCGATCGCGTCGAAATCGGCAGGCCCCGGTACCCGTGCCAACATCGACGAATTCACCGAAACCACCAGCAAGGCCATCGAGGTGATCGGCGGTGCAACCAAGGGCAAGGCGATCATCATCATGAACCCGGCCGAACCGCCGCTGATGATGCGCGACACCGTGTATGTGCTCAGCGAGGCGGCGGCCCCGCAACAGGTGGCGGCCAGCATCGAGGAAATGGCTGCCGCGGTACAAGCCTACGTGCCGGGCTACCGCCTCAAGCAGCAGGTGCAGTTCGAACAGGTGCAAGACCTGAAGCTGCCGGGGCAGGGGACCTTCACTGGCCTCAAGACTTCGATCTTCCTCGAGGTCGAAGGCGCCGCCCACTACCTGCCGGCCTACGCCGGCAATCTCGACATCATGACATCCGCCGCGCTGGCCACTGCCGAGCGCATGGCCCTGGCGATGGGAGCTCTGGCATGAACGGCAAGAAACTCTATATCTGCGACGTGACCCTGCGTGATGGCATGCACGCCATCCGCCACCAGTATTCGCTGGACGAGGTGCATGCCATCGCCACGGCCCTGGACCGGGCCAAGGTCGACGCCATCGAGGTCGCCCACGGCGATGGCCTGCAGGGCTCCAGTTTCAACTATGGTTTCGGCGCCCATACCGACCTCGAATGGATCGAAGCAGCGGCCGACGCGGTCAACCACGCCAAGATCGCCACGCTGCTGCTGCCAGGGATCGGCACCACCCATGATTTGAAGAACGCCTATGATGCCGGCGCCCGCGTCGTGCGCGTGGCCACTCACTGCACCGAGGCGGATGTCTCGCGCCAGCACATCGAATATGCCCGCGAGCTGGGCATGGACACCGTGGGCTTCCTGATGATGAGCCACATGCAGACGCCCGAAGGGTTGGCGCAGCAGGCCAAGCTGATGGAAAGCTACGGTGCCACCTGCATCTATGTGGTCGATTCCGGCGGTGCGATGAACATGGACGACATCCGCGCGCGCTTTCGCGCCGTGAAGGCGGTGCTGGACCCGGCGACCGCAACCGGTATCCATGCCCACCATAACCTCAGCCTGGGCGTGGCCAACTCCATCGCCGCAGTGGAGGAGGGCTGCGATCGCATCGACGCCAGCCTCGCCGGCATGGGCGCCGGTGCCGGCAACGCCCCGCTGGAGGTGTTCATCGCCGCTGCCGACAAGTTGGGCTGGAACCACGGCACGGACCTGTACGCCCTGATGGATGCCGCCGATGACCTGGTGCGCCCGCTGCAGGACCGCCCGGTACGGGTGGACCGCGAGACCCTGGCGCTGGGGTATGCCGGCGTCTATTCGAGCTTCCTGCGCCATGCCGAAGTCGCCGCTGCTCGTTACGGCATCAAGGCGGTCGACATCCTCGTCGAGCTGGGCAAGCGCCGGATGGTGGGCGGTCAGGAAGACATGATCGTGGATGTGGCGCTGGACCTGCTCAAACGCTGATGCAGCTGCCGGGGCCGCCATGCGGCCCCAACTCCGGCAACACGATAACAACCCAACATAAAAACAAAACGGGTGTCTTCATGACTACTGCTAACAACGCGCCTCGCGTGGCCGTCACCATCGGCCTGTGTTTCCTCGTCGCCCTGCTCGAAGGCCTTGACCTGCAAGCTGCCGGCATCGCTGCCCCGGGCATGGCGGCCGCTTTTGGCCTGGGCAAGCTGGAAATGGGTTGGGTGTTCAGCGCCGGCATCCTCGGCTTGCTGCCAGGCGCCCTGGTCGGCGGCTGGCTGGCCGACCGTTTCGGGCGCAAGCGCATCCTGTTCGGCTCGGTGGCGCTGTTCGGTGTTTTTTCCCTGGCCACCGCGCACGCCTGGAGCCTGCCCAGCCTGCTACTGGCCCGGCTGTTCACCGGGGTGGGGCTGGGCGCCGCGCTGCCTAACCTGATCGCCCTCACCAGCGAAGCGGCTGGCGAACGCCTGCGTGGCAGCGCGGTCAGCCTGATGTACTGCGGCGTGCCCTTGGGCGCGGCGTTGGCTGCCGGCATCGGGATTGCCGGTTACAGCGGGGAATGGCAGCGGGTGTTCCACGTCGGCGGCATCGGGCCGTT